>NC_015259.1:943797-1252594 GCF_000192745.1 Polymorphum gilvum SL003B-26A1
CTCATAGTGGCCGCGAAGCTTCATCTCGCGGAAGATGCCCTCGCGCTGCATCTTTTTCTTCAGCGCCTTCAGCGCCTGATCGACGTTGTTGTCGCGAACCAGAACCTGCACGCGTCTAATCCCATCCTTCCACTGCCTGCAAACAGCGTTGCGGGCGTGCTACAGAATTCATGTTCAGGAAGCGAAGCCATGCCGCCGGCTGGGTCATACGACCACGTCGCCGCTGACGCGTCGCTCACTGGCGCGGGTCATTACCAGAATCACGGCGCTTTGTCCACTGGCGTCTACCCAGCTGGAAGCGGCGGATTTCGGGACATTTCCGGGTGCTTGCACCGGCGCAACCGGTCGCCTTGACGGGCGGCGGGACGACTGGAGCGATCCGCTGGACAGTCTCGCTCCGGCCGACTAACTCTTGGCGCGCACGAGCGTATTTCCGTCCGTGCGATTTCGGGAGCCGGGAATGGCTAACGTGAACCGTATAGCCGCGGAGGACGGCGCTGCCATCGGTCTGTGGCGCAGCGACATCAAGCCGACCCTGACCCTGGGCCTGCCGCTGGTCGGCGCCCAATTGGCGCAAATGGCGATCAACACGACGGACGTGGTGATGATCGGCTGGCTCGGCGCAGAGGAACTCGCTGCGGCGGTCCTCGCGTTCAACCTGTTCATCCTGTTCTGGTTCTTCGGAATGGGCGTGACCCAGGCGGTGATCCCGCTGGCGGCCAGGGCGGTCGGCCAGAAGACGCCGCGAGACCTCCGGCGGGTGGTTCGCATGGGCCTCTGGGTCGTCGCGCTCTACTGCCTGCCGGTCTGGGTGACGCTGTCCTTCACGGAGCAGATCCTGGTGCTGCTGGGACAGGATCCGGAGATCTCCCGGCTTGCCGGCGGCTATATGCTGGTGATGCAGTGGACGCTGCTGCCGTCGCTCGCGATCATGGCGCTTCGCGCCTTCCTCACCGTGATGGAGTGCACGCAGATCCTGCTGTGGACCACCCTCGGCGGTGCGGTCGTCAATGCGGGGCTGGACTATGTCCTGATCTTCGGCCTGTTGGGGGCGCCGCGCCTGGAACTGGTCGGTGCTGCGATCGCTTCGGTGTTCACGGCGTCGATGAACTTTGTCTTGCTGGTCGTCTACGTCACCCGGCATCGCCGGCTGCGCCGGTACACGATCTTCGGCCGCCTGTGGCGGTCCGACTGGCCGGTGTTCTTCCAGATCGTCCGGTTCGGCTGGCCGATCGGGACGGTCATCGTGGCCGAGGGCGTCCTGTTTTCCGGATCGGCGGTGATGATGGGCTGGATCGGCACCCTGCCGCTGGCCGCGCACGGGATCGCCCTCCAGATCGCGTCGATCGTGTTCATGGTTCCGGTCGGATTGAGCCAGGCCGGCATGGCGCGGGTCGGCCTCGCGATGGGCCGGGGCGACCTGGCGGGTATCGGCAGGGCCGGCTGGACGGCACTCGGGCTGACGCTCGGGTTCATGGGCTGTGCGGCCGTCACCTTCTGGACCGTCCCGGACGTGCTGGTCTCGCTGTTCCTCGATTTCGACAACCCGCAGGCGGCCGACGTGCTGGCGATCGCGGTGTCATTTCTGAGCGTGGCAGCGCTTTTCCAGCTTTTCGACGGAGCGCAGATCAGCGGCGGCAGCATGCTGCGCGGCCTCGGCGACACTGTCGTCCCGCTCGTCTTCGCGCTGCTGGGCTACTGGGTGATCGGGGTTGGCCTGTCCTATGGCCTTGCCTTCGGTGTCGGCCTCGGCGGCATCGGCATCTGGTGGGGGCTTGCCGGCGGTCTCGCCGCCACGGCTTCCATGGCCATCTGGCGGTTCGCCAACCGCGAGCGGCTCGGCCTGGTGCGGGTCTAGGCGGACTTCGGCCGGATGCGGTTAACGTGGCCCATCTTCCGCCCGGGACGGCTGGCGCGCTTGCCGTAGAGATGCAGTCGCGCGCCGGGCTCCCGAAGGATCTCCTCCCAGGACTCAGCCTCGTTGCCAATCAGGTTCTCCATGATCACGTCCGAGTGGCGTTCCGCCGAGCCGAGCGGCCAGCCGGCGACAGCGCGCATGTGTTGTTCGAACTGGGAGGTCAGGCAGGCGTCCTCTGTCCAGTGACCGGAGTTATGGACACGCGGCGCGATTTCGTTGACGAGCAGGCGTTCACCATCACCGTCGGCCACGACGAACATCTCGACGCCCATGACGCCGACATAGTCCAGGCTTTCGGCGATCTTTCCGGCGATCGTCTTTGCCGTCGCCGCGGTTGACGCAGAAACGGACGCCGGCACCGTCGACGTCTTCAGGATATGGTGCTCATGGCGGTTTTCGGTGACGTCATAGACTTCGGTCTGTCCGGAGACGCCGCGCGCGACGATGACGGACACCTCCTTCTCGAAGGTGATCAGTTGTTCGAGCACCGCCGGTGCATCGCCTATGGCCCGGCGCGCGCCGCGCTGGTCGGACGCCTGCCGGAGCATCACCTGGCCCTTGCCATCGTAACCGAAGCGCCGGGTCTTCAACACGCCGCGGCCGCCGAACCGCTCCAGGGCAGCCTTCAGGTCGTCGTCGCTGTCGATGCGGGCGTAGGTGGCAAGCTCGATGCCGGCGCCACTCAGGAAGTCCTTTTCGCTCAGCCGGTCCTGGGAGACTTCGAGCGCCGTCGGGCCGGGGCGAACCGGAACACGGGCGGCAAGATGCGCCGCCGTCGGACCCGGCACGTTCTCGAATTCGTAGGTGACCACCGACACGGCGGCGGCGAAGGCGTTCAGGGCGCCGATGTCGTCGTAGGCCGCGATGGTGAAGTCGGCCGTCACGTCGAAGGCCGGGCTGTCGGGCTCCGGACAGAAGATGTGGGTCTTGAGGCCCAGGCTCGCGGCGGCGAGCGCCAACATGCGGCCGAGTTGCCCGCCGCCGAGGATTCCGATCGTATCGCCGGGCCGAAGCCGCACGGTGTCCGCCATGGGAACCTCAAAATTCGTCGGAAGGAAACTCGGCGACGGAGTCGCTCTGCGCCTTGCGATGGCTGTCGAGTCTTTCGGCAAGCGTTTCGTCGGTCAGGGCCAGCACGGCGGCAGCCAGAAGGGCGGCGTTGACGGCGCCGGCCTTGCCGATGGCCAGCGTGCCGACCGGGATGCCGGCGGGCATCTGCACGATCGACAGCAGGCTGTCCTCGCCTTTTAGCGTGCGCGATTCGATCGGCACGCCGAAGACCGGCAGCGGGGTCAGCGAAGCCGTCATGCCCGGCAGGTGCGCGGCGCCGCCAGCACCGGCGATGATCACCTTGAAGCCTTCGGCGCGCGCGCTCCTGGCGAAGGTATACATCCGCTCCGGGGTGCGATGGGCCGACACGATCCTGGCGGCATAGGGGATGCCGAGATGGTCCAGAATGTCGGCGGCATGTTTCATGGTCGGCCAGTCCGATTGGCTGCCCATGATGATCGCGACCGGTACGCCCCCGTTGGCCATAAGCTCTCCTTGTCGACCCTTTGGACTCGGGAAGGCGCGGATTATAGGTGTGCGCCCCCGGCGCGCAAGGGCAGTCATCTGCGTCCTTCGCAGGGGTCCGGGTCAAGTTTTCTGTCAGGCGATGATGTCGGGGAAGAGTTGGTCTTCGAGCACGGCGATACGGTCGCGAATCATGAGCTTCTTTTTCTTCAGGCGCTGCAGTTGCAAGGCGTCGGCGGAGCCGAGGGATGCGAGCGCCTGGACTGCCGAATCAAGGTCGCGATGTTCCTGCCGCAGTTGCGCCAGTTCCATCCTGAGAGCTTTTTCATCGGTTTCCGACATGGAACTCCCCAGACACAAATCACGTCGGACGCTGATGCCCAAGCCGGGCAAAAGTCCTTCGCCGGCAATCTACTTGATCCCGTCTTGCCGACACTTGAATGAAGGTACACCGCGTTTGGAGGCGGATCGAGCCGAATTTCGGTCGGAAAAGGCTAACATTTTGTTTTTGTCCGCAAATTGCGGTGGCAGTCGGGTTCCCGACTGTTGAAAAAGTTGTGGGTACTTGGTTTATTCTTAAATCTTACGTAATCGTAAGATGCGTTTCGCGCTGCGGTATTGCGGGAATTGAAGCAGCACGTATTTTCCGCATTCGACAAACCGGTCGTAGCTATGGCACTATGCTTGCGTCTGAGCCAATAGACAAGGAGGCCCATCCATGTCAATGCAGTCGCATCTCGCCGAATTGGAGCGCCGTCATGCCGCCCTCGAGCGGCAAATCGAAGATGCGCTTCTCCATCCCAGCGTAGATTCCCTGGAACTGGCGGAAATGAAGCGACACAAGCTGCGGCTCAAGGACGAAATCCAGAAGCTCAGGACCATTGAGACGGTCCACTAGCCTGCTCCTTCGTTCTTGGCCATTTGGCCCGAAAAAAAACGCCGCGGCGTGCCGCGGCGTTTTTTCGTTTCCCGGCCCGGGTCGGCAGTTCAGAGGCCGCGCGCTCGTTCGCGCAACGCGAATTTCTGGATCTTGCCGGTCGAGGTCTTCGGCAATTCACAGAAGACGACCGTTCGCGGCGCCTTGAAGTGCGCCATGCGCGCGCGGCAAAACGCGATGATCTCCTCTTCGCTCGTCTGCGCGCCGGCCTTCAGTTCCACGAAGGCGCAGGGCGTCTCGCCCCATCGCTCGTCGGGTCTGGCGACCACGGCGGCGGCCTGGACGGCTGGGTGCTTGTAGAGGACGTCTTCCACCTCGATGGAGGAGATGTTCTCGCCGCCGGAAATGATGATGTCCTTGGAGCGGTCCTTGAGCTGGATATAGCCGTCGGGGTGAAGCACGCCGAGGTCGCCGGAATGGAACCAGCCGCCGGCAAATGCCTCCTCGGTCGCCTCGCGGTTTTTGAGGTAGCCCTTCATGACAACGTTGCCGCGGAACATGACCTCGCCGAGGGTCTGGCCGTCCGCCGGTACCGGCGTCATGGTCGCCGGATCCATGACCGTCAGGCCTTCGAGTGCGACGTAGCGCACGCCCTGGCGGGCCTTCTTGGCGGCCTGTTCGTCGGCCGGTAGCCCGTCCCACTCGCCTTTCCAGTCGTTGACCACGGCTGGCCCGTAGACCTCTGTCAGCCCATAGAGATGAGTGACGTTGAAGCCGGCGTCCTTCATGGCGGCAAGCACGGACTCAGGTGGAGGAGCGGCGGCGGTGAAGAATTCGACGGTCCGGTCGAGGCTCCGCTTGTCCACTGGCGGGGTGCCGAGCAGGGTCGACATGATGATCGGCGCGCCGCACAGATGGGTGACGCCTTCGTCGGCGATCAGGTCCCAGATCGCCTTGGGCCGGACCCAGCGCAGGCAGACATGGGTTCCGGAGACGACCGAGAGGGACCAGGGAAAGCACCAGCCGTTGCAGTGAAACATCGGTAGGGTCCACAGATAGACCGGGTGCTTGGCCATCGAGGCGGTCAGGATGTTGGCTTGGGCGAGCAGATAGGCGCCGCGATGATGGTAGACCACGCCCTTCGGGTTGCCGGTCGTGCCGGACGTGTAGTTCAGTGTGATCGCGTCCCATTCATCCTCCGGCAACGACCAGGCAAAGTTCGGGTCGCCGGACGCGACGAACGCATCGTAGTCGATGCAGCCGAGCCGTTCCCCCTCCTGCGGGTAGACTGGATCGGAATAGTCGATCACCACCGGACGCACCCTGGCCAGGGCGAGCGCCTGCCTCATCACAGGCGCGAACTCCCGATCGGTGATGACGACGCGCGACTCCGCGTGATCCAGCTGGAAGGCGATGATCGCCGCATCGAGGCGGGTATTGAGCGAATGCAGCACCGCCCCGGCCATCGGTACGCCGTAATGGGCCTCCAGCATCGGAGGGACGTTGGAGAGCATCACGGTGACGGTGTCGTTCCTGCCGATGCCAAGCCCGGCGAGCGCCGAGGCGAGCGCGCGGCATCGCCGGTAGAAGGTGCGATAGTCGAACCGCTGCGAGCCGTGCACGACGGCCGTTCGGTCCGGGAACACGTCGGCGGCGCGGGCAAGAAAGCTAAGCGGGCTCAAGGGCGCGTAGTTGGCCGCCGTCCGGTCGAGATCGCGTGTGTAGGGGCTGCCGTTGCCGGCCATCGAGGCTCCTCCCGTTCTTCGTCGTTGGCGCCATCAAACCGCGGATTCCCAACGCTGGCAATGGAATCGGCGCGCGGGTGGAGCGGCCGGGCAATGCTCAGCCGAGCAGGGGCCAGGCGCCGTCCCAGACCAGCTTCAGGCCGACGATGGCCATGAAGGCATAGATCAGCCGGTAGAACAGGCCCTGGTCGACCAGCCGGACCAGGCGCACGCCGGCAAGGGTTGCGAGCGGAGCCAGGGGCAGAAGCACCGCCGAGGTGACCAGGTTGGTGGCGTCGAACTGGCCGAGGTAGAAATAGGGCACGAGCTTGATGGCGTTGATGACGCTGAAAAAGATCACGGCCGTTCCTGCAAAGACCGCCGGAGCGAGGCGCAGCGGTACGACGTAGAGCTGGAACGGCGGGCCGCCCGTATGGCTGACGAAGCTGGTGAAGCCTGCGACCGATCCCCACAGCAGGCCGGGCCCGGTACGCTGCGGGCGCGGTTCGCGCGAGCGGGCGCCGCCGAGCAGGTAGTCGGCGACGAAAAGCAGCGCGATCACGCCGACGATCAGGCGCACATGGGCATCCTCGACCCAGGCTGCCGTGGCCCAGCCGATGCCTACGCCGGCAACGCCGGCCGGCAACAGGATCAGGAGGGTGCGCCGATCGAATGTGCCGCGGTAGGCGAACAGTCCGACGGCATCCATGACCAGCAGGATCGGCAGCATGATCCCGGCCGCTTGCAAGGGGGGAATCACCAGCGCCATAAGGGGCACGGCCAGCATGCCTATGGAGCCGCCGAAGCCGCCCTTGGAGAGGCCTGCGAGAATGACCGCAGGTATGGCCGCGGCATAGAAGATCGGGTCGGTGATCGGCGCCATGTGGGAGAGGATCCAATGTAGGGGCCGGTGCAGGCCATCGAGGAGAGTGGCCGTATCAAACATAGTCCGGAGGTTTACGTAAAGACCCCATCCCTTCGAATGTCTTAGCGCGTAGCTATTGCGAAAACGGCCGCCGTTTCGCACTCTCGGGGCGAAAAACCGAGTGCGGCAGCGTGGTCGGAAAGCTGTTTCCGGGGAGGACGAACTGAGATGGCTAGTCGCTACAACGAAACTTATGAGGCCTGGAAGCGCGATCCCGAAGCCTTCTGGGCCGATGCTGCTGCGGACATCGATTGGTTCAAACCCTACGACACGGTCTTCGATCCGGATGCCGGCGTTTATGGTCGCTGGTTCGTCGGCGGCGAATGCAACACTTGCTATAATTGTCTTGATCGGCACGTCGAGCGAGGACGGCCCGGCCAGCCGGCACTGATCTACGACAGTCCGATCACCGGTGCCCGGAAGACCTACACCTATGAGGAACTGCTGGCGAAGGTGCAGGCCATGGCGGCAGTGCTGCGCGACGGCGGGGTCGAGAAGGGCGACCGGGTCATCATCTACATGCCGATGATCCCCGAAGCGGTGATGGCGATGCTCGCCTGCGCCCGGCTGGGCGCGATCCATTCCGTGGTTTTCGGGGGCTTCGCCGCGCATGAACTGGCGACCCGGATCGACGACGCCCTGCCCAAGGCGATCATCTCCGCGTCCTGCGGCATCGAGCCGGGGCGCGTGATCGCGTACAAACCGCTGCTGGACGAGGCTGTCGCCCAGGCCCGGCACAAGCCGGCCCACTGCTTCATCGTCCAGCGCGAGCAGGTCACCGCGCAACTGGTGGAGGGGCGCGACCGGGATCTTGGCGCCCTGATGGCCGATGCGCTTGCCTCTGGGCGCACCGTGGATTGCGTCCCGGTCAAGGCGACCGACCCTCTTTACATCCTCTACACGTCCGGCACGACCGGCCAACCCAAGGGGGTCGTGCGCGACAACGGTGGACATATGGTCGCTCTGAAGTGGTCGATGTCCAACCTCTACGGCATCCAGCCGGGCGAGGTGTTTTGGGCGGCCTCGGATGTCGGCTGGGTGGTCGGACATTCGTACATCGTCTATGCGCCGCTGTTGCACGGCTGCGCGACGGTGGTGTTCGAAGGCAAGCCGGTCGGAACGCCCGATGCGGGCGTGTTCTGGCGGGTGATCTCGGATCACAACGTGGTGGCGCTGTTCACCGCCCCGACGGCATTCCGGGCGATCAAGAAGGAGGACCCGGAGGGCAGGCTGATTGCCGATTACGATCTCGCCCTGTTCCGGACGCTGTTCCTGGCCGGCGAGCGGGCCGATCCCGACACGATCAAATGGGCCGAGGACAAGCTCGGCGTGCCGGTGATCGACCACTGGTGGCAGACGGAGACCGGCTGGGCCATCGTCGGCAATCCGATGGGACTCGGCATGCTGCCGGTCAAGCATGGCTCTCCGACCGTGCCGATGCCCGGTTACGACGTGCGCGTGCTTGACGATGCCGGCCATCCGCTTCCGGCCGGCACGCTCGGCAACATCGTGGTCAAACTGCCGTTGCCTCCTGGCTGCCTGCCCACGCTGTGGAATGCAGACGAACGGTTCCGTTCGAGCTATCTGGCCGAATTTCCGGGTTACTACAAGACGGCGGATGCAGGCGTCATCGACGAAGATGGCTATCTGTCAATCATGGCGCGGACCGATGACATCATCAACGTCGCCGGCCACCGGCTTTCGACCGGCGCGATGGAGGAGGTCCTGTCGGCGCATCCGGATGTCGCCGAATGCGCCGTGATCGGCATCTCGGACCAGCTCAAAGGCCAGTTGCCCTGCGGCTTCGTTGTCCTGAAGGCCGGCGTCACGCGCCCGCACGCGGAGATCGAGGCCGATCTCGTCCGCCTGGTGCGCGACCAGATCGGGCCGGTCGCCGCGTTCAAGATCGCGATCACCGTCGATCGTCTGCCGAAGACGCGGTCCGGCAAGATCCTCCGAGGCACGATGCGTCAGATCGCCGACGGCCAGGAATACAAGATGCCGGCGACGATCGACGATCCGGCCATTCTTGACGAAATCGAGGCTGCCCTGCGCGCCCATGGCATCGTCGGCGAATCGTAAGGTCGAGCCGGGCATCGACAGCACCCGTTGTTGCTCCTATTGTGCGAGCCGCCGTTTCGGCGGCTCGTTTCGTTCAAGGACCTGTGAGGAATGCCCGTGTCCCTTACCAACAAGGTCGCGATCATCACCGGCGCCGCGCGTGGCATCGGACTGGCAATCGCAAGACGCTTTGCCATCGACGGGGCCAAGGTGGTGATCGCCGACGTCGACGATGATGCCGGTGAAGCCGCGGCGGAAGATCTGCGGGCGATCGGTGAAGCGCTCTTCATCCATTGCAACGTCGCTGAAAGGCTGGACGTGCGCAACCTCGTTGCCGAGACGCTCAATGCCTTCGGAGACATCGACATTCTGGTCAACAACGCTGGCATTGCGGTCGGCGCCGATTTCCTCGATCTCGAGGAAGCCGATTTCGATCGCGTCCTGCAGGTCAATCTGAAGGGTACCTTCCTGTGCTCCCAGGCCGTCGCGCGCCACATGGTCGAGAAGGTCGAAGCCGGCGGCGAGCCCGGCACGATCATCAACATGTCGTCGATCAACGCGGTGCTCGCCATTCCGGGGCAGGTTCCCTATTGCGTCTCCAAGGGCGGCGTCGCGCAACTGACGAAGGCGACCGCCCTGGCGCTGGCGCCCCATGGCATTCGGGTCAATGCGATCGGTCCAGGGTCGATCATGACGGAGATGCTGGCCTCGGTGAACAGCGATCCTGCCGCGCGGGCGCGCATCCTGTCGCGGACGCCGATGGGGCGGGTCGGCGAGCCCTCCGAAATTGCCGGTGTTGCCGCGTTCCTGGCATCCGGCGATGCCTCTTACGTCACCGGCCAGACGCTCTACGCCGATGGTGGTCGCTTGCCGTTGAACTACACGGTCGCCGTTCCGGACGCCGAATAGGCGAAGCATCGGGTGATCTATTTGGCGGGAGCGCCCGCGAGGGCTTCGGCGCCGGCCTGGAACTGAAGCCGCGCCAGCTTGGCATAGAGGCCACCGGCGGCGACAAGGTCGTCGTGGCGACCCGACTCGACGATACGTCCCTCGTTCATCACGACGATACGGTCGGCCTTCAGCACGGTGGCCAGCCTGTGGGCGATGACGAGCGTGGTTCGGCCGGCCATGAGCCGCTCCAGCGCCATTTGCACCAGCGTTTCGCTCTCGGCGTCGAGGGCACTCGTGGCCTCGTCGAGCAGCAGCACCGGAGCGTCCTTGAGAATCGCACGGGCGATCGCGATCCGCTGTCTCTGCCCCCCGGACAAGGTGATGCCGCGTTCTCCGATCGCCGTGTCATAGCCGTTCGGCATCGCGGTGATGAAGTCGCCGGCGAGGGCTGCCTCGGCCGCCTTGCGTATTTCCGCCGGACTGGCTTCGGGGCGGCCGTAGGCGATGTTTTCGGCGGCACTGGCCCCGAAGATCATGGTGTCCTGGGGGACGAGCGCGATGCGACGGCGGACGTCTTCGGGCTCGGCCGCGCGCAGGTCGATCTCGTCGAGCCGCACCGTGCCCTTGGTCGGATCGTAGAACCGCATCAGCAGATGGAACAGCGTCGACTTTCCGGCCCCCGAGGGGCCGACGACGGCGACCGTCTCTCCGGGCGCGACGGCGAGATCGATGTCGTGCAGGACGGGCATCGCGCCGCTGCCGCGATAGGCAAAGGAAACGCCCTCGAAGGCGATTGCGCCGCGCGGAGGTTCGGGAAGGAGGATCGGATCCCTGGGGGGCTGGATTTCCGGCTCGATGCGCAGGATTTCACTCAGCCGCTCGGCCGCACCCGCTGCCTGGGAGATCTCGCCCCAGACCTGCGAAAGCTCGCCGAGGGCGCCTGCCGCCAGGATCGAGTAAAGCAGGAACTGGCCGAGTTCTCCGCCGGTCATCCGTCCGGCGAAGACATCGGCCGCGCCGATCCAGAGCACGGCGACGACGCTGGAGGCGATGATAAAGATGGCGAAGCCGGTCAGGACGGCTCGGGCTGCCGTTGCGGTGCGGGCGGCCGTGAAGGCGGTTTCGACAGACTGGCCGAAGCGGCGGGCGGCGAAGCGTTCGCTCGTGAAAGCCTGGAGCGTGCGGACGGCGCCGAGCATCTCCGCGGCGAAGGCCGATGCTGCTGCAAGAGTGTCCTGGGCTGTGCGCGAGCGGCGGCGGACGGCTCGACCGAAGCCGATCAGCGGCAGGACGATGATCGGAATGGCCGCCAGGACGATGACCGACAGCCGCGGACTGGTGACGATCATCAATGTCACCGCGCCGACGAA
This sequence comes from Polymorphum gilvum SL003B-26A1, assembly GCF_000192745.1. NCBI lineage: Bacteria > Pseudomonadati > Pseudomonadota > Alphaproteobacteria > Rhodobacterales > Paracoccaceae > Polymorphum > Polymorphum gilvum. Next base: position 955,079 of record NC_015259.1, read on the forward strand.
CATGACCAGATTGCGCATGGCGATGGACGCGCTGGCGCCGAAGGCGGACTTGATCTGGGTGGTGTCGGCGGTCAGCCGCGACAGGATCTCGCCCGATTTCGCGGTGTCGAAGAACGCGGGACTGAGGCGTGTGAGATGCGCGAACACGTCCGTGCGGACATCGCTGACAATGCGTTCGCCGATCCACATGACGAGGTAGTAGCGCGTGGCGCTGGCCAGCGCGAGGGCGGCCGCTACGCCGATCAGCATGAGGAAATAATTGTTGATGAGGGCGGGATCGTCGGCGCCGAAGCCACTGTCGATCATGCGTCGCACCGCGATCGGCAGCACCAGCGTCACGCAGGCGGCGGCCAGCAGGGCGAGCAGCGCGCCGGCAACCATCGCCTTGTAGCGCGCCAGGTAGGGAAGGAGCTGGCGCAGGGGACGAAGGGACCGCCGTTCGGCGGCTTCGCCTCCTGTCGGGGCGCCGGATCGGTTTCGGGCCAAAACGCGGATCTCCAGATGGTTCCTCTTGCTGCCTTCCACTTGGAACAACCGGGCGCCGATTCCAAGAAGAAAAATGCCGGCGCCGGCCGGTCCGGCAGCCTTGTTTTGACGGCCGTCTTGGGGTATAGCAGCGCCTCATGTTTCCAGGGGCTGCGTCCGCTTTCGGTACGCTGGCCCGTTTTCTGATACATGCACCGCGCTGGCAGGCCCGTGCCGACGGGCTGCGGAAGGTGCTGGAAAGGACCGGCGATGAAAAAGGATATCCATCCCGACTACCACACCATCAAGGTCGTAATGACCGATGGCACCGAGTATTTTACCCGCTCGACCTATGGGTCGGAGGGGGATACCCTGCAGCTGGACATCGATCCGAATTCGCACCCGGCCTGGACCGGCGGCGACCGCCAGTTGATGGACCGCGGCGGGCGCGTGTCCCGGTTCAAGAACAAGTACGCGGGTTTCCTGGGGTCGTAAGGCCGCCAGATTGCGCGGATAAAAACCCGGCCTCGTGCCGGGTTTTTTGTTGGCAGAGGAGGGAATCAGGCGGAAGGAAGGGCTTTTCAGCCCGCTCTGCCGAAGGCCGCGTAGAGCTGGTTCAGTTGCGACGCGACCGGATTTTCCATAGTGTTTTCAACTGCTTCTGCGGTGTCGTCGGGTTTCGGATAGAGCATGGCGTCGAGATGGCGGATGCGCTCCTGAAGACGGATCGACCGGTGGATAAGATCCTGCAGGTGTTCGGGCAGGTCATTCCATGCCGAGCCGCCTGTGGCGCTGCTGAGCTTGTCGAGCCGGACCTTGTTCTTCTCGCTGCCGGCCTGCTCGACGGTCATTTCTCCCTCATTGACGGCGCGCTGCAGCAGCAGCCAGGACGCTAGCTGCATCAGCCGGGTGGTCAGGCGCATCGATTCCGTCGCATAGGCGAGCGACGCCGGCCGCGGCAGCCGCTTGGATTGCGAGCGGCCCTCGCCGTCGAGGTAAGTTGCTGTTTCCTCAACCAAACCCATGCCTTCCTGGAACAGGGCCTGGAACTTCTGCGAGGCAGCCAAACGGTCCGCGAAGCTGACCATCTCGGGCGACGTGCTGCGCTTCCTGGAATCGTCCGTCATGGGTCGTTACGCCTTCTACCTGAAACCCGGTCCCGCGCCGGGACCCTTATCCACCGGCGTCCGATTTCGGGACACCGCGTGACGCTCGGGTCCTACGGAGCAACTGCCGTGCCACTCGCCCAAAAATGCGGTCCGGCGTCGCGGAACGGGGTTAACCCTACTATGGCGGGATGACGAAAAAAAGAGCCGCGGAACCCGCGGCTCGAAGTCATTAACAGGGAGGCGTCAAACAGAGTGGACAGGAGCCACTCGAAATCCAGATGACTGGACGTTTTAGTTATCAATCAGAAAGCTTAACAAGAAGTAAACGACTAAACTTTTACCGATTCGAGTGACTCGAATTGGATCATCACATATCTGTTATCGTAAACATTGTGATAATTACGCAGATCCGTTCGTGAAGAGCGCGTCGGCGGCCGCTCTGACGGATCTCCTTTTCGTCAGTTCAGCCCTTGTCCGCTCGATCTCTGCCTCAAGTTTCTCAATTCTTTCAGCAAGTTCTGTCTCCGACAGGGCGTCTAGCTCCTGGCCTGCGAATACTGTCCCGACCGCCTTGGCCGTTCGTCCCCGTGTCTCGAAATCGTCCATCAAGGCCTCCTGAACCTGTCCTACTTGTCTCCGGAGACCGGCCGGAGACCCGCCGGAGCGCTGCCGGAAGAGCGCGACACCTGCGCCTTGACTCGGTACGCCTAGCGTTTCCGGTTCAGGATAGCCCAAGAGCCCCGAATTGCCAGCCGCGGACGGGCGCGGTACATGACAGGCCGCACCGTCGAACGACGGCACCACCGTCCGATCCGAGGAGGCCCCGATGAGCGAACTGCCGAGCATGATGACTGCCATCGCGATCACCGCCCCCGGAGGGCCGGACGTTCTGGCACCGGAGCAGAGGCATGTGCCGGTGCCGCTCGGCCGCGAGATCCTGATCAAGGTCGCGGCTGCCGGGGTGAACCGGCCGGACGTGCTGCAGCGCATGGGCGCCTATCCGCCGCCGAAGGACGCTTCCGACCTGCCCGGGCTGGAGGTCGCCGGGACGGTGGCGGCGGTCGGCACGCAGGTCACCGCCTTCGCGGTCGGCGACCGGGTGACGGCGCTGGTGCCGGGCGGCGGCTATGCGGAATACTGCAAGGTGCACGAGAGCCATGCGCTGCCGGTGCCGGCGGGCTTCACGATGGAGGAGGCTGCCGCCGTGCCGGAGACGTTCTTCACCGTGTGGAGCAACGTGTTCGACCGGGTCGGGCTGAGGGCCGGAGAACGGTTCCTGGTCCATGGCGGCACGTCGGGCATCGGCACGACGGCGATCCAGCTCGCCAAGGCGTTCGGCGCCAAGGTCTATACCACCGTCGGCTCGGCGGAAAAACTCGACGCGGTGAGGGCGCTCGGCGCCGACGTGGCGATCGACTACAACAAGCAGGACTTCGTCGCCGAGATCCTGGCCGAGACCGGCGGCGAGGGCGTGCACGTCATCCTCGACATGGTCGGCGGCGATTATGTCGAGAAGAACTGGAAGGTGGCCGCGGTGGAGGGGCGCATCTGCCAGATCGCAACGCTCAACGGCATCTCTGAAAACGTCAATTTCTCCCGCCTGATGCAGAAGCGCCTGATCCATACCGGCTCGACGCTGCGGCCGCGCGACACGGCATTCAAGGCGGCGATCGCCGCCGCGTTGAAAGACAAGGTCTGGCCCCTGCTGGAGGCCGGCACCGTCAGGCCGGTGATGGATTCGACTTTCCCGCTGGCGAAGGCGGCGGATGCGCACCGGCGCATGGAAAGTTCCGGCCACATCGGCAAGATCGTGCTGACGGTCGATTAAGCTCCGATTGGGGCGCGGGAGGGTCGCCGAAGCCGCAGACACGCGGAAAACCTGTGCCGTCGCGACGCGCAGCAATTGCGTTTCGCGCCGTTGATGCCTATATTCGGGTCAATCTCCCATCAAATCGATTGGAATGTTGCTTTTTCGCCCTGCCGGGCGAGGAAGCCCACAGGAGGATTACACCCGATGGCCAACACGCCCCTCATGCCGAAGGCCACCGCCGTCTGGCTCGTCGACAACACGGCCCTGAGCTTCACCCAGATCGCGGCCTTCTGCAAACTCCATCCCCTCGAAGTCAAGGCGATCGCCGACGGCGAGGCGGCCCAGGGCATCAAGGGCCTCGACCCTGTGCTGACCGGCCAGCTCACCCGCGAAGAGATCGAGAAGGGCCAGCGCGACCCGAACTACCATCTCAAGCTCCAGGGCTCGAAGGTGGTGGTGCCGGAGAGCAAGCGCCGCGGCCCGCGCTACACGCCTGTGTCGCGCCGCCAGGACCGGCCGAATGCGATCCTGTGGCTGGTGCGCAACCATCCCGAACTGAAGGATGCGCAGATCATGCGCCTGGTCGGCACGACCAAGCCGACGATCCAGGCGATCCGCGAGCGCACGCACTGGAATTCGGCCAACCTGACGCCGTCCGATCCGGTCACCCTCGGCCTGTGCAGCCAGATCGAACTGGACATGGAGGTCGAGAAGGCGGCCAAGAACGCTCCGCCGCGGCCGGAGCCGGAGTACGCCGAGACCCTGGTGCCGGTCGAGGAGTCGACCAGCGAGGAGGCGATCGCCGCCGCCTTCACCATGGACCGCCGGCCGCGCGAGGAAGAGGAGGCGATCGACGCCGACGCGGTGTTCGCCAAGCTCAACTCGCTCAAGAAGTCGAAGCGGGACGAGGACGACGACCACCGGCTCTGAACGGGCGACCGTCGAGCGGACCAGCCGCCGGATACCGTCCGGCGGCCGAGGGCCGACAAAGCTCCAAACGCGTCATCCCGCACGCAGCGAAGCGCAGATACGGGATCGGCGAGCCGGGGCCTCCCGGTCTCCGTCTTGACATCATCGACACCGTGGCTCTCCGGTTCCGGCTCGCGCTCCGCTTGGCCGGAATGACAGCGGAGAAGCTGCGGGTGTGTCGACACGCTGAGCTGCCGGACGCGTCCGGCGGCTTTTTCGTGCCCGCCCCTGTCCGGCATCCCGCATGGCGTGGCGGCATCGCGAACCGGAAGCAACGGAGACAGGGTTGCCGAATTGTCACGCCTTCGCGCGACGATTCGGCACCCCTCGCGCTGACGCGTGACCCGCCGCGCCACGGCGAATCCGTGTCCGCGCAAGGTTGCGCGGGCAGAAAGGAAGGGTCCGCCCCACTTCTGCCGCAATGCGCTGACGGGTCTCGTGGACCAGACCGTCATTGGCAGCGGCGAGTGTCCGCATGCGAAGCGGAACGACGGCAAACCGGGCGAGGAAGCGAGCAGAGCCGGCGATGCTAGACTTGATCTTTCCGGTCTTCCTCATCGGCTCCGGTCTCGTCCTTGCCTCGGTTATGACCAGTGCCCTGGCGTTCCGCTATGGCGCCCCCTTGCTGCTGGTGTTCCTGTCGATCGGCCTGCTCGCAGGCGAGGACGGGCTCGGCATCCGGTACGACGATGCCAACTCCGCCTATCTGATCGGCAGTCTCGCGCTCGCAGTCATCCTGTTCGATTCCGGCTTCGACACCAAGCTGCGCTCGTTCCGCCAGGCGGCCGCCCCGGCGGTGACGCTGGCGACGCTCGGCGTGCTGCTGACAGCGGCACTGGTCGGCGTCTTCGCCCATTTCATCTTCGGCCTGCCCAGGCTGGAGGCGTTCCTGCTCGGCGCGATCGTCGGATCGACCGATGCGGCCGCCGTGTTCTTCCTGCTGCGGGTGGGCGGCATCACGCTCCGCGACCAGGTGCGGTCCACCCTCGAGGTGGAATCGGGTTCGAACGACCCGATGGCGATCTTCCTGACGGTCGTGCTGCTGGAACTGATCCTTGCCGGGGAGGCCGCGGCGGCGAAGGTCTGGCAGGACCTGGCCGCAGGCTTCGCGATCCAGATGGGCATCGGCGCCGTCATGGGATTTGCCGGCGGCTACGCCCTCGTCGCCGCCGCGAAGCGGATCACGCTCGAAGGGGCGCTCTATCCGATCGGCGTGCTGTCGGCGGCGGTGTGCCTGTTCGGCTTCGTCGGCATGGTGGGCGGCAGCGGCTTCCTGGCGGTCTATGTCGCCGGGCTTGTCGCCGGCAACAGCGGCATCACCGGCTACATGGGCCTGCGCCGCTTCCTGGAAGGCCTGACCTGGATGGCGCAGATCGCCATGTTCCTTACCCTCGGCCTGCTGGCAACGCCGTCGCAGTTCCTCGACATCGCACTGCCGGCCGTCGCGCTCGCGGTCGCGCTGACGCTCTTCTGCCGGCCGATGGCGGTCTGGCTCTGCCTGCTGCCGTTCGGTTACCAGCGCAACGAGACGGCGTTCATCGCGTGGGTCGGCTTGCGCGGCGCGGTGTCGATCCTGCTCGGCATCATCCCGCTCGCTGCCGGTCTGCCGGACGGCCAGCTGCTGTTCAACATCGCCTATATCATTGTGCTGACGTCGCTGCTGCTGCAGGGCTGGACGATCCGGCCGATGGCCCGCTGGCTCGGTCTGATCGTGCCGGTGCGGATCGGGCCGGTGGAGCGCGTCGGTCTCGAACTGCCCGGTCGGGCGGACCACGAGCTGATCGTCTATCGCGTGGTGCGCGAAAGCCCGGTGCTGCTCGGCGAACGCCTGCCGCGCTGGGCCCGGCCGTCGCTCGTGGTGCGCGACGGTCGGTCCATGCGCTACCAGTATGCCGGTCGGCTGCAGGAGGACGATCTCGTCTACATGTTCGTCGCGCCCCAGTACATCCACCTGCTCGACCGGCTGTTCGCCAGCCCCGCCAAACTGACCGTCGACGACGCCGACTTCTTCGGGAAGTTTGTCCTCGATCCGCGCCAGCCGCTGATCGACCTGATCAACGCCTACGGCCTGCGCTCCATCCCGGACCGGCACCTGGACCAGAGCATCGCGGACTTCATGCTGCAGCGACTGGGCGGTACGGCGGAGGTTGGCGACCGTGTCACCTGCGGCGAGGTCGACCTGATCGTGCGCGACGTCACCGGCGCCGGCGAGATCGACCGGGTGGGCCTGTCCTTCGCGCAGGAGGAAGGGCCTTCACGGCTGCCGCTGTTCCTGAGCGGCAAGGAGATCCGGGTGTGGCTGCGAGAACGGCTGGCCCGAGGCCGCAAAACGTAGCGCTGCGCTCAGCGTTCGGTGAGCTTCAACTCGATGCGGCGGTTGCGGGCCAGCGCCTCGGGGCTGTCGCCGTCCTCCAGCGGCTGGAACTCGCCGAAGCCGGCGGCAACCAGGCGCTTGGGGTCGACGCCGCGGTCGATCAGGTAGCGGACCACGGAGATCGCGCGGGCCGACGACAGTTCCCAGTTGTTGCGCAGCCGGCCGGTGCCCGACAGCGGACGGGAATCGGTATGGCCGTCGACGCGCAGGACCCAGTTGATCTCCTCGGGGATCTGCGCCTCCAGTTCCAGGATCGCCTCGGCCAGCTTGCCGAGTTCGACGGTACCGGCGGGGTTGATCTCGTCCGAGCCGGACGGGAACAGCACCTCGGACTGGAACACGAAGCGGTCGCCGACGACGCGGATGTCGGAGCGCTGGGACAGGATCTCGCGCAGCCGGCCGAAGAAGTCGGAGCGGTAGCGGGACAGCTCCTGCACGCGCTGGACGAGGGCGGCGTTGAGCCGGCGGCCCAGGCTGGCGATCTTGGCCTGGCTTTCCTGCTCCTTGGCTTCGGAGGCCTCGAGCGCGGCGTTGGCGGCGGCGAGCTGGCGGCGCAGGGCGGCGATCTGCTGGTTGAGCAGCTCGACCTGGGCAAGCGCCCGCTGGCTGATCTGCTTCTCCTCGTCGAGCATGCCCTCCAGCGCGGCGGCGCGACCGCCGGCCGCGGCGGCGGCGCCGGAGCGGTCGTCGAGCAGGCCGACCAGCCGGTCGCGCTCGGAGGTGGCCTCGCCGAGGCTCGCCTGCAGGGTGGTGATGGTGTCTTCCAGTTCGCGGCTGGAGGCGCGCTCCAGCGCCAGCAGTTCGGTCAGCTCGCTGATCTGGGCGTTCAGGCGGTTGAGTACCGTGTCGCGGCCGGACAGCTGCTGGCTGAGGAAGAACTGCGCCAGCATGAAGATCGACAGCAGGAAGATGATGACCAGCAGCAGCGTCGCCATGGCGTCGACGAAGCCGGGCCAGTAGTCGGTGCCCTGGGGTCGCCTGCGGACGCGCGAGCCGGCCACGGCCTCAGTCCTTCGCGCGGTCGAAGGCGGCGGAAATGGAGGCCAGCAGGGCCTCGATGCGCTTCTGCTGGTCGGCCTGGGTCTCGGCCCAGTCGCGCATCATCTGCTGCTCCGAGCGCACGTGCTTGACGAGGCCCTGGATGCCTTCGGCGAGGTTGGCCATGGCCTGGTTGGCCTGCTTGCCGCCGCCTTCCTCGACCGAGCGGCGCAGGCGGTCGATCGCCTGCTGCAGCTGCTCGGTGGGGGCGGGCGGGGGGCGCAGCACGCCTTCCTCCGGCTCGATGTCGGTCAGGGTCGACAGCCAGTCCTCCAGCTCGTTGTAGAAGCGGTTCTGCGCCTGGCCGGCCTGCAGGTCGAGGAAGCCGAGGACGAGCGAGCCGGTGAGGCCGAACAGGGACGAGGAAAAGGCGGTGCCCATGCCGCTGAGCGGGGCCTCGAGGCCGGCCTTGAGGTCCTCGAAGATGACGTTGGCGTCGCCCGAGCCGACGTCGAGCGACTGGATGGTGGCGCCGACGGCGCTGACCGTCTGCAGCAGGCCCCAGAAGGTGCCGAGCAGGCCTAGGAAGACCAGAAGGCCGGTCAGGTAGCGCGAGATCTCACGCGCCTCGTCGAGGCGCATGCCGATGGAATCGAGGATCGAGCGCGCGGTCATCGGCGTCAGCGCCATTTCGCCGACCTTGTTGCCGAGCAGCGTGGCCATGGGCGCCAGCAGCACCGGCGGGCGGCGCACCTCGAGGCCGGGATCGCCGAGGCGGAAGCCGTTGACCCACGTGATCTCCGGGAACAGGCGGATGACGCGGCCGAAGGTGAGCAGGATGCCGAACACCGCGACCATGACGATCAGGCCGTTGAGGCCCGGGTTGCTCATGAAGGCGGTCGAGATCTGCCGGTAGAGGATGAAGGCAATGAAGGCGACGATCACCAGGAAGATGATCATGAAGGACAGGTATGCCTTCGGGCTGGACAGACTGTAGGGATCGAATTCGCGTGCCATGAGCCGCCAAGCTTCCGCCTGTTTCACATGGCCCCTGTGATAGCGCGAATGCCGGACCGTTGAAAACCGTTAATCCGACCGGGGCAAACGGTTAACCACGCATTAATGGCAAGGGCCGGCGGCCCGGCGTCGTGCCCGGTTCGGTCGTCGGTTCTGCCTCGGTTCAGTCCCTGGCGGCGGCGAGCAGCTTGCGCAGATGGCCCTGGACGGCCTCGTTGCCGGCAACGATCGAGCCTGTCTCCAGCATGTCGTCCCGGCCGTTGATGTCGCAGACGAAGCCGCCGGCCTCGCGCACCATGAGGATGCCGGCGGCCATGTCCCAGGGGGACAGGCCATGCTCCCAGAAGCCGTCGTAGCGACCGGCGGCGACCCAGGCGAGGTCGAGGGCGGCGGCGCCGCAGCGGCGGATGCCGGCGACTTCGGGCATGACCTGGCGGATTTCCCTCAAGGCACGGCCGTGGTCGCCCTTGCCGAGGAAGGGGATGCCGGTGCCGATCAGGCAGTCGGGCAGCGCGGTGCGGCCGGCGACGCGCAGGCGGCGGTCGTTGAGGAACGCGCCGCGGCCGCGCTCGGTCGTATAGAGCTCGTCCATCACCGGATTGAAGATCACGCCGGCAACGATCTGGCCCTGGCGCTCCAGCGCGATCGAGACGGCGAAGATCGGGATGCCGTGCAGGAAGTTGGTGGTGCCGTCGAGCGGGTCGACGATCCAGCGGTGCTGGCCGTCGGTGCCCTCCGTCGCGCCCGATTCCTCCATCAGCAGGCCATAGGCGGGGCGGGCCTTGGTCAGCTCCGCGCGCACGATCTCCTCGGCGCGGCGGTCGGCGGCGGAGACGAAGTCGCTCGGGCCCTTGCGGGACACCTGGAGGTTCTCCACCTCGCCGAAATCGCGGACGAGGCTACGGCCGGCCTTTATCGCGGCCTGGACCATTACGTTGAGGAGGGCTGTGCGCGCCATGGACTGCTGCCGGTTGTCGGGTGGTGCGCCGCGCGGACCCGCGCGGCGTGGATATGGCGTGTCGGACGGTCAGTCCGCGCGGCGGACATATTCCAGCGTGCCGGTGTCGACGATGATCTTCTCGCCGGCGGTGATGAAGGGCGGCACCATGACGCGCACGCCGTTCTCCATGATCGCGGGCTTGTAGGACGACGACTGGGTCTGACCCTTCACGACGGCGTCGGCCTCGGCGATCTGAAGCGTGACATACTGGGGCAGGGTGATGCCGATCGGCCGGTCCTCGTGCAGTTCGACGGTGACCATCATGCCGTCCTGCAGGAACGCCGAGCGGTCGCCGACGAAGTCCTTCTGCAGTTCCAGCTGCTCGTAGGTCTCGGTGTCCATGAAGATCAGCATGTCTTCCTGGGTGTAGAGGTACTGGAAGTCCTTCTGTTCCAGGCGGACGCGCTCGACCTTGTCCTCGGAGCGGAAACGCTCGTTGAGCTTGCGACCGTCGAGGAGGTTCTTCATTTCGACCTGGGCGAAGGCGCCGCCCTTGCCGGGCTTGACGTGTTCGACCTTGACGACGGCCCAGAGCGTGTCCTGGTGCTGGAGGACGTTGCCGGGCTTGATCTCGTTACCGTTGATTTTCATGGAACGACCGATTGCAAAAGCTGTGAAACGGGGGACGGCGCGCGCCGGCCGGCGGGAGCCGCAGGCGGCGCTGGCACCGACGACGCGCCTGTCCAACACAAAACGGGCGCCGTTTCAAGGAAAAAAGCCGGAGCGGTCCGGCGCCTCAGGGCGCGGCGAGCGACGGGTCCTCCCGTTTCGGCATCAAGGTGGCGGCGAGGTCGCGCGTCCTGGCGAGGGCCCGGTCAACCGTCTGCTGGTCGAGGCCGGCGACATAGCCGTCGAGTTCGAGGTCGGACAGGCCGAGTGCGCGCGCGACGTAGTGCCAGGAGGCGGCGGCGACCGGATCGACATCGCGGCCACGGCCGTAGGCATAGATGCGGGCGAGGCGGTTCATGGCGACCGGATTGCCGGCGGCGGCGGCGCGTTCGAACCAGTCGGCGGCCTCCGCCTCGTCCGGTTCGACGCCCTTTCCCTGGAAGCGCAGGATGCCGTAGTAGACCTGCGCGGAGACATGGCCGCGGCGGGCGGCGCGGCCGAGCCAGAAGGCGCCGCGGGCGGGATCGCGGATGGTGGCGTTGCCCTCCAGATACTGCAGGCCGAGGGAGTACTGGGCCTCGGTGTCGCCGAGGTCGGCGGCGCGTTCGAGCAGCTTTGCGGCCTCGGCCTCGTTGTAGGGCCGGCCTTCTCCCTCCTGGTAGAGGATGGCGAGATTGTACATGGCCGAGGGATTGCCGGCATCGGCGGCGATCTCGAACAGGTCGGCGGCCTTCTTCTTGTCGCGCTCCACGCCCTGGCCGAGCAGGTAGAGCTGGGCCAGGCGGAACGCCGCGCCGGGATCGCCCGTGACAGTGGCGACCTGATACCATTCGGCGGCGCGACGCTTGTCCTGGGCGATGCCGAGACCGGTTTCCTGCATCACGCCGAGCAGGGTCTGGGCGGCGGCGTCACCGGCTTCCGCGAGCGGCGTGGCAAGCGCGACAGCGGTCAGGTACCAGCCGCGCTGGAAAGCGCCGTAGGCGATGTCGGCGGTGACCTCGGCGTCGGCGTCGAGGCCCGGCGGGCCGACCTCGATCAGGCTGACCAGACGCAGCGGTCCGGCAGCGCCGTCGCCCTCTGGAGCCGCCTCCTGCTGGGCATCGGCCGGAGCGACCTGCTCGGGCGCGGGCGGCGGAACGGGTGTCTGGGCCTGTGCGACGGCGGGCGCGGCGGCCACCGCAAGCACGGCGAGGCCGCAGACAAGGGGGGCGACCAGGGACGCAAGCACGGCGGTGCACAGAGCGGTTTGCGGAGAGGTACTCCGGGCTGCGTTACGGGGCCGGTCCCGCATGTGCATCAACTCGCTTCTTCGAACGGGTGCCGCTCCAGGATGGCATTGGCCGCGCGCACCGCTGCGGCCGGTCCGTCGGGATGCTGCCAGACCGCATCCTTGATGGCAACGAAATCAGCGCCGGTCGCGGCCGCGGCCTCGATCGAGTCGGCGGTGTTGCCGGCAAGGGCGACGCAGGGCGTCTGGAACAGCTCGGCCCACCAGGCCGCGCGCTCGATCGTCTTCGGGTGAGGCTCGGGGCGCTCGTCGAGGTCGAGGCGGCCGTAGAACAGGTAGTCGACGCCGGTCTCGGCGATTTCCATGTCCTCGTGCTTCAGCTTGGTGCCACCGGCGCCGACGATGCGGGTCGGCCGAAGACTCTCGACGGCCAGCTTGATGTCCTCGAGCGAGGTGTCGACATGGACGCCGTCGGCGCCGGAGCGGCCGGCGGCCTGGGTGTCGCGGTAGACGAGGGCGGCCGCGCCGGCGGCCTGGATCGACGGCACCAAAGCCTCGGCGGTCGCCTGCAGGGCCCGCGACTCCGAGGTCGGGCAGTAGATCAGCACGCAGGCGACATCGCCGCCGCCGAGGGCCTGCTCAAGCGGACCGAGGAAATCGGCCGGCACGGGATCGGGCGGCGTGACGAGAAAGAGGCGCGGGCGGTTCAAGGCGGTGTCCGTTGATGCGGCCGACAGCGTCATCGGCTCGAGGCGTCGATCACTATATCGACTGTATGTCCCTAAAGACGGCGAAAGAGGGACGCAAGGCCCCTCTTCCGGTGGTGCAGGCGAAGCGACGGCCGAAGCGCGTCAGGCGATCTTCGGGTCCAGGGCGCCGGACTTGTAGCGGGCGGCCATTTCGGCCAGCGTGAGGACCTTTCTGATCTTCGAAGCCTGACCTGCGGTGTTGAAGGCTTCCAGGCGCTCCGTGCAGAGCTTCGTCATGGCATCGCGGGCGGGCTTGAGGTACTTGCGCGGGTCGAACTCGCCCGGGTTCTCGGCGAGGATCTTGCGGATCTGGCCGGTCATCGCCATGCGGTTGTCGGTGTCGATGTTGATCTTGCGCACACCGTTCTTGATGCCGCGCTGGATCTCCTCGACCGGCACACCCCAGGTCTGGGGCATCTTGCCGCCGTACTTGTTGATGATATCCTGAAGATCCTGCGGCACCGAGGAGGAGCCGTGCATGACGAGATGCGTTTCCGGCAGGCGCCGGTGGATCTCCTCGATCACGTGCATCGCCAGAATCTCGCCGTCCGGCTTGCGGGTGAACTTGTAAGCGCCGTGGGAGGTGCCCATGGCGATGGCGAGCGCGTCGACCTTGGTCTCCCTGACGAACTTGACCGCTTCGTCCGGGTCGGTCAGCAGTTGGTCGTGGGAGAGCTTGCCCTCGGCGCCGTGGCCGTCCTCCTTGTCACCCATGCCGGTCTCAAGGCTGCCGAGCACGCCGAGTTCGCCTTCCACCGAGATGCCGCCGAGATGGGCCATGTCGACGACGGTCTTCGTCACGCCGACGTTGTAGGTCCAGTCGGCGGGGGTCTTGCCGTCGGCGGTGAGCGAGCCGTCCATCATCACGGAGGTGAACCCGGCCTGGATGGCGGTCATGCAGGTCGCCGGCTCGTTGCCGTGGTCGAGGTGCACGCAGACCGGGATGTGCGGGTAGATCTCGGTGACCGCGTCCATCATGTGCTTGAGCATGACGTCGTGGGCGTAGGAGCGGGCGCCGCGGGACGCTTGGATGATGACGGGCGAGTCGGTCGCGTCCGCGGCTTCCATGATCGCGAGCGCCTGTTCCATGTTGTTGATGTTGAAGGCGGGCACGCCGTAGTCATGCTCGGCGGCATGATCGAGCAGTTGCCGGAGGGTAATTCGTGCCATGTTGCGTCTCCACTTGAATGCGGTCGGCGCGTCGCGCGCGGGATGAAACGGATCGCGGACCATGGACAAGGTCGCTCGAGCCGGAAACGGCCGCAGGGCGGTCCGGGTTCCGGCGGGCGGGGTCAGGGTCCGGGCGCTGCGTGTCTAGCGTGATTTTCGATCCGTGCAAATCAGTCCAACGGCCGAGAAGGCAGCCGGCGAGATTTATATCGATTTAAACGGCGGCCGGTGCATGCGACGCCCGCGCCCCTTCCGGGCGCGGGGCCTGATTTCCGGCCGGTTCAGTCGCCGGTTCAGGCGTCGAGGGCCTTGACGCCCGGCAGTTCCTTGCCTTCCAGCCATTCCAGGAAGGCGCCGCCGGCGGTCGAGACATAGGAGAAGTCGGCGCCCGCGCCGGCATGGTTGAGGGCCGCGACCGTGTCGCCGCCGCCGGCGACCGACAGCAGCTTGCCCGCTTTCGTGCGATCCGCCGCGTGACGCGCGGCCGCGACGGTGGCCTTGTCGAAGGGCTCGATCTCGAAGGCGCCGAGCGGGCCGTTCCAGACCAGGGTGGCGGCGCGGTCGATCGCGGCCTTCACGGCCTCGATCGAGGCGGCGCCGACGTCGAGGATCATGGCGTCGGCCGGAATGGCGTCGAGGCCGACGGTCTCGTTGGCCGCGCCCGCCTTGAATTCGCGCGCCACGACCGCATCGGCCGGAAGCACGATCTCGCAGCCCGACCTTTCGGCTGCGGCCATGATGGTGCGCACGGTCTCGGCGAGGTCATGCTCGCACAGCGACTTGCCGACGTCGACACCCCGGGCGGCGAGGAAGGTGTTGGCCATGCCGCCGCCGATCACCAGCATGTCGACCTTGCCGACGAGGTTTTCCAGAAGATCGATCTTGGACGACACCTTGGCGCCTCCGACGACGGCAAGCACCGGCCGCTTCGGCGCGCCGAGCGCGGCGCCGAGGGCTTCCAGCTCGGCCTGCATGGTGCGCCCGGCATAGGCCGGCAGCAGGCGGGCGAGGCCCTCGGTCGAGGCATGGGCGCGGTGGGCGGCCGAGAAGGCGTCGTTGACGTAGAGGTCGCCATTGGCAGCGAGCGCCTTGGCGAAGGCGTCGTCGTTCTTCTCCTCGCCGGCGTGGAATCGGGTGTTCTCCAGCAGCAGGACCTCGCCGTCGGCCATCGCGTCGACGGCCGCGGAGGCAGCGTCGCCGATGCAGTCGGCGGCGAAGGCGACGGGCCTGCCGAGCACCTCGGCAACGGCGGGGGCGACCGGGGCGAGGCTCATATCGGCGACCGCCTGGCCTTTGGGCCGGCCGAAATGGGCGAGCAGGACGACCTTCGCGCCCTTGGCGGCGAGATCGAGAATAGTCGGCGCGACCGCGCGGATGCGGGTGTCGTCGGTGATCCTGCCGTCCTTCATCGGGACGTTGAGGTCGACGCGGACGAGGGCGCGCTTGCCGGCAATGCCGGCCAGATCGTCGAGGGTCTTGAAGGTCATGGTTGGGCGTATCTCACAACGGTGAAGACAAGTGCTGCGCCCGCACCCCAGGTGGTGAGGACAAGCACGACCATTTGAAGTGTGGTGGGGATGGACGAGACGCGCCCCTCGAGGCCGCTCATCCTTCCTTCCATCCGTGCGATATCGGTTTCGATTCCGGACACGCTCTTGCGGAAGTCCCTGCTGTCCTCTGCGATCTGGCGGATTGCCGGTTCGAGGCGTCCTAGCGCGGCTTCGATCCTGCCACAGGTCGCCTCCAAGGCTGCAACGCGCTGTTCCATCGTCGGCCCCTCTGGTCCCCCTCCGGAGGCTGAGCCCTTGCCTGGGGGAAAGGGGACGATACTCGTCATCAGGGAGTTGCCTCGGTCGGCTTGATATTGATCAGCACAGAGGTGAGGTGCTGTTCGATATGTCCGCAACGCCGGCACACCAGCGTGGTGATCGGAGGAATTCCCGCCCGTTCCGACTGAATGATCAGGTCGGGAACTTCGCCAAAGGAGTACCCAGGAGGACTCAAGTCCTGCGACAGGTAGAACCCATCGTGATGGCATCGAAGACAACGAAGATCCGGAAGACGGTCGGAAATGAGATCGACCAGCTTCGAGAACTCTTCCGTTGGCTTCGATGCTTCGTTCATGCAGGCTTCCCTTGTGGGCAACCTATCAAATGCGGCTGGCGAGCGCCACCGCGGTGTCGGACATGCGGTTGGAGAAGCCCCATTCGTTGTCGTACCAGGACAGGATGCGCACCAGCGTGCCGTCCATCACCTTGGTCTGGTCCATGTGGAAGACCGAGGAGTGGCTGTCGTGGTTGAAGTCCATGGACACCAGCGGCTCGTCGGTGAAGCCGAGGATGCCCTTCAGCTTGCCGTTGGCGGCGTCGCGGATGGCGGCGTTGATCTCGTCGACGGTGGTCGGGCGCCTGGCGATGAACTTGAAGTCGACGACCGAGACGTTCGGGGTCGGCACGCGGATGGCGACGCCGTCGAGCTTGCCGTTCAGTTCGGGCAGGACGAGGCCGACGGCCTTGGCGGCACCGGTCGAGGTCGGGATCATGGACATGGCCGCGGCGCGGGCGCGGTAGAGGTCCTTGTGCATGGTGTCGAGCGTCGGCTGGTCGCCGGTGTAGGAGTGGATGGTGGTCATGAAGCCCTTCTCGATGCCGACCGCGGCATTGAGGACGTAGGCCACCGGCGCCAGGCAATTGGTGGTGCAGGAGGCGTTCGAGACGACCATGTCGGCGCCGGTCAGGGCGTCGTGGTTGACGCCGTAGACGATGGTCTTGTCGGCACCGTTGGAGGGGGCGGAGACCAGCACGCGCTTGGCGCCGGCGGCCAGATGGGCCTCGGCCTTGGGCTTGTCGGTAAAGATGCCGGTGCATTCCATCGCGACCTCGACGCCGAGATCGGCCCAGGGCAGGTCCTTGGGGTCGCGGATGGCGGTGACCCTGATCGGCTTGCCGCCGTCGATGCGGATGCTGTCGCCCTCGACAGTCACCTTCGCGGGGAACTTGCCATGCACCGAATCGTGACGCAGCAGGTGGGCGTTGGTCTCGACCGGACCGAGGTCGTTGATCGCCACGACCTCGATGTCGGTGCGGCCGGACTCGACGATCGCGCGCAGCACGTTGCGGCCGATGCGGCCGAACCCGTTGATGGAAACCCTGGTCACCATAGTTCACTCCCGTTCCTTGCGGGCGCCGCCGCCGGCACCGCGGCGCCGGCCTGTCGGCGGGCGCCGACCGAGTTGTGGGCAGGAGTCCACCTGCCCGTGAGAAAGAAGAACGGCGCCCGCCGGGCCGGGGACGCCGCCGCCGTCTGTCAGACGTTCTCCTTGCCGGCGAGGCCGGCCTTGACCGCGGCCGCCACGGCGGCCGAGGTGATGCCGAAATGCGCGTAGAGTTCCTTGTAGGGGCCGCTGGCGCCGAAGCCGGTCATGCCGACGAACAGACCGTCCGACCCGATGAAGCGGTCCCAGCCCATGCGAATGCCGGCCTCGACCGCGACCTTGACCGGGCTGTTGCCGATCACGGCAGCCCGGTAGTCGTCCGACTGCTGCTCGAACAGCTCGAAGCAGGGCACCGACACCACGCGGGTGGCGATGCCGTCGGCGGCCAGGGCGGTGCGGGCGGCCATGGCGATCTCGACCTCCGAGCCGGAGGCGAAGATCGTCGCCGCCGCGCCTTCCTCGGCGTCGGCCAGGACATAGGCGCCGCGGGCGCACAGGTTGTCTTCCTCGAAGGCGGTGCGCTGGGCGGCGAGGCCCTGGCGCGTCAGGGCGAGCACCGACGGCTTGTCGTCGGCGGCCAGCGCCAGCTGCCAGCACTCCAGCGTCTCGGTGACGTCAGCGGGGCGGAAGAACAGCAGGTCGGGAATGGCGCGCAGGGCGGCGAAGTGCTCGACCGGCTGGTGCGTCGGGCCGTCCTCGCCAAGGCCGATGGAATCGTGGGTCATGACGTGGATGACCCGTTGCTTCATCAGCGCGGCGAGACGCAGGGCGGGACGGCAGTAGTCCGAGAAGACCAGAAAGGTACCGGAATAGGGAATGACGCCGCCGTGCAGCGCCATGCCGTTCATGGCCGCGGCCATGCCGTGTTCGCGGATGCCCCAGTGGATGTAGCGGCCGGAGAAATCGTCCGGCGTCACCGGCAGGGTCTGCGGGGTCTTGGTGTTGTTGGAGCCGGTCAGGTCGGCGGAGCCGCCGATCGTTTCGGGCACCACCTCGTTGATGACGGTCAGCACCGCTTCCGAGGCCTGGCGGGTGGCGAGCGTCGGGCGCTCCTCCGCCAACTTCTTCTTGTAGGCCTGGAGCGCCGGCTTGAGGGCGGCGGGCAGGTCGCCGCGGTTGCGGCGCTCGAATTCGGCGCGCGTCTCGGCGTCCTTGGCGGCGAAGCGCTTTTCCCAGTCCTTGTGCGCGTGGGCCGAGCGCAGACCGGCGATGCGCCAGGCGTCGAGAACGTCGCTGGGGATCTCGAAGGGGGCGTGCGGCCAGTTCAGCGCCTTGCGCGTGGCGGCAATCTCGTCGGCGCCGAGCGGCGAGCCGTGAACCTTGGCGCTGCCGGCCTTGGTCGGCGCGCCGAAGCCGATGGTGGTCTTGGCCGCGATCAGGGTCGGGCGGTCGCTGGCCTGGGCGGTGCGCAGGGCGGCGGCGATGGCAGCCGGATCGTGGCCGTCGACGCGGATGGTCGCCCAGCCGGAGGCCTCGAAACGGGCGATCTGGTCGGTGGAATCGGTGACGTCGACGCGGCCGTCGATCGAGATGCCATTGTCGTCCCAGATGACGATCAGCTTGCTCAGCTTCAGGTGGCCGGCCAGCGTCAGCGCCTCCTGGCTGATGCCTTCCATCAGGCAGCCGTCGCCGGCGAGCACGTAGGTGTAGTGGTCGACGAGATCGTCGCCGAAGCGGGTGGCCTGCAGCCGCTCGGCGATCGCCATGCCGACGGCGTTCGCAAGACCCTGGCCGAGCGGGCCGGTGGTCGTCTCGATGCCGGCGCCATGGCCGAATTCGGGATGGCCGGCGGTCCTGGCGCCGATCTGGCGGAAGTTCTTCAGTTCGTCGAGGCTGAAGTCCTCGTAACCGAGCAGGTAGAGCGCGCCGTAGAGAAGCATCGAACCGTGGCCGGCGGACAGCACGAAGCGATCGCGGTCGGGCCAGTCGGGAGCGGTCGGGTCGAATTTCAGGAACTGGGTGAACAACACCGTCGCGATGTCGGCTGCGCCCATGGGCAGACCCGGGTGGCCGGACTTGGCCTTTTCCACGGCATCCATCGCCAGGAAGCGGATCGCGTTCGCCATGCGCTGGTGTTTTTCAAGATCGGTCATATTCATCCCGCTGCTTGGGTCGGCGAAGCGCCGGTCTCTTCGAGGTGCGCCTTCTCTCCGGCTTGGGACACGGGGTCGATGCGCGGGTCGCCGCGCCTGTCGCAGGCGGCATCCGCCCGAGGGCCGACCAAAGGCGCCCGACAAATATCAGGAACCCTTGGCGAGTCAACAAAGGCGAAAGTGCCGCAGGGCGCAAGCCGCGTTGCGGAGGCGGCCTGCGCGCCATTGACGCAGCCTCTGCGGTTTGCCTAAAGTTCCCTCGGACGGTGAGCGCGTTCAAAAACCGTTAAGTTTGTTCATCCTCTTATTGCCGCGCGCTCGCAGCTTGCTTTAAATCTTGCGTGGGCTCTCCGGGACACCGCCAGGAGTTGTGTTCAGGGCCGGTTTTCGGTTGGCGCCGCCGTGGTGGTATGCCTGACAAGGTGGGTTTGACCTGATGGCAGATGCAGGCTCGGGGGCGAGCCGTACACTCGAATCCGCACTGGCGCGGCTTTCAACGGCCCTCGGGCACCTGGAAGCGTCGGTGGAGCGGCGTCTGGACAGCGATCGCTCGCTGAACGCGCTGCACGAGGACCTGCAGCGGCTCGGCGAGGACCGCTCGCAACTTGCCGCCACGCTTGACCGGGTCGAGGCGCGCGCCAAGGGGCTGGAGGAAGCCAATCGCGACGTGTCGCGGCGGCTGGTCTCCGCAATGGAATCGATCCGCACGGTTCTGGACGCGCACGGAGGCTGACCCGCGAATGGCGCAGATCAACGTCACCATCAATGGGCGCTCGTTCCGCATGGCCTGCGACGACGGCGAGGAGGAGCGGCTGATCGGGCTTGCGCGGCGGTTCGACGGCTGTATCGACGAACTGCGCCGGAACTTCGGCGAGATCGGCGACCAGCGGCTGACGGTAATGGCAGGCATCATGGTCACCGACGAGCTGGCGGAGATGGAGAAGAAGGTCAAGGCGCTGGAAAGCGAACTGGCGGCGACCCGCGACGCGCGGGCGGCGGCGCTCGACCACATGAACCGCAGCGAGGCCGACCTGGTCGCCAAGATCGACGATGCGGCCAGGCGCATCGAGACACTGGCCGAGGGGCTGAACCGGAGCCTCCGGCAGGGGTGAGCCGAGCGGCGGCCGAAGCAGGGCCGGGACTCTGCCAGTCGCTCTGCCAATCGCTCTGGCAATGGCCGAGCCGGCAGCCTATATTCGGGACGGCGCGGCTGCGCGACTCGTCAGGAAACACTATCCCCGGGGCCTTACGCATTCCCTAGGGAGCTGTCCCTGTTCCGGCCCCTGGGCTGGAGCACACGGCGCCCACCTACACTGTAGGTTTCCCGGGATTGCACCTTCCAACGGTCTGTGTGGCTGCGTCCGCTCTTCGCAAGGCCGTGCGCGCGGCCCGACATCCGCCCCGCATCAGCCAGCCATCGTGCCGTGACCGCAGCCCCGACCGCCATCGCCGACCTGAAGGAAGCCCTGCGCGAGCAGGCGCTGGGGCGGCGTGCGGCGCTGCCACCGACGCGGCGGATCGAGGCCGGCCTCGCGCTCGCCGAAGCCGCCGAGGTGCTCGACATCGTGCCGGGGGCAGTCGTCTCGGGTTTCTGGCCGATCCGCGACGAGATCGATCCGCGTCCGCTGATGGCGCGCCTGCAGCAGGCCGGCCACCAGCTGTGCCTGCCGGTGGTCAGGAAGCCCCACATGATCTTCCGCCGGCTCGACCGCGAGACCAGGCTGGTTCCGGCGGGCTTCGGCACGGTGGAGCCGGAGGAGGCGTCGCCCGAACTGCGGCCGGACGTGCTGCTGGTGCCGCTGGCGGCGTTCGATCGCAGGGGCGGACGGCTCGGCTACGGCAAGGGCCACTACGACACGGCGATCGCGGCGCTGGAGCGGCTCGGGCCGGTGCGGCGCATCGGCCTTGCCTTTTCCGTGCAGGAGGTGGATCACGTGCCGACCGAGCCGCACGACCAGCCGCTCGAGGCCATCCTGACCGAGGCGGGCTACCGCCGGTTCGACACGAGCGTGGACACATGAAGCTGCTGTTTCTCGGCGACCTGGTCGGACGCGCCGGCCGGACCGCGGTCATCGAGGCGCTGCCGGGCCTGGTTGCCGACCACGGGCTCGACTTCGTCATCGTCAACGGCGAGAATTCCGCCTCGGGCTTCGGCATCACCGAGCAGATCCTGCAGGACGTGCTCGACGCCGGGGCCGACGTGGTGACGACCGGTAACCACATCTGGGACCAGCGGGAAACGCTGGTCTACATCGAGCGTCAGGACCGCCTGCTGAGGCCCCTGAACTTCCCGCCCGGCACGCCGGGGCGCGGCGTCAATCTCTACACGGCGCGCAACGGTGCACGGGTGCTGGTCGCCAACGTCATGGGCCGGGTGTTCATGGAAAGCCTCGACGATCCGTTCGCGGCGATCGACCGGGCGCTCAACGATTGCCCGCTCGGCGTGGTGGTCGATGCCATCGTGGTCGACGTTCACGCCGAGGCGACCAGCGAGAAGCAGGCGATGGGCCATTTCCTCGACGGCCGGGCCAGCCTCGTCGTCGGCACCCACACCCACGTGCCGACGGCCGACCACCAGATCCTGCCGGGTGGCACGGCCTATCTTTCGGACGCCGGCATGTGCGGCGACTACGACAGCGTGCTTGGCATGGAAAAGGATGAGCCCCTGCAGCGTTTCCTGCGCAAGGTGCCGGGCAGCCGCTTCACCCCGGCGCTCGGCGAAGCGACGATCTGCGGGGTGGCGGTGGAGACGGACGACGCCACGGGGCTCGCGACGGTGGTTGCACCTGTGCGCATCGGCGGGCGCCTCGAGCCCGTGCTGCCACCGTTCTGGAGCAGCGCAGGACGCTGACGGGCGG
This sequence comes from Polymorphum gilvum SL003B-26A1, assembly GCF_000192745.1. Classification (NCBI taxonomy): domain Bacteria; kingdom Pseudomonadati; phylum Pseudomonadota; class Alphaproteobacteria; order Rhodobacterales; family Paracoccaceae; genus Polymorphum; species Polymorphum gilvum. The sequence continues at coordinate 976,722 of NC_015259.1, forward strand.
CGTTCGCGGCCACTGGATTTTGCCGGCGCCTTTGCCTATAAGCGTCGCATTCCGCACGACAAACGATCAATAACTGCCGGGAATACCATGGCCGGACATTCACAGTTCAAGAACATCATGCACCGCAAGGGCCGCCAGGACGCGGTCCGCTCGAAGCTTTTCTCCAAGCTGTCGAAGGAAATCACCGTCGCCGCCAAGCACGGCGATCCGGACCCAGCCTCGAACCCGCGCCTGCGCCTCGCCATCCAGAACGCCAAGGCGCAGTCGATGCCCAAGGAGAACATCCAGCGGGCGATCAACAAGTCGCAGGGCGGCGATGCGGAATCCTACGACGAGATCCGCTACGAGGGCTACGGTCCGGGCGGCGTCGCGGTCATCGTCGAGGCGCTGACCGACAACCGCAACCGCACTGCGTCCAACGTGCGCTCCTATTTCACCAAGTGCGGCGGGGCGATGGGCGAGACGGGCTCGGTGTCGTTCATGTTCGACCGGGTCGGCGAGATCCTCTACCCGGGCAAGGCGGGTGGCGCGGAAACGGTGCTGGAGGCGGCGATCGAGGCGGGGGCGGAGGATGTCCAGTCCGATGCCGACACCCACACGATCATCTGCGCATTCGAGGACCTGGGCGACGTGTCCAAGGCCCTGGAAGGCGCGCTGGGCGAGCCGGAATCGGTCAAGATCGTCTGGAAGCCGCAGACGCTGACGCCGGTCGATTCCGAAAAGGCGCAGACGCTGATGAAGCTGGTCGGCCTGCTCGAGGACGATGACGACGTGCAGAACGTCTACGCCAACTTCGACATCGACGAGGAGACGATGGCGGCGCTCGCCGGCTGACGTGGCCAGGCGAAACAGCTGGATCGGTCGGAAGGCGGGGCTCGACCCCGCCTTTTTCGTGCGCGCCGGTCTGGCGTCAGCGCAGCAGGCCGTCGAGGATGGGCAGGCTGGTGAGCGCTGCGACGGCGATCAGGGTGTAGGCGATCACGCGGTAGAGAGCCGGGTTGGCCTTACCGAAGCCGCGCGAGCCGAGAAAGATCGCCAACGCATAGGCGGGAAAGCCGAGCGCGATCAGGCGCAGGACATCGAGGGTGAAGAACCCTGCGAGCCAGTAGGCGACGTAGCTGCCCAGGCTGGCCAGTGCGAAGAACATGATGAGGTTGGCGCGCACGATGGCGGGCGACTGGGTGCCGGAGAGCCAGAAGGCGACGACCGGCGGTCCCGACACCTGGCTGACACCGCCTAGCACCCCGGCGACCGCGCCGACGCCGAACGAGACAGGTCGCGTCGGCGTGCCGTGATAGCGCCAGCCCGACACCAGCAGGGCGAGCAGTGCGATCACCAGGGCGGAAATCGTCCAGCGCAGCAGCAGGACGTCGGTGTTTGCGAGCAGCCAGGCGCCGGCGTGGACGAACAGCACGGCGCCGACGACGGTCGGCGTGACCGTCTTCCAGTCGCAGATGCGCGCAGCGCGCACCACGAGCGGCAGCGCGACGACGGAATCGAGCACCAGAAAGCTGGCGGCGGCGATCGGCGGCGGCATCAGGCTGGCGGCCACGGGCATGTAGATCATGCCGGCGCCGAAGCCGGCGAAGCCGCGGACCAGGCCGGCGAGGGTCAGCGTGGCGATCGCGAGCCAGAGATTGGCCGGGTCGACGGCGGCGAAATCGAGCATGAAGCCCCGCAGGCGGGAAAAGGACGGCAGCGCGAGGCGTAGCGGCAGGCTTTTGTGGCGTCAAGGCGCGAGTTTTGTTACCGCTTTGTTCCATGATGCATCCGATTCGAATCCTCGGCATAGATCCGGGACTGCGCCGCACCGGCTGGGGCCTGATCGAGGCGCTCGGTAACCGCTTGACCTTTCTGGGCGCCGGAACGGTGACCTCGGACGACAAGCGGGGTCTGGCCGAGCGGCTGGTGCAGCTGCACGACGGCCTGTCCGCGATCGTCGCCCGCGAGGAGCCGGCCGAGGCGGCGGTCGAGCATACCTTCGTCAACAAGGACGCGGGCGCGACGCTGAAGCTCGGTCAAGCGCGCGGCATTGCGTTGCTGGTGCCGGCGCTGGCCGGCCTGCCCGTCGCCGAATACGCGCCGAACCTGGTCAAGAAGACGGTGGTCGGCACGGGCCACGCGGAGAAAGAGCAGATTCGGGCGATGGTCAAGATCCTGATGCCGCGGGCGCGGTTCGACACCGACGACGCGGCCGACGCGCTGGCCATCGCGATCTGCCACGCGCATCACAGGGGCTCGGCGCAGGCGCGCCTGGCGGAGGCGGGTGCGGCATGATCGGCAAGCTCAAGGGCATCGTCGACAGCTACGGCGAGGACCATGTCGTCCTCGACGTGCACGGGGTCGGCTACCAGGTGCATTGCCCCTCGCGCGTGCTGCAGGGCCTGCCGCGCACCGGGGAGGCGGCGGTGCTGTTCATCGAGACGCTGGTGCGCGAGGACATGATCCGGCTCTACGGCTTCGCCCAGGAGGCCGAACGCGAGTGGTTCCGCCTGCTGATGACGGTGCAGGGCGTCGGGGCCAAGGTGGCGCTGGCGGTGCTCGGCGTGCTCAAGGCGGGCGAGATCGCCAATGCCATCGCGCTCGGCGATAAGGCGACGATCTCGCGTGCTCCGGGGGTCGGCAAGCGGGTGGCCGAACGCATCCTCGCCGAACTGAAGGACAAGGCGCCAGGCTATGCCAGCATCGACGCCGACACGCTGGCCGTGGCGCAAGCGGTCGGCGACGATGTCGCGGCGCGGCCGGTCGCCGAGGCGGTTTCGGCGCTGACCAACCTGGGCTATGCCCAGCCGCAGGCGAGCGCGGCGGTGGCCAGGGCGCTGAAGGCGGCCGGAGAGGCCGCGACAACCGAGACGCTGATCCGGCTCGGCTTGAGGGAACTGGCCCAGTAAGGGCCCGGAGACGAGGGCGGGACGAGGGCGGATGGACGACAACCAGCGGATCGTGACGCCGCAGATCCGGGGCGACGAGATCGACACCACCATGCGCCCGCAGGCGCTCGACGAGTTCGTCGGCCAGGCGCAGGCGCGCGCCAACCTGAAGATCTTCATCGAGGCGGCGAAGGCGCGCGGCGAGGCGCTCGATCACGTGCTGTTCGTCGGCCCGCCGGGTCTCGGCAAGACGACGCTGGCCCAGATCATGGCGCGCGAACTCGGCGTCAACTTCCGCGCCACCTCCGGGCCGGTGATCGCCAAGGCGGGCGACCTCGCGGCGCTGCTGACCAACCTGGAGGAACGCGACGTCCTGTTCATCGACGAGATCCACCGATTGAGCCCGGCGGTGGAGGAAGTGCTCTACCCGGCGATGGAGGATTTCCAACTCGACCTGATCATCGGCGAGGGGCCGGCGGCGCGCTCGGTCAAGATCGACCTCGCCAAGTTCACGCTGGTGGCGGCGACGACCCGGCTCGGGCTGCTGACGACGCCGCTGCGCGACCGGTTCGGCATTCCCGTCCGGCTCGAATTCTACACGGTCGAGGAATTGGAACTGATCGTCAACCGCGGCGCGCGCATCCTCGGCATCGGCATGGCGCCGGACGGGGCGCGGGAAATCGCCAAGCGCTCGCGCGGCACGCCGCGTATCGCCGGGCGGCTGCTGCGCCGGGTGCGCGATTTCGCGGTGGTGGCCGGCAAGCAGGCGGTCGACCGCGAGGTGGCGGACCGGGCGCTGTCGCAACTGGAGGTCGATGGTGCCGGGCTCGACAGCCTCGACCGGCGCTACCTGACGCAGATCGCGCTGAATTTCGGCGGCGGACCGGTCGGCATCGAGACCATCGCGGCGGCGCTGTCCGAGCCGCGCGACGCCATCGAGGAAATCGTCGAGCCCTACCTGATCCAGAACGGCTTCCTGCAGCGCACGCCGCGCGGCCGCCTGCTCACCGCCCTGGCGTTCCGCCACCTCGGCCTTGCCGTGCCGCAGCGTCCCGACGTACCGCAATTGGGGCTTTTCGCCGACGACGCGTCGTGAGGCGGACGCCGGTTCTTACGCCGGTCTTGCCAGATCTCGCCGCACCGCGAAAGACGATCAGGATGCGCAGGACCATGTTACCTGCGCTATCGACAGTTGTGCGTGGAGGTCGCGCCCGTTTTAAGGTTTTGTTTCCCCCTTCTGGCGACAATGCCGCATCTTGGGGGGAGCCTTTCAATGATCAGAAACCGCCTTTCGAACAAGCTTGCGCTGATGTTCTTCGCCGGTGCCGCCGTGATGTGCGCTGCGACGGTGGTCGTGACCGCAAACCTTGCGAGCGGCGTCGCGAACGAACAGGCCGACCGGGCACTGACGAGCGCGACCCAGGGCAAGCGCAAGACGCTGGAACTGGCGCTTGCCCAGGTCACCGACGCCGCGAAGTTCTTCGCGTCGCTGACCGACGCCAAGGATGCCCTGATGAAGACCACAGCGGGCTGGAAGGCGCTCAAGGAAAACCAGACCGCACAGCTGCGCGACGTCTTCGTCGACAACAACCCGCATCCGGAAGGCGAACGCCACCTCCTGGTCGAGGTCGCGAACTCGAACTACTACGCCAGCAATCACGGGGCCGTGCACATCGCCTTCCAGGACCTGATCGGGCAGGGCCTGTTCTCGGACGTCGCCCTGTCGGATGTGGAGGGCAACATCATCTATACCTTCCGCAAGGAGGAGGACTTCGCCCGCCACGTCGAGGCGCCCGAACTGGCGGCAAGTCCGCTGAAGGCTGCCGTCGCACCGCTGCTGGCGGCGAATGGGGCCGGAACGCTGGCCGCCGGGCAAACCGCCACGTCCGGTTTCAGCATCCGGCCGGACGGCACGGTCAAGCTGGTCCTTGCCGCACCCGTCTATTATCTCGACCGCTTCTTCGGCGTTGTCGCCTATACGGTGAACATGGACCGCCTGGCCGCCCTGATGAGCGACAGGACCGGCGTTGGAGAGACTGAGCGCGCGCTGCTGATCGACGGCGAGGGCACCGTGGCCATGTTCGCGGCCGGGGGCGGGCCGGTGGAGGTCCATCGCCTGGCGGAGATCAACACGGCGCCGGACACGCTCACCATCGGCGGCACCGCCATGCGCTTCTCCAAGGTGGAGAGCACGGTCGGGGACAAGGCGTTCTCCGTCGCCGAAGCGGTCGAGCAGACCGAACTTTCCGCCGCCGCCTCCAGGATCACCTACGGCGTGATCATCTCGGCGGTCGTGTGCCTGCTGCCCATGATGGCGATCGTCTGGTGGCTCACGGGCCGCATGTTCGCGCCGCTGGCGACGCTGTCGGCGGCGGCCCGGCGTATCGCCGACGGCGAGCTTGCCGTTGAGATCAACGCGATCGAGCGCAGCGACGAGATCGGCGAGATGGCCCGCTGCATCGCGGTGTTCAAGGACAGCTCGATCGAACGAGAACGCCTGGCGGAGGAGCGCAAGGTCGGCCATATCGCGCGGGAGAATCGCGAGATGGCGATCGATACGCTGATCAGCAATTTCCGCAGCGAGGCGCAGTCTGTGCTCGGTGCGGTGGAGGAGAACATTACTCGCGTCGAGGCGATTTCGGCGGTGCTGAGCGACCGTTCGGCCGTAGCGGCAAGTCGGGGCGCGCAGGCGGTGGGCGATTCGGAAAACGCCTCCGCGAACGTGCAGGCCGTCGCCTCGGCGACGGAGGAACTGAACGCATCCATCGCGGAAATCTCTCGCCAGGTGGCGACGACGGCGGATGTCGTCGGCCGGACGACGGCCAATGCGCAGTCCTCCAACGCCAAGATCTCGGGCCTTGCCAATGCGGCCAACAAGATCGGCGAGGTGGTTACGCTGATCCAGGCGATCGCCGAGCAGACCAACCTTCTGGCCTTGAACGCCACCATCGAGGCGGCGCGCGCCGGCGATGCGGGCAAGGGCTTCGCCGTGGTCGCGGCCGAGGTCAAGGAACTGGCCGGTCAGACCGCCAAGGCGACGGAGGAGATCTCAACCCAAATCGCCGCCATCCAGGCATCGACCTCGGACGCGGTCGAGAAGATCGCGGAAGTGTCGCAGTCGATGGAGGAGGTCAACAACTACACCGCCTCGATCGCCGGCGCGGTACGCGAGCAGGGCTCGGCGACGGGCGAGATCTCGCGCAACGTCGCGGAGGCCGCGCAGGGGACCCTCGCCGTGACTTCGGCGGTGGCCGCCCTCAACGAGGACGTCACGGAAAACTCCGAATCCGCGGCGACCATGCAAAGCGCGACACTCGAAATGAAACGGCAGGCCGAGACGCTGCGCCGCTCCGTGGAACGCTTCCTCGACCAGGTGGCCGCAGCCTGACCCGGTCGTACCCCTTCGGCAAGGGCTTCGCAGCGGCTTGTCCCGGCGGAGCCCTTTTCCTTTGGCGGTCTCCGGCGCGGGCCTTGCGCAAGGTGCCGGATTGTCGGAAATGGGAGCCCCGCGACAACGCAGGATGCGAGCAATGACAGCGCGTTGGCCCGACCTCTCCGGGCGATTGAGCGACGGCAGCCACGTCCTTGCCGTCCGCGTCTACTACGAGGACACCGATTTCACCGGGGTCGTCTATCACGGGGCCTATGTGAAATTCTTCGAGCGCGGCCGTTCCGATTTCCTGCGTCTTGCCGGCGTCCATCACCACGCGCTCGCCGAGGGGCAGCACGGCAGCGCTTTGGCATTCGCTGTGCGGCATATGGACATCGACTTCCTCAAGCCTGCGCGCATCGACGACGTCCTGGAGATCGGCACGCGCCTGGTGGAGTTGCGCGGGGCGCGCATCGTGCTCCTCCAGGAGGCGCAACGCGATGGCGACCTCATCGCTTCTGCGGCGGTCACCGTCGCGGTGATCGGTGCCGACGGCCGCCCGACCCGATTGCCCCGCACCATCGCCGACCGGCTTCGGCCCGCCTGAGCCGATGCGGCGCGTGCTGGCAGCGGGCGCGATGCAGCAGCACCTATCCGATTGCGAAAAAATGTTCGTGAACCGACCGTGTCTTTAACACGGGAGTAACCTTAATCGATTCCTTTAGGCTGAACCGTTTCTCCTTGCGAAGTCCCAGTTTTGCCAAATTCAGCGGTCAGGAAAGCCGCCGGTCCGGGAGTTGGACCGAATGTTTCGGTACGGACATGATGGCAGGCGCGACGCGCTGCAACAGGCTCATACTCCACGGCCAAGAGGTCCCACTTACATGAATGAAATCGCGCAGTCGACGTTGGCGGCCCCCCATGGCGACCTGTCGTTCTTCGCCCTGTTCCTGCAGGCGCATATCGTCGTCAAGCTGGTCATGATCGGGCTGATCGGCGCCTCGGTGTGGTGCTGGGCGATCATTTTCGACAAGGTCGTGCTCTTCGCGCGAACCAAGCGCCAGATGACGCGGTTCGAGACCGTGTTCTGGTCGGGCCAGTCGCTGGAAGAGCTCTACAAGACCCTGTCGAACCGGGCGAACCATTCGATGGCGGCGCTGTTTGTGGCGGCGATGCGCGAATGGAAGCGCAGCCACGAAGGCGCGCGGCCGGCGCTGGCAAGCCTGCAGCAGCGCATCGACCGTGTCATGGACGTGACCATCCAGCGCGAGATCGAGCGCCTTGAGGCCCGCCTGCTGATCCTGGCGACTGTCGGCTCGGCGGCGCCGTTCATCGGCCTGTTCGGCACGGTGTGGGGCATCATGACCTCGTTCCAGGCGATCGCTGCCTCGGAGAGCACCAACCTCGCCGTCGTGGCGCCGGGCATCGCCGAGGCGCTGTTCGCGACCGCACTGGGCCTGCTCGCCGCCATTCCCGCGGTCATCGCCTACAACAAGCTGTCGACGGATGTCGGCAAGCTGTCGGCCCGTATGGAGGGCTTCGCCGACGAATTCTCGGCGATCCTGTCGCGCCAGATCGACGAGCGGATCTAGCCGATGGCGATGCAACTGGGAACGGGCGGAAGTTCGGGCAGCGGTCGCCGCCGGCGCCGCCGCCATGCGCCGATGAGCGAAATCAACGTGACGCCGTTTGTCGACGTCATGCTCGTGCTGCTGATCATCTTCATGGTGGCAGCACCCCTGCTGACGGTCGGCGTGCCCATCGATTTGCCGGAATCTCGTGCCAAACCGCTCGAAGGGGACACCGAGCCGATCACCATTTCGGTCAACGCCGCCGGCCAGATCTTCATCCAGAACACGGAAATCCCTCTGGACGAGGTCGTGCCGAAACTCGAGGCCATCGCGGCCAACGGATATGACGAACGCATCTATGTGCGCGGTGACAGCAATGCGGACTACGGCACCATGATGAGGGTCATGGGCCGGATCAACGCGGCCGGGTTCAAGCGGCTCGGGCTGGTGACACTCGAGGAACGGGGTTCCTAAGGAAATCATGCGCGGCGGCTTCATCGCCTCAGTGACGGGTCATCTGGCGGTTCTGGCCTGGGGTTTCATCGCCCTGCCGGCTTCGGAACGCTTTGAGGTCAAGCCGGTTGAATCCCTGTCGGTGGATCTGATTCCGATCGAGGACGTCACGCGCGTGCTGAAGGGCGAGAGAAACGCGGAACTGCGCGAGGTGGCGGCGGTCAGACCGACAGAAACCAAGCGCGACGATGCACCGGATCCCGAAAAGACGACCGGCGAGGCCAAGGTGGAAATGCCGACGCCGCCGAGCCCGCGGCCAGCGCCTCAACCGGTGAAGGCGCCCGAGCCGCCGGCTCCGGCGCCCGCTCCCGAGCCGGCGCCGGTGAAGCCCGAACCCCCGAAACCGGAGCCGGTCGCGACGCCCCCGGAGCCCGCCCCCGCCCCCGAGCCGGAACCCAAGGCAGCCGAAGCGCCCGCGGAGGCTGCCCCGAAGACGGCCGAGCCGACGCCGGTCAAGGTGGTGCCGCGCACGAAGCCGACGCCGCCGCCGAAGACCCAGACCGCCCAGAGGCCGCGCGAGGACACCTTCAACCCGAACCAGATCTCGGCGCTGCTCAACAAGATCGATCCGTCCGGCGGCGGCACTGCCGCCTCGACGCAGCCGGCATCGCTCGGCACGGCGCGCGGGGAGGCCAACGTGCGCATGTCGCAGTCGGAACTCGACGCGCTGCGTGGCCAGATCTCGCGCTGCTGGAATCCCCCGGTCGGTGCCGCCGGCGCGGACGACCTGCTGGTGCGCCTGCAATTCCAGCTGACCGTCGACGGGGCTGTCGACGGCAGCCCGCGCGTGCTCAATTCCAGTTCCAACCCGTCCTTCCGCGCGGCCTCCGACAGTGCCGTGCGCGCGGTGATGCGCTGCGCGCCGTATTCGCTGCCGGGCAACAAATACGAGACCTGGAAGGACGTGATCATCAATTTCGACCCCCGCGAGCTGCTGGGCGGTTAGGACGAAGAACCAGGAGCCTCTATGCCAATGAGAGACTTGCCGAACCCGACCCGCTTCCTGTCCCGCGTCAAAGCGGCGGCGGCCGGCTGCCTTCTTGCGGCCGCGAGCCTTCTCCACGCCGGACCGGCCGCGGCCCTGATCGAGATCGACATCACGCAGGGCCAGATCGAGCCGATGCCGATCGCGTTGCCGGACTTCTCGCCGGAGGGCGGCGACGCGCAGCTGGCACGCGAACTGACGTCGGTAATCGCGGCGGACCTGAGACGTTCCGGCCTGTTCCGGCCGCTCGATCCGGCGAGCTTCATCGAGAAGAACCTGAGCGTGAACACGGCGCCACGCTTCGGCGACTGGCGGACGATCGGCGCGCAGGCGCTGGTCACCGGATCGGTGACGCGCCAGGCGGACGGTCGCCTGAGGGCCGAATTCCGCTTGTGGGACGTGTTCGCGTCGGAGCAGATGCTCGGTCAGCAGTTCTTCACCACGCCGGAAAACTGGCGCCGGCTCGCCCACATCATCGCTGACGCGATCTACGAGAGGCTGACCGGAGAGAAGGGCTATTTCGACACGCGCATCGTCTTCGTCGACGAGTCCGGCCCGAAGAGCAAGCGGGTCAAGCGTCTGGCGATCATGGATCAGGACGGCGCCAACATGCGTTACCTGACGCGCGGCGACGAACTGGTGCTGACGCCGCGGTTCTCGCCGACCAGCCAGGAAATCACCTACATGTCCTTCGGCAGCGGCGACCCGAGCGTCTTCCTGCTCAACATCGAGACCGGACAGCGCGAGATCGTCGGCAACTTCCCCGGCATGACCTTCGCGCCGCGCTTCTCGCCGGACGGCCAGCGGGTGATCATGAGCCTGCAGCAGGGCGGCAACGCCAACATCTTCGTCATGGACCTGCGCTCGCGGGCGACGACGCGGCTGACCAATACGCCGGCGATCGACACCAGCCCGTCCTATTCTCCGGACGGGCGCCAGATCGTGTTCGAATCGGATCGCGGCGGCTCGCAGCAGCTCTATGTCATGAACGCCGACGGCTCCAACGCCCAACGCATCAGTTTCGGACCCGGTCGCTATTCGACCCCGGTGTGGTCGCCGCGCGGCGACCTGATCGCCTTCACCAAGCAGCACCAGGGACGGTTCATGATCGGTGTCATGCGGCCCGACGGCAAGGGCGAGCGCATCCTGACCGAAGGCTATCACAACGAAGGCCCGTCCTGGGCGCCGAACGGCCGCGTCCTGGTGTTCTTCCGCGACACGCCGGGAGCCAACGGCGGGCCGCAGATCTGGACGGTCGACCTGACCGGCTACAACGAACAGCGGGTCACCACGCCGGCTTTCGCATCGGATCCGTCCTGGTCGCCCTTGATCGACTGAGGCGGGACGTCTACCGTCGCTACACGCGACGCAAACCCCGGCGCGGCAATGCCGCCGCGCCGGGGCGGGAAGGCGGATTAACGGTTTGCCAACCATATTTGCCAACCGGCCCTTAACGACCATCGTATAGGTTCTGTTCACCCTGTCGGGGCACGGTGGGGACGAGGAGTATCGGAATGTTGAATACGGGTATGATGGCGCGCGGCGCGCGCATCGCGGCGATCATCGGTCTGACCCTGGCTCTTGCGGCATGCGCGCAGACCAAGCCGGACGGGCTGGACGGCAACGTCACGCCGGGCAGCGGCCAGGATTTCGTCGTCAACGTCGGCGACCGGGTCTTCTTCGCGGAAGACCAATCGACGCTGTCCACGCAGGCACGGGCGACGCTCGACAAGCAGGCGCAGTGGCTGAACCTCTACAGCAGGTACACGATTACGCTCGAGGGGCATGCCGACGAACGCGGCACCCGCGAGTACAACATCGCACTCGGCGCCCGGCGCGCCAATTCGGCGCGGGATTATCTGGTCTCGCGCGGCGTTGCGGCGTCCCGCATCCGCACGATTTCCTACGGCAAGGAACGTCCGGTGGCGGTGTGTAACGACGACAGCTGCTGGTCGCAGAACCGGCGCGCGGTCACCGTGCTGAACAACGCCGGCAGCTGACCGGCGCGGCGCGCGCGTTGCGGACGGCCGGCGGGTCCTCCTCCGGCCGTTTTTGCATGCGTGCATGACCGGCCGGCCGCATTCTGCCGAAGCCGCCAAATTTTGGCCGAAGTCGGCGTGCCCTGTGCTATCCATCGGATGCCTCTTGGCAGACCGGAGGGAAAGCATGGCAATGGCAAGAACCCTGGCGGCCCTGGCCGCTGCGGTATGGATGATCGGGGCGCTGTCCACGCCCGTCAGCGCCCAGTTGTTCGGGCGCGGCAACGACGAGTCGCAGGTGCGGCTCAACGACATGGAAGAACGGCTGCGCCGGCTGACCGGGCAGATCGAGCAGCTGTCCTACCAGCTGCGCGAGCTGCAGGACCAGATGCGGCGCATGCAGGAAGACAACGAGTATCGCTTCCAGCAACTGGAAGGCGGACGCCCGGCCAAACGGTCGGACGTGCCGCCCGCGAGCGCGCCGGCAACGGCCGCAAACGGGACAACGTCGGCGGGAGCGATCCCGCCGGCCTCCTCCGGTACGCTCGGAACCCTGCCGGCCGAGGGATCCGGCGACGCCGAATGGGCCGCTAGCGGCGGCTATCGGGATGCACCGGCGGGCGCGGCTGTTGAAGCCGGTCCGGGAGCCGGTCCGCTCGACCTCTCTGCGCTTGCCCGCGGACAGGCGGTGGTGTCGCCGCCTGCCACCGGCACGGCGCCGCCGGGCGTGAGCGTCGGCGATCCGATCGGCGGCCAGATCGCCAGCCTCGACGTGACGGGCGACGCCCGCACGGACTACGATCGAGCCTATTCCTTCGCGCTGAATGGGGATTATGCTCAGGCCGAACAGGCGTTCCGCATCTTCATCGACACCTATCCGAACGATCGGCTGGTCTCCAATGCCCAGTACTGGCTGGGCGAGAGCCTGCTGGCGCAGGGCGAGTACCGTGCCGCGGCCGATGCCTTCCTGAAGACCTACACGGACTATCCGGGCGACCAGAAGGCGCCGGACAGTCTGCTGAAGCTGGGCCTGTCGCTCAACGGTCTCGGCCAGACCGACGCTGCCTGCGCAACCTATTCCGAACTGCTGACCAAATTCCCCGGGGCGCCGAAGGCGGTCCTGGACCAGGCGCGGGCCGAACAGCAACGTGCCGGATGCTCCTGAGACCGACGCCGTTCGGCCATTCTCGTCGGACGACGCCGACGCCCTGTTCATGCCGCTGCTCGATCTGGACCGATTGGCCATAGCGGTTTCCGGGGGGGCGGATTCTCTCGCCCTGCTTCATCTCTTCGCCGACTGGCAGCGCCGCACCGCGCGTGCACCTCAGGCCCATGTCTTCACCGTCGACCACGGTCTGCGCGCCGAGGCGCGCGCCGAGGCCGAGCATGTGCACCGCCTGTGCGCTGGCTATTGTCTGCCGCACGAAATCCTGACCTGGGCAGGACGCAAGGGAGCGCCGAATCTTCAGGCGACCGCCCGGGAGGCACGCTACACCCTGATCGGCGCCCGCATGCGCGCGCTGTCGCTTTCTGCGCTTGCCGTCGCCCATCACCGCGACGACCAGGCAGAAACGTTCCTCGACCGGCTGACGCGCGGCAGCGGCGTTTATGGACTGGCCGCAATGGCCGCCGACGAGGCCGACGGGCCAGTCGGCGTACGGATCCTGCGACCGCTGCTGGACGTGCCCAAGGCGCGGCTGATCGCAACACTGGAGGCGGCCGGCCTAAGCTGGTTCGAAGACCCCTCCAACACGGACCTGCGCTACAAGCGCGCCCGGCTGCGCCGACTGGGCCTGCTTTTGGCGGAGGAAGGCCTCGACCAGGCGCGCCTGGCGGCGACGGCCGCGCGGCTGCGCCGGGCCGCCGACGCGCTCGACGGCTGGGCCGAGCGGCTGGTCCGCGACCATTGCCGCGTCCATCCGGCGGGCCCGGCCGAGATCGCGGTCGCGCCACTCGCCGAAGCGCCCGAAGAGGTGCGGTTGCGGTCGCTGTCGCGCCTGATCCGAGCGACCGGCGGTGCCGAGCACGGCCCGCGCCTCGAGGCTCTGGAGCCGGCCACGGCGGCGCTGCTGGCCGGCGAGGCGGCGAGCCGGACCTTGGGGGGGGTGGTGTTGCGGCGCAGCGGGCCGGTACTGCGGCTGTGGCGCGAGCGCGGGCGGACCTGGCCGGCGCCGCTCGACCTGGCACCGGGCGAGGACGGCATTTGGGACGGCCGCTACCTGGTCCGGGCGCCGGTCGATGGCGGGTCACTGGCCGTGCGTGCGCTGGCCGAGGCCGGCGTCGAGATCGATCGGCTGACGTGGCCGACGGGCTGGCCGCGGGACGCCTTTGCCTGCGCGCCGGCGATCGTCGACGCGGACGGAAGGTTGCTGTTCGTCCCCGGCCTCATGGCGCCGCGTGCGCATCAGGGGCAGGCGAGGGTGTCGCGATTCCGCCCGTTTCCGCCGGAGGTCGGGGGAGCTGTGCGGACGGGGTGACGGGACCCTTGCGACATCTGTCAGGGGCGAGGAGGCGACGGGCAAAGATTCATTGCGCGGTTTAATAAAAAAGTCAGTCGAACTGGGCAACAATGGCGCACCTCCTTGGCAGGGGCATCGCGCCGACCTATCTTGTCAGGCAAAGGGCACAGACCCGCGCGCAGACGGCCACCGCACGGTGGACAAGGGACCGAAATGAACGCAAATTTCCGAAACTTTGCTCTCTGGGTGATCATCGCGCTCCTGCTGATCGCGCTGTTCCAGCTGTTCCAGAGCCCGAACCAGCGGACGGCAACGAACGAGATCCCGTTCTCGCAGTTCCTCAACCAGGCTGAGCAGGGCGAAATCCGCGAAGTCACGATCCAGCAGCAGCAGATCACTGGCCGCTACACCAATGGCGGCGCGTTCCAGTCCTATGCTCCGGACAACGCGCAGTATGTGGAGCAGCTGCGCGAGAAGGGCGTGCTGATCAACGCGCGTCCGCCGTCGGAGAACTTCTCGCTGATCAGCGCGCTGATCTCCTGGTTCCCGATGCTGATCATCCTCGGCATCTGGATCTTCGTGATGCGCCAGATGCAGGGCTCGGGCGGCAAGGCCATGGGTTTCGGCAAGTCCAAGGCGAAGCTGCTGACCGAGGCGCATGGTCGCGTCACCTTCGACGACGTGGCCGGCATCGACGAGGCCAAGGAAGATCTGCAGGAGATCGTCGAATTCCTGCGCGACCCGCAGAAATTCCAGCGTCTCGGCGGACGCATTCCCCGCGGCGTGCTTCTGGTCGGTCCTCCGGGCACCGGCAAGACGCTGACCGCGCGCGCGGTCGCCGGCGAGGCGAACGTACCGTTCTTCACCATCTCGGGCTCCGACTTCGTCGAGATGTTCGTCGGCGTGGGTGCCAGCCGCGTTCGTGACATGTTCGAGCAGGCCAAGAAGAATGCGCCCTGCATCATCTTCATCGACGAGATCGACGCGGTCGGCCGTCATCGCGGCGCCGGACTCGGCGGCGGCAACGACGAACGCGAGCAGACGCTGAACCAACTGCTGGTCGAGATGGACGGCTTCGAACCGAACGAGGGCATCATCATCATCGCGGCCACGAACCGGCCGGACGTGCTCGATCCGGCCCTGCTGCGCCCGGGCCGCTTCGACCGGCAGATCGTTGTGCCGAACCCGGACATCACCGGTCGCGAGAAGATCCTCAAGGTGCACATGCGCAAGGTGCCTCTGGCGCCGGACGTCGACGTCAAGACGCTGGCGCGCGGCACGCCGGGGTTCTCGGGCGCGGACCTGATGAACCTGGTCAACGAGGCAGCGCTGCTGGCTGCCCGCCGGTCCAAGCGCCTGGTCACCATGGCCGAGTTCGAGGACGCCAAGGACAAGGTCATGATGGGTGCGGAACGCCGCACGCTGGTGATGACCGAGGAAGAGAAGCGGTTGACCGCCTATCACGAGGCGGGACACGCGCTGGTCGCCCTGCACATGCCGGCCTCCGACCCGATCCACAAGGCGACCATCATCCCGCGCGGTCGCGCGCTCGGCATGGTCATGCGCCTGCCGGAAAAGGACCAGGTGTCGCTGACACGCGCCAAGTGCAAGGCCGACCTTGCCGTCGCCATGGGCGGGCGCGTGGCGGAAGAGATGATCTTCGGCTACGAGAAGGTTACTTCCGGCGCCTCGGGCGACATCCAGATGGCGACGCGTCTTGCCCGGGCGATGGCGACCCAGTTCGGCATGTCCGACAAGCTCGGCCCGCTGCTCTATGGCGAGAACCAGGAAGAGGTGTTCCTCGGCCATTCGGTCGCCAAGAGCCAGAACGTCTCCGACGAGACCCAGAAGATCGTCGACGCGGAGATCAAGGCCTTCGTCAACCAGGGCTACGAGACGGCGAAGAAGGTCCTCAGCGAGCATGAGGACCAGCTGCACACGATCGCCAAGGGCCTGCTCGAGTACGAGACCCTGTCGGGCGAGGAAATCAAGGACCTTCTCGCCGGCAAGCCGCCGATCCGCGAGACGGACGACGACCAGCCGATCGGCCGCTCCTCGGCAGTGCCGACCACCGGCGCCAAGCGCGGCGGCGAGGGCGGCGAGCCGGCCGGCGGCATGGAACCCCAGCCTCAGGTCTGATCCCCGGAGCGGTCAACCCGAGACACGACGCCCGGCCGAAGCGGCCGGGCGTTTTCCGTCGTAACAGTCGCTCACAAATTTTGAACCGATTTCTGCCATCGTTCGCGCTAAGACGAGCGGCATGCACGCGAAGTGAGGGCAGCGAACAAGACCATGCGCAGATATTTCGGAACCGACGGAATCCGGGGCACGGCCAACATTCATCCGATGACGGCGGAAGTCGCCCTCAAGGTCGGCATGGCGGCGGGCCTGATGTTCCGCAACGGCGGCTACCGCAACCGGGTCGTGATCGGCAAGGACACGCGGCTGTCCGGCTACATGCTGGAAAACGCGCTGGTCGCCGGCTTCACCTCCGTCGGTCTCGACGTTTTCCTGCTCGGGCCGATGCCGACCCCGGCGGTCGCCATGCTGACGCGCTCGCTGCGCGCCGATCTCGGCGTGATGATCTCAGCCTCCCACAATCCGTTCGGTGATAACGGCATCAAGTTCTTCGGCCCAGACGGCTACAAGCTCAGCGACGAGATCGAGTTGCAGATCGAAGGCCTGATCGACAGCGATCTGACGTCGCGGCTTTCCGCGTCGACCGACCTCGGCCGGGCCAAGCGAATTGACGGGGCGCAGCAGCGCTACATCGAGTTCGCCAAGCGCACCCTGCCGCGCGAGATGAGCCTGGAGGGCCTGCGGGTGGTGATCGACTGCGCCAACGGGGCCGCCTACAAGGTTGCCCCCGAGGCGTTATGGGAGCTTGGTGCCGAGGTCGTCAGCCTGGGCGTGGCGCCCGACGGCTTCAACATCAACAGGGACTGCGGGTCGACATCGACCGAGGCGGTGGTGGCGAAGGTGCACGAGGTGCGCGCCGACATCGGCATTGCGCTCGACGGCGACGCCGACCGCGTGATCATCATCGACGAGCAAGGGCGGACCGTGGACGGCGACCAGTTGATGGCGGTCGTCGCCGAATCCTGGCAATCCAGCGGCCGCCTGTCGGCGCCGGGAATCGTTGCCACCGTAATGTCGAACCTGGGACTGGAACGCTATCTCGGCGGGCTCGGGCTGAGCCTCGCCCGCACCAAGGTCGGCGACCGCTACGTGGTCGAGCACATGCGGGCCGAGGGCTACAACGTCGGCGGCGAGCAGTCCGGCCACATCGTGCTGTCGGACTTCGCGACCACCGGCGACGGCCTGATCGCCGCGCTGCAGGTGCTCGCCTGCGTGCGCGAGCAGAACCGGTCGGTGTCGGAAGTGTGCCGCAAGTTCGAGCCGGTGCCGCAGGTGCTGAAGAACGTGCGCTACGCCGGCGGGACGCCGCTGGAGACCGACCGCGTCAGGTTAGCGATCGACGACGGCCGCAGCCGCCTCGGCAAGGACGGTCGCCTCGTCATCCGCGCCTCGGGAACCGAGCCGCTGATCCGCGTGATGGCGGAAGGCGACGACGCGGCCCTGGTCAACCAGGTGGTCAACGACATCGCCGACGTGGTCGCCCAGTCCGCGGCCTGATCGCCGTCGGTTCGCGCCGTTCGATAGCCCCTTTTTGGACGGCTGCTGCCATGGCGGGTGCTTTACTTAAGGCAATGTTACGGATCACTTGTCGTGTTAACTCTGTATTAAGGTAAAAAATCTGGGTTAAAGAATACGGTTAAGTCTGCCTTAATCGTTTTCGTGAAATAATTGCCTGTGTTCCAAGTGCGGGCCGCGGCCGAACGGTGCGGACGCTTCTTATGAAGGACCAGGACATGGGCAGCGTATTCAAGCAATTGTCTTTGGCCGGCGTCGCGATGGCCGTTTCAACCGCGGTCTTCGCGGCCGACATGCCGGCGCCGATTATCGAACATATTCCCGAAGTGCCGGCCGTCGGCGGCTGGTACCTGCGCGGCGACATCGGCTACAAGCTCTACGAAGAGCCGAAGGGGTCGTTCAACGATCCGGTGGTCGGTAACCTGCGGTTCCGCAGCAACGAGCTCGACGACGCGTGGATGATCGGCGCGGGCGTCGGCTACAAGTTCACCGACTATTTCCGCGCCGACCTGACCGTCGACTACGAGACGCCGGCCGGCTACAAGGGCTTGGCGCCCTGCGCGCCCTGCTTCGGCAGCTATTCGGTCGAAACCGCCGACATCGACGTGTGGACCGTGATGCTGAACGGCTATGTCGACATCGGCACGTGGTACAACATCACGCCCTATGTCGGCGCCGGCATCGGCGCGGCCTGGGTGAACGTCTCGAACGTCAAGTCGACCAACCCGGGGGCGGCGACGACCTCCTATGACGGCTCGCACAGCCAGTGGAACCTCGCCTGGGCCCTGATGGCCGGTGCTTCCTATGCCGTCACGCCGAACTGGAGCATCGACGCGGGCTATCGCTACAAGAACCTCGGCGACGCCAAGTCGGTCAAGCTGCACAACGTCGGCACCGGCCAGAGCCGCGTGAAGTACAAAGATCTGACCGCCCACGAGATCCGTCTCGGCGTGCGCTACAACTTCGACAGCTACGCGGCTTCGGCGCCGCAGTCGATGCTCTATCCGTCCGAGCCGATCACGCGCAGGTTCTGATCGCCTCCGAGGCATTCGGTTTCGCAGCAAGGCCGGCGGCAACGCCGGCCTTTGTTCGTCGGTGCCGGGCGAAACGGGGTCTGCTGCTTTTCGGTCATTGACCGCGCGTCTCAATGAGCCTATGCCGGTCAGCGGGACACCCCTCCCCAACGAGGGGCGCCTATCTGAAAGGGTAGCATCATGACAGCGACTGCAAAACCGGCCCGTCGGCCGGCAAATTCCCATTTTTCCTCCGGTCCCTGCGCCAAGCGACCCGGCTGGTCCCTCGAGGTCCTCGCCGATGCGCCGCTCGGGCGCTCTCATCGCGCCAAGGTCGGTAAGGCCAAGCTCGCCGAAGCGATCGACAAGACGCGCAGCGTCCTCCAGGTTCCGGCCGACTACCGGATCGGCATCGTTCCGGCCTCCGATACCGGTGCCGTCGAGATGGCATTGTGGTCGCTGCTCGGCGCGCGCGGCGTCGACATGCTGGCCTGGGAAAGCTTCGGCTCCGGCTGGGTCACCGACGTCGTCAAGCAGCTCAAGCTCGACGCCCGAGTGATCGAGGCCGGCTACGGCGAACTGCCGGACCTGTCGAGCGTCGACTTCAGCCGCGACGTGGTGTTCACCTGGAACGGTACGACCTCGGGCGTGCGGCTACCGAATGCCGACTGGATCCCCGCTGACCGCGCAGGGCTGACCATCTGCGACGCCACCTCGGCGGCCTTCGCCCAGGCGATGGATTTCGCCAAGCTCGACGTGGTCACCTTCTCCTGGCAGAAGGTGCTCGGCGGCGAGGCAGCTCATGGCATGCTGATCCTCAGCCCACGCGCCGTCGCGCGTCTGGAGAGCCATACCCCGGCCTGGCCGATGCCGAAGATCTTCCGGCTGACCTCCAAGGGCAAGCTGAACGAGGGCATCTTCAAGGGCGAGACGATCAACACCCCGTCCATGCTGTGCGTCGAGGACTATATCGACGCGCTCGACTGGGCAGCCTCCATCGGTGGCCTCGACGGGCTGATCGGCCGCGCCGATGCCAATGCCAAGGTTTTGTCCGACTGGGTGGCGCGCACCGATTGGGTCGACTTCCTCGCCGTCGATCCGGCAACGCGCTCCAACACCTCCGTTTGCCTGAAGATCGTCGATCCGGTGGTGACCGCACTCGACGAGGCCGGTCAGGCCGCCTTCGCCAAGGCGATGGTTTCGGCGCTGGAGTCCGAAGGGGTCGCCCATGACATCGGCGCCTATCGCGACGCACCGTCCGGCTTCCGTATCTGGTGCGGGGCAACGGTAGAGACGTCCGACATCGAGGCGTTGGTGCCTTGGCTGGATTGGGCCTTCGCGGCCCAGAAATCCGCGCTGGCCAACGCCGCCTGATCCGACAACGCATCCAACCACCTGCGCTGCCGCGCCCGGGCCCCGTGCCCGGGCCGTGCCCCGACCGCTCCGGTCCTGGCGGGCGCAGCGCGCCGTTTTCAAGGGACACGCATCATGGCTCCCCGAGTCCTCATTTCCGACAGTCTGTCGCCGGCCGCCATCCAGATCTTCAAGGACCGCGGTGTCGAGGTCGACTTCCAGCCGAACCTCGGCAAGGACAAGGACAAGCTGCTCGAAGTGATCGGCCAGTACGACGGTCTGGCGATCCGCTCTGCCACGAAAGTGACGGCCAAGATCATCGAGGCGGCAACCAACCTGAAGGTGATCGGTCGCGCCGGCATCGGTGTCGACAACGTCGAGATCCCGGCCGCCACGGCGAAGGGCATCATCGTGATGAACACGCCGTTCGGCAATGCCATCACCACCGCCGAACACGCAATCGCGATGATGTTCTCGGTCGCGCGCCAGATCCCAGCCGCCGACGCCTCGACCCAGGCCGGCAAGTGGGAGAAGTCCAAGTTCATGGGCGTCGAGATCACCGCCAAGACGCTTGGCCTGATCGGCTGCGGCAACATCGGCTCGATCGTCGCCGACCGCGCGATCGGGCTCAAGATGAAGGTGCTCGCCTATGATCCGTTCCTCTCGGGCGAGCGCGCGCAGGACCTCGGTGTCGAGAAGGTGGAACTGGACGAGTTGTTCCGTCGTGCCGATTTCATCACGCTGCACACGCCGCTGACCGACAAGACGCGCAACATCATCTCGGCAGAGGCGATCGCCAAGATGAAGCAGGGCGTTTACATCATCAATTGCGCCCGCGGCGGCTTGGTTGACGAGAAGGCGGTGCGCGAGGGGCTCGACAGCGGCAAGATCGCCGGCGCCGCCTTCGACGTGTTCACGGAGGAGCCGGCAAAGGAAAACGTCCTGTTCGGTGCGCCGAACCTGGTCTGCACGCCACATCTGGGCGCCTCCACCGAGGAAGCGCAGGAAAACGTGGCGCTGCAGGTGGCCGAGCAGATGTCCGATTACCTGATCAACGGCGCGGTCACCAACGCTCTCAACATGCCGTCGATCTCGGCCGATGAGGCGCCGCGGCTGACGCCCTTCGTCCGCCTCGCCGAACAACTCGGCTCCTTCGCCGGCCAACTCACCGAGACCGGAATCAAAGGCATCCGGCTGGAATACGAAGGTGCGGTCGCCGAGATGAACACCAAGGCCCTGACAGCGGCGGCCCTGACCGGGGTGCTGACGCCGCTGCTGCAGACCGTGAACATGGTCTCGGCGCCGGCCATGGCGCGGGAGCGCGACATCCATGTCGAAGAGGTCCGGCGGGAGCAGATGGGGGCCTATGAGACCTACATCCGCCTGACTGTGATCACCGAGCGCCAGGAGCGATCGGTCGCCGGCACGGTGTTTGCCGACGGCAAGCCGCGCATCATCCAGGTGAAGGGCATCAACATGGAAGCCGAACTCGGCCCGCACATGCTCTACATCACGAACGAGGACAAGCCCGGATTTATCGGCAAGTTCGGCACCCTACTCGGCCAGGCCGGTGTCAACATTGCCACCTTCAACCTCGGTCGCACCGAGGCCGGCGGCGACGCGATCGCCCTGATCGAGGTCGACGGCGACGTCCCCGCCCGGACGCTGGAGCAGATCAACGCGCTGCCGCTGGTGAAGCAGGTCAAGCTGCTCAAGTTCTGATCCGCGTTCGCCGCAAAACCGGTCAGGGGCGACTCGCTGCGAGTCGCCCCTTTCGCGTTCAGGCAGCCCCGCGCCGCGCGAGCGCCAGGATCCGGCCGTCGAGCAGCAGGAGCCCGGCGAACAAGAGGCCGAGGCCGGCGACCTGGGCGAGCGACAAACGCTCGCCGAGGAGCAGGTGGCCGGACAGGATGGCACTGGCCGGGATCAGCAACGTGACCAGCGAGGCGTTGGTCGCGCCGGCACGGGCGAGCAGGTGGAAATAGATCAGGTAGGCCCCTGCTGTGGCGACGATGCCGAGCGCCAGCACGTTGAGCCAGACGACGCCGCTGGTCGCAAGCGGCGACCACGCGCCCGCCGTGACGGCGGCGACCGGCAGGATGATCACGCTGGAGGCGGTGAGTTGGCCTGTGGCCGTGACGAGGGGCGGAAGATCGCGGAATCGCCTGGCGAAGGCCGCCGCCAGAGCATAGGACAGCGCCGCCCCGAGGCAGGCTGCCTGGGCCCAGAGAGGATCGTCGGCGAGGCCGGCGATGCTGGCAGAGAGCATCACGACGACCCCGCAGAAGCCGACCAGAACGCCGGCCACGCGGTGCGCTGCCACGGTCTCCTGATGCAGCAGCACTGCGGCGACCAGAAAGGTGAAGATCGGCGTGGTGGCGTTCAGGATGGACGCCAGACCAGCGGCGATCTCGGTCTGCCCCCAGACGATCAGCGAGAAGGGGATCGTGTTGTTGAGCAGCCCCATGACGCAGAATGCGCCGAGCAGCTTCGCCTCGCGCGGGAACCGCCGGCCGGTCAGGACCAGAGCCAGATGGAGCACGGCAGCGGCAGGGGCGACCCGTAGGAACACCAGCACGAAGGGTGGAATTTCGGCGACGGCGACCTTGGCGAACAGGAACGCCCCGCCCCAGATCGCGCCGAGAAGTCCGAGAAGCAGCCAGTTTACAAGCGTCATTCGAGGGTTCCGAAGTCGAAGGTCTGGCCGGACGGCCAGGCGACGTGGGAGCGGCGTAGCACAGCGGACCGAGGGGCAAAACCCGAAACGCGAGCTTTGGAACTACCGGTACAGGCGCGGCGCGGACACAGCGATCACTCGGTGCAGGGACCGGCGGAAAAGGACCGTCCGGGGCTCGCAACCGGCGCCGGGAAAGACTATAGTCGCGCGCTGTTTGCCCCGGTATCCTGCCGGGGCTTTGCGCGTCGGCGCTCCGCGGTGGAGCGCCGGGGCAAGAAGGACCGGTTTCAGGAGGGCATGGCACCTATGGCCAATGTGGTTGTCGTCGGGTCGCAGTGGGGGGACGAAGGCAAGGGCAAGATCGTCGATTGGCTGTCCGAGCAGGCCGACGTGGTCGTCCGCTTCCAGGGCGGGCACAATGCCGGCCACACCCTGGTGATCGACGGCGTCAGCTACAAGCTGTCCTTGCTGCCGTCCGGCGTCGTCCGGGGCAAGCTGTCGGTGATCGGCAACGGCGTGGTGCTCGATCCGCACGCGCTGGTCGATGAGATCGGCCGGCTGGGCGCCCAGGGCGTCACGGTCGACCCGCAGATGCTGCGCATCGCCGAGAACGTCACGCTGATCCTGTCGCTGCATCGGGAACTCGACGCGCTGCGCGAAAGCTCGAATACCGGCACCCGGATAGGCACCACCAAGCGCGGCATCGGCCCGGCCTACGAGGACAAGGTCGGTCGCCGGGCGATCCGGCTGATGGATCTCGCCAACCTGTCGACCCTGCCGGCAAAGATCGACCGGCTGCTGGTGCATCACAATGCCCTGCGCATGGGGCTCGGCCAGGATCCGGTGTCTGCCCAGGCGATCTACGACGAACTCGCCTCGGTCGCCGACAAGGTCCTGCCCTACATGGACTCCGTCTGGAGCCTGCTCGACCGCCAGCGCCGCGAGGGCAAGCGGCTGCTGTTCGAAGGCGCGCAGGGCGCGCTGCTCGACATCGACCACGGGACCTATCCGTTCGTCACCTCGTCCAACACTGTGGCCGGACAGGCGGCGACGGGCTCCGGTCTCGGGCCGGGATCGGTCGGCTACGTGCTCGGGATCACCAAAGCCTACACGACGCGCGTCGGAGAAGGTCCGTTCCCTACCGAGCAGGTCAACGAGATCGGCGATTTTCTGGGCACCCGAGGCCACGAGTTCGGCACGGTGACCGGGCGCAAGCGGCGGTGCGGGTGGTTCGATGCCGTCCTGGTCCGCCAGACTGTGTGCACCTCCGGCATCAACGGTATCGCACTGACCAAGCTTGACGTGCTGGACGGTCTGGAAGAGCTGAAAATCTGCGTCGGCTATGAACTGGACGGCAAGCGAATCGACTATCTTCCTGCATCGCAGGGTGCCCAGGAGCGCGTCGTACCGATCTACGAAACCCTCCCGGGGTGGAAAGAGTCGACCGAAGGCGCACGCAGCTGGGCGGACCTTCCGGCGCAGGCGGTGAAATACGTCCGCCACGTGGAAGAACTGATTGGAGCGCCGGTGGCCCTGCTGTCGACGAGTCCGGAACGCGACGATACGATCCTGGTGCAGAACCCGTTCCAGGATTGAGCGATCCGATGACGAGGGCACCGCGACTGGTCGGTGCGGCGTGTGCCTGCGGATGCGTGCAGGCAGCACGTGCAGGTCGCCGGAGCGTCAACAAAAGGTTCGCATTCGGATGACTTTGGTATAAGCCTTTGTTTCGGATGCGAACTCCCCGCGAGCGAGCCTATGGCTGACTATTATTCGATCCTGAAGAAAACAATCGCCTCCCTGCCGGAGAACAACGGCGCTGCGCGCCGCAGCGTCTACAGCCGCGCACGCAACGCGATCGTCAATCAGCTCAAGGCCTACGAACCGCCGCTCTCGCCCTCCGAAATCACCGCCGAACAATTGCGCCTGGAAGAGGCGATCCGCAAGGTCGAGGCCGAAGCCGCGCGCGAGACGCTCGGTCTCGGCCGACCTGCGGCCGCCGAGCAGGCGGCGCCGATCCCGACCGTTCAGGTACCGTCTTCCGCCACGCAGAGCGTGTCGACCGCGCCAGCCGCCACGCCGCCCCCGTCTCCGCCCGCGCCCTCTCCGGCAGCGCCCTCTCCGGCAGCGCCGGCCAGGGCTCCGCTTGGGGCGCCGCTCGGAACGGCCGTACGCGACGCCGAAAAGCTCGGAGCAGCTTCCAGCCGCGCCGTTCAGAGCGCAAAGGATGCCTTTTCCCCCGACGCGGAGGCGGGCGAGGCGTCGCCGCCGCGCAGGGAGCCGACCTTCGGTGCTTCCACAGGTCCCAGGGCGCCGGTCCAGCCCGAACCGGGTCCTCTTTCCGCGCTCACCGGCCCGAGGGATTTTTCCGGCGACACCCGGATACGGACGGCGGATGCGGGCGAACGCAAGCGCAGCGGGGATTTCGGTGCGACCGCAGCTCCGGAGGAGGCTCCGGTCGCCGAGGAGGCAAAGCGTCCGCGGCGGCCGCAACCGCGCGCGAGCGATCGCGGCAAGGCGAGTACCCTTACATCTTACGTATTGCTGGCAGGCCTCGTCCTGATCGTGATCGGCATCGGTGCCGTCGTCTATTCGCAACGCGATACGCTGTCCGACCTGTTTGCCGGCGACAGCAGTCCGCCGGAGGTCGCGGTAGCGCCGCAGGCTCCCGAACCTGCCCAGGCACCGGCTCCGGTGGAGGAGAACGGCGCACGTTCGGAGAAGAGCACCGACCGGCTGCTGGACGACAATGGGCAGCCGGCGGCGCCCGACGCCCGGTCGGTGACGACCACGCTGATCACGCCGACGCAGCCTGCCGGCGGCACGATCGTCACGCCGTCCGGCGACGTCGAAGCGACGCCCGCGCCGACGCAGCCCGCACCCGCCCCGGCGCCTCTTGAGCCGCCACCGGCGGCCGAGGCCCCGGCGGTGGTGCCCGCGCCGGCTGCTCCGACGGCGGAAGTGGCGCCGGAAACGATCGTCGCGCAGCGCTCGATCCTCTATGAGGAGGGCGAAGATGCAAGCGGTTCGGGCACCGCGTCGCAGGGGCGAGTCGCCTGGTCCGTGACCGAGGAAACCGACGCCTCGGGCCGCAAGGAGACCGTTCTGGCGGCCAATGCGGAAATTCCCGACCGCAACGTATCGGTGACGATCCGTATCAAGCCGAACACCGATAGTTCGCTGCCAGCTAGCCATCTGGTAGAGGTCCAGTTCCAGTTGCCTGAGGGCTTCTCCGGCCGGGACGTCGCGAACGTGCCCGGACTGGTCATGAAGCCGACCGAAGAAGCGCGCGGTGACGCCCTGCTCGGGGCGTCGGTCAAGGTCGCACCGGGCTATTTCTGGATCGCCCTGTCGAGCATCGAGAGCGAACGCGAACGCAATATCGCGCTCATGCGCGAGCGCGGCTGGATCGATATCCCGATCCTCTACGACACTGGCAAGCGCGCCATCCTGACCCTGGAGAAGGGGACGCCGGGATCGCGGGCGCTGGAGCAGGCCATGACGGTCTGGGGCAGCGGCGGCTGATCTGCCAGCCCCGTTCCGGTCTTGCGGGATGCACAAAACCCCTTGCAATAAGGGGCCGATCATTTCATCCTAGACACGGTCCGAGGGGTGCTCCAGGGAGCTGAGATGGCGCTTGCGCCGAACCCTTAGAACCTGATCCGGGTCATGCCGGCGAAGGGACGGAAGCCTTTAGCCTTATCCCGGATCTCCAATGTCGCATTCGGCAACTGCCGAAGACGGGAGATCCTGACGTGTCATATGTCTTCGGCCGGCTCCGGCCGTTCTTTTGCATCGCTCGGCCTCGCGCGGCCGGTTCCTACGTCGATCGTCCCGCTGACTTCTGCGGGGCGCCATGAAGACCATCCTGTCCGGTCTTGCGAGCGCGGCTCTGCTTATCGGTCTGTGGGAAGGCGCCGTTCGCCTGTTCGACGTGCCTCCCTACATGCTGCCCGGGCCGCTGCGGGTCGCGGACGCCTTTCGCCGGCAGGGAGGCTTCCTGCTCGAGCATGCGGCGATCACCGCCTATGAGACGGTACTCGGCTTCGTGCTGGGCATCGTCGCCGGCTCGGCCCTGGCGCTGGCGATGTGGCTGTTGCCGCTGGTGCGCCGGGCGCTGCTGCCGGCCGTGCTGGTGACCCAGGCGCTGCCGGTCTTTGCTATCGCGCCGATCCTGGTGCTGTGGCTCGGCTTCGGCCTGTCCTCGAAGATCGTCATGGCGGTGCTGGTGATCTTCTTCGCGGTCACCTCCACCTACTACGACGGCCTGCGTCGGCTCGACGCGGGCCTTGCCGACCTTGCTCGTCTCTACCGGGTCGGGCGTTTTCGGGAGCTGATCCACTTTCGCATTCCCTCGGCTTTGCCCGCGCTGGCGTCTGGTATCCGGATCGCCGCCGTGTTCGCGCCGATCGGGGCAATCGTCGGCGAGTGGGTCGGCGCCAAGGGCGGGCTGGCCTTCATCATGCTGCAGAGCAACGCCCGCATGCAGACGGACATGATGTTCGCCGCCCTCGTGCTTCTTGCCGCGATGGTCCTGCTTCTGCGCTTTGCCGTCGAGCGGGCGACGCGCCGCCTCGTGCCCTGGCAGCGCGAGGATTGATCCCCCATTCCGCGTTTTCAATCCAACGGGAGCTGACAAATGACACGATTGATTCCCCTTGCCCTGGCCGCGCTTCTTGCCTTACAGACGCCGGCGCGGGCGGCCGACAAGCTGACCGTGCTTCTCGACTGGTTCACCAACCCGGACCACGCGCCGGTGATCACGGCCCTGACCAAGGGCTTCTTCGCGGCCGAAGGCCTGGACGTTGAGTTGATCGAACCGGCCGATCCGGCCATGCCGCCGAAGCTGGTCGCGGCAGGACAGGGCGACATCGCGATCTCCTATCAGGCGACCTTGCACGCGCAGATCGACGAGGGCCTGCCGATCCGCTGGATCGGCACGCTGGTGGAGACGCCGTTGAACTCGCTGATCGTGCTGGAGGACGGTCCGATCAGGACGCTTGCGGACCTTAAGGGCAAGAAGATCGGCTTCTCGGTGTCCGGCTTCGAGGACGCCATGCTCGGCCAGATGTTGAAGTCGCAGGGCCTGAGCGCCGCTGACGTCGAACTGATCAACGTCAACTTCGCGCTGTCGCCGGCGCTGCTGTCCGGACAGGTCGACGCCGTCATCGGCGGCTACCGCAACTTCGAACTGACGCAGCTCGAGCTGGAGGGCAAGCGGGGCAGGGCCTTCTATCCCGAGGAGAACGGCGTGCCGGTGTTCGACGAGCTGATCTACGTGGCGCACAAGGACAGGACGGGCGACCCGCGTCTTGTCCGTTTTCTCTCGGCGGTCGAGGCGGCGACCATCTATCTGACCAACCATCCGGATGAGGCCTGGCAGGCGTTCGTCGCGGCCTATCCCAATCTCGACGATGATCTCAACCGGCGTGCCTGGAGCGACACGCTGGCCCGCTTCGCCAAGCGGCCGTCCGCCCTCGACGCCGGGCGCTACCGCCGCTTCGCCGAATTCCTGCACGTGAACGGCCTGATCAAGGAACTGGTTCCGGTCGAGACCTACGCGGCCGAGATCCGCTGAGCCGGGACGGCGCGACAAACGGCCGGTCCTGCACAGGAAAACGGGCCGCGCGGCATCTGCCGCGCGGCCCGTCTGTGTTCGATGCCAGTGCCGTCGCGCTCAGGCGAGGGACGGCTGCTCCAGGTCGCGTGCGCTCTTGCGCACGGCCTTCTGGATCTTCTCGAAGGCGCGAACCTCGATCTGGCGCACGCGCTCGCGACTGACGCCGAATTCGGTGGACAGCTCTTCCAGCGTGATCGGATCTTCGGCCAGGCGGCGAGCCTCGAAGATGCGACGCTCGCGCTCGGTGAGAATGTCCATGGCGTCGCCGAGCAGCTTGCGGCGAATGTCCAGTTCCTCCTGATTGGCCAGCAGGGTTTCCTGGCTTTCGGATTCGTCCACCAGCCAGTCCTGCCATTCGCCGGAGTCGGCCTCGGCGGCGCGGATCGGCGCGTTGAGCGAGGCGTCGCCGGCCAGGCGGCGGTTCATCGACACGACATCTTCTTCGGGCACGCCGAGCTTGGTGGCGATCTCCTGGACCTGCTCCGGCTTCAGGTCGCCTTCCTCGAGCGCCTGGATGCGACCCTTGAGGCGGCGCAGGTTGAAGAACAGGCGTTTCTGGTTGGCGGTGGTCCCCATCTTGACCAGCGACCAGGAGCGCAGGATGTATTCCTGGATGGCGGCCTTGATCCACCACATGGCATAGGTGGCCAGGCGGAAGCCCTTGTCCGGCTCGAAGCGCTTGACGGCCTGCATAAGGCCGACGTTGCCCTCGGACACGACTTCGCCGAGCGGCAGCCCGTAGCCGCGGTAACCCATTGCAATCTTTGCGACAAGGCGGAGGTGAGAGTTGACCAGCCGTTCCGCTGCGGCGGGGTCGTCATGCTCCTTGTAGCGCTTGGCGAGCATGTATTCTTCCTGCGGTTCCAGCATCGGAAACCGCCTGATCTCGTCGAGATAGCGGCTCAGTCCGCCTTCCCCGGCGGTGAGCATCGGCACGTTCTGGGCCATGAAATGCGCCCCCTTTCTCCCGTTCTAAGCGTTCCCCCGATGCCTTCGCAAAGGCCGTTCCCGCGGCCGATTGCCGAGGAATCTCAATGGCAAACGCTTGCATCCGGCGGCCGGTTCCCGGCCCGCGTGGCGACCAATATAAGCCCGAATACGCCAAAAACACGACTTATCGGTGTTTTACGATCCTAAAATTTTCGTAATGCGCCGAGAAGCTGTTGGAAATCATCGGGATAGGGGCTCTCGAAGCGCAGGGTCTCGCCGGTCCGCGGATGGGCGAAGGCGAGCAGGCCGGCGTGCAGAGCCTGGCGCGGAAACCCTCCTACATGTGTCCGGATAGGCTCCGGAAACCGGTTCGCTTTCGTCCTGAACCCCGCGCCGTAGATCTGGTCGCCGATCAGCGGGTGGCCGATATGGGCCATGTGGACGCGAATCTGGTGGGTGCGGCCGGTCTCCAGCCGGCATTCGAGCAGCGAAGCGACCGCCGGCTGGTCGGCCGGTCCGAAACGCTCCAGCACCTGCCAGTGGGTGACGGCGTGACGCCCGCCGTTGCGCACCACGGAGATCTTCTGGCGGTTGGCGTCCGAACGGGCGAGATTGGCATCGACGGTGCCGCGCAGGGTGGCGGGAGCGCCCCAGACGAGGGCTGCATAAGCGCGCTCGAGCGGACCGGAACGGCCGTGGTCGGCGAACTGCTCGGACAGACCCTTGTGGGCGGCATCGGTCTTGGCGACGACGAGGAGCCCGGAGGTCTCCTTGTCGAGCCGGTGGACGATGCCCGGGCGTCTGACCCCGCCGATGCCAGATAGGCTGTCGCCGCAATGGCGGATGAGCGCGTTGACCAGCGTGCCGGTCCAGTTGCCGGCGCCGGGATGAACGACCAGGCCGGCCGGCTTGTCGATGACGATCAGGTCGTCGTCCTCGTAGACGACGACGAGCGGGATGTCCTCGCCTTTTGGTTCGGCCTCCTCCGGTTCGGGCAGGCCTAGGGCGAGCGTCGCCCCCTCGTTGACCCGGTATTTCGGCTCCACTATCTTGCCGCCGTCGACCGTGACCTCGCCGGAGCGGATCAGGGCCTGCACGCGCGTGCGGCTGAGGTCCGCCAGGTGCGCTGCCAGCACGGCGTCGAGCCGCTTGCCGGCATCTTCCGCCCCGACCTGCAGGGTGAACCGCGCGTCCGGACCGTCCGAAAGGCCGGTGTGGCGCGCTTCAGGAGAAGTTTCGTTCATGAACAATCCCGTCTTCGACGACAAGGGGCGGCGCGACGATGAGGACGAGACGCCGCTTGATCCGGCGACCGCGCGCGTCCAGACCAAGCTGCGGCGGCTTCTGGCCGGCTCGAGCCTGGTGATGGTCGCCGGCTTCGTCGCCGTCTTCGCAGCTATCCTCTACAAGGTCAATTCCGCAAGCACACCGGCCTCCGGAGCGATTGCCGCGACGATCGCCCTGCCGTCGCAGGCGCGCGTCGAGGACGTGGAACTGAGCGGTGGCCGGCTGATCGTGCTGATCCGCGAGGGCGAGGCGGCTGCGATCCTGCACTACGACGCGACGAGCGGCGCGCTGATCGGCCGGACCGATCTGGTCTCCCGCTGAGACTTTTTGTGCGCAGCCGGCAAAAGGCCTTGCGCCGACGCGCCGGGCAGCCTATATCCGCAATCCTCAAGCGAAGCGCGCGATGGCGCGCCGACGCTCCCATCGTCTAGCGGTCCAGGACGCCGCCCTCTCACGGCGGAAACAGGGGTTCGAGTCCCCTTGGGAGTGCCATATCCTTCCCACATTTCGTCCTTCCTGCGCGTCCGTGCGCCTCGGAAGCCGTGCGTCGCGTTCCGAAGCCCGCAGGATCTTCGCCTGCCCGTGGCAGGCGGTGCAGGTCGTGCCGATCATCGAACAGAACGGCAAGGCGGCCCTTGCCATACTTCAAAATATCGAGTAATCAAGAAATATGGATGAAATTAAAGCCCTCCAGGCCTTCTCGGCCTTGTCGCAGGAAACGCGGCTCGCCGTGTTCCGCCTGCTGATCCAGTGCGGCCAGGACGGCTGCCTGGCCGGCGACATCGCGCGCAAGCTCGACGTCCGCCAGAACACCCTGTCGACCAACCTCGGCATCCTGCAGGGCGCCGGATTGATCGCCAGCCGGCGCGAGGGGCGTGCCGTCCGTTATTTCGCCGATTTCGAGGGTATCCGGGGCCTGCTCGGATTCCTGCTGGAGAACTGCTGTGGGGGGGAGCCGGACCTGTGCCAGCCCCTCATCGAAAAAATCGCCTGCGCCTGCTGAGGAGGATGCCATGCCGACTGCCGAGCCTTCCGATCGCGTCTACAACGTGTTGTTCCTGTGCACGGGCAATTCCGCCCGGTCCATCCTGGGCGAAGCCCTGCTGAACCATCTCGGTGGCGGCCGGTTCCGCGCCTATTCGGCCGGCTCCGCGCCGAAGGGGGCGGTCCATCCGATGACCCTGGAAGTGCTGGAGGCCGCCGAGATCCCGACAGCGGGCCTACGCTCCAAGAACTGGGACGAATTCGCCGCCGAAGGCGCGCCGATGATGGATTTCGTCTTCACCGTCTGCGACAACGCCGCCGGCGAAGCCTGTCCCGCCTGGCCCGGCCAGCCGATGACCGCGCACTGGGGCATCGAGGATCCGGCCGCCGTCGAGGGTCCGGAGTACGTCCGGCGCGCCGCCTTCAAGCAGGCGATGCAGTTCATGCGCAACCGCATAATCGCCTTCGTCAGCCTGCCGATCCGCAGCCTCGATACGCTGACGCTGCGCGCCCGCATGCACGACATCGGCCGCATGGACGGCGCCACCC
Source organism: Polymorphum gilvum SL003B-26A1 (assembly GCF_000192745.1). Lineage (NCBI taxonomy): Bacteria > Pseudomonadati > Pseudomonadota > Alphaproteobacteria > Rhodobacterales > Paracoccaceae > Polymorphum > Polymorphum gilvum. The sequence continues at coordinate 1,008,536 of NC_015259.1, forward strand.
AAGCCCAATCCACGGCAGAGTGAGGCCAGACCGAGCATGTCGTTCTTTGAAAAATACCTGAGCGTCTGGGTCGCGCTGTGCATAGCTGCCGGTCTCGCTCTCGGCGAACTGATGCCTGGCGTGTTCCAGGTCCTTGCAGCGATGGAAGTCGCCAAGGTCAATCTGGTCGTCGCCGTGCTGATCTGGGCGATGGTCTATCCTATGATGGTGGCCGTCGATTTCGCCAGCCTGCCGCGCGTCGCGGAACAGCCCAGGGGGCTGCTGATCACGCTCGTGGTCAACTGGCTGGTCAAGCCTTTCACCATGGCGGTGCTCGGCGTTCTGTTCTTCAAGGGGCTGTTCTCGGATCTCATTCCGCCGGCGGATGCGGACGGCTACATTGCCGGGCTGATCCTGCTCGGCGCCGCGCCCTGCACGGCGATGGTCTTCGTCTGGTCGCAACTGACCCGTGGCGACGCCAACTACACGCTCGTGCAGGTCAGCGTGAACGACGTGATCATGGTATTCGCCTACGCGCCGATCGTTGCCTTGCTGCTCGGGGTGACCGACATCCCGGTGCCCTGGGGCACGCTCCTGCTGTCGGTCGTGCTCTATGTGGTGGTGCCGCTCGCGGCCGGCGTCTTCACCCGCCACCGCCTGACGGCCCGCCGGGATGGCGGCGAGGCGCTGGCGGCGTTCCTTCACCGGCTGAAGCCGGCGTCGATCAGCGGGTTGCTGGCGACCGTCGTGCTGCTGTTCGGATTCCAGGGTCAGGTTATCCTCGCCCAGCCGATGCTGATCGTGCTGATCGCCGTGCCGCTGCTGATCCAGTCCTACGGCATCTTCGCAGTCGCCTACGGAGCCGCCTACGCCCTCAAGGTGCCGTTCCGCATCGCCGCGCCCTGCGCGATGATCGGCACGTCGAATTTCTTCGAACTGGCGGTCGCCGTGGCGATCAGCCTCTACGGCCTCAATTCGGGAGCGGCGCTGGCGACGGTGGTCGGGGTGCTGGTCGAGGTGCCGGTGATGCTGTCGCTGGTCGCCCTGGCCAATCGAACGCAGCACTGGTTCGACGGCTCGCGGGCCGAAGCCCGCAGCTAGGCGACGACTTTCTTCTTGTCCGGATCCGGAGCCGACGGATTGGCCGAGGCGGCCGGACCGGCAGCTGCGGCGGCCTTGCTCGCCTTGACGATGCGGCCGGCGAGTTCGGCTGCCGAGCGGGCCTCTCCCTCGGCGGTCGGGGCGCGGCGTTTCGCGGGCGCTGTCGTCTTGGTCTCCGACTTTGCGGTTCGCGCCGGGTTCCCGGCCTCCGGCATATCCCGGGCTGGTGCTTCCGCGGCATCCGCGCCGGACGGTCCGGCAATCTTTCTGGCGAGGTCCTTCAAGTCCTGCCGCAGGGCAGCGATGCCTTCGCCCCGCGCCATTTCGCGACGCAGGCGGGCAATCTCGGTACGGCTGCGCGACAGCACCCGCTCGCGGTCCTGGACACGGGCGGCCAGCCGCGCCTGTTCGGCCGCAGCCTGCTTAAGTTGCCCGTCGAGACGCGAGATCCTCTCGTCGGGAGCGGCATCGGCCATGTCGAGATGCAGCGTCAGGCGCGCGACCTCGGCCTGGGCAGCGATGTAGTCGGCTTCCATGTCGACGAGCTGACTTTCCAGCCGGGCGACGAGATGCCGAAGACCGTCCGCATCAGCATCCGGGGCGACCTGTTCGGCGAGGATCTCCGCTCCTCGTTCGGAATCCTCCAGGCGACGCTTGAGCGTGGCGATCTGGGCCTCCAGGCCGGTAATGGTGGCGAGCGCCATGGTGTCGGCCGCTTCCCTCCACTCATGCCCTGATGGGTGCCCGCCATCTGCCTTGGCCGCTGCGGCCTCGGCACGGGAGGCCGCCTCCAGTTGGTGACGGGCCTGGGCTGCTTCCTTGCGCAGGCGGTCGAGTTCCGCTGTCTGGGCCTCGCGGGTAGCGTTCAATTCCCGCTGCTGCTGTGCGAGGGCGTCGCGTTCGGCGACGAGCGCCTTCTCGGCGCGCAAGGCCCGGCCAAGGTCCAGGCGCATGGCGACGGAGGCTTCCTTCAGGCTTTCCAACTCGCGTTCGAGCCGGCGGACTGTCAGGGCGTGCTCGGCGCGCGCGCTGTCCTGAGCGGCGCGAACCTCGGCGTAGCTCGACGGGTTGGTGGCCAGAACGGCTTCCCGCGTCAGGCGAACGGCCCGCTTCCAGACCGCCGAGGCGATGGCCAGCCCGGCCAGACTGGCCGATAAAAACCCGAGAGCCACATACATCGCCGCTTCGATCACAAGCTGCCTCGCTGTCGGAAATGGCAGGAAACGAATACCATGAATACCCGACACAGCGTTGCAGGCCAAGGGGATGCGTCGCAAGACCCGAGGAACGCTCGGTCAGAAGGGGTTCCAGGTGGGCTTCTGGGTGAACTTGAGATAGCCCATGTTGATACCGAGGCGGGCGCCGACCCCGGAGCGCACGGGCACGACGATGATGTTGTCGTTGGACAGGACGGTCATGCCGAAACCGCCGACCAGATAGGCGGAGCCGTTGACGCCGACGTAGCGGCGATAGATGGCCTCGACGGTCGGCAGGTTGTAGATCAGCATCATCACGCGGGCGCCGTCGCCGCCGAAGTCCCATCCGATCGAAGGGCCCTGCCAGAAGATCTTATGGACCCCGGCGTTGCGGGTATAAAGCTCGCCCTCGCCGTAGCGGGCGCCGGCGACGATGGCGCCGGAGCCTTCCTCGCCGAGGATGTAGCCGTTCGGTTCGCCGTATTGCTTGACCGCGTTCTCGACCACCGACGCCAGCCCGCCGGAGACGGAGCCGAAGAACTTGTGGCCGGCCGCAACGATCTCGTTCTGGTTGTAGTTGCTGCCCGGTGCCTGCGTGTTCTGGGCCGATGCCGGGCCGGCCAACGCCATCATTGCCATGGCGGTGGCCAGCGCCGCCTTGATCCATCCGAACGGGGCGGTTCGTGTCGATGCCGTCATGCTGTCGCTTCTCCCGTAGCGCGAGCACCCGCTCGCGAGGCGCCGTGAGGACCGCGTGTGCTATCGTGACATGCCTGTGCCGATTCGCAGGCAGGCCGACAGTTCCGCGAGCCGAATCGATGCGAGAGTGTAGTCGAATTCTGACCAGGATATGGCTCCGTCTTGTCGTGCCGGGCGTTCTGACGGCGGCGGTGCCGCTCGCCGGCTCCGGCACGGGCCAGGCACGGCCGGCCTACTACCTGACGGATCCGATCGGCGGCTATGCGATCGGCGGGCACGATCCGGTGGCCTATTTCGTCGACCGCCGGGCGCGTCTGGGCGACCGGAGGTTCGAGCACCAGTGGCGCGGCGTGAAATGGCTGTTCGTCAACGAGGGAAATCGCGCCGCCTTCGAGCGCTCGCCGGAGGTCTATGTGCCGCAATACACGGGCTGCGGAGCTTACGCGCTGGCCGAAGGGTACGCCACTGCGGGCAATCCCGCCATCTTCGCGATCCTCGACGGCCGCCTGTATTTCTTCCACTCCGTCGTCAACCGCTTCCTGTTCATCATCGAACTGGAATCGACGACGACACAGGCCGATGCGAATGCGCTGAAAACCGGCTGTTCTCCGCGGCTTTAAGGGGCGGCGCGGCTTGGCAGGGCAGTCGGTGCTGTGTAACGTTTTCGTCCACATCCGCGAATCATCCGACCGGCTTGCGTCGACCAGGAGCACCACCCCGCCATGTCCGAACTCAAAGACCTCTCGTCGCTCGATCTGTCGGCCCTCGTCTCGAGCCGGATCTGCCACGACATCATCAGTCCGGTCGGCGCGATCATCAACGGACTGGAGGTCCTGGACGAGGAGGGGTCTGAGGACATGCGCGAATTCGCCATGGACCTGATCCGCAAGAGCGCCCGCCAGGCCTCGGCGAAGCTGCAGTTCGCCCGGCTGGCATTCGGAGCAGCCGGCTCTGCCGGTGCGGAAATCGATCTCGGCGACGCCCAAGTCGTCGCTAGCGGTTTCATGGAGAACGAGAAATCAAACCTGATCTGGCAGGTCGACCGGCACCTGATGCCGAAGAACTTTGTTAAACTTTTGCTTAATTTAGTCTTGATCGCCAACCAATGCGTTCCGCGCGGCGGCGACATTACCGTGTCCATGACCGGAGAACCCGCCGCGCCGGTGTTCACGCTCGAGGCCAAGGGGCTCAATCCGCGCATTCCCCTGGGAATGCAGGAAACACTTGGCGGACAGGAGCCCGAGCGGGTCGACGCGCATTCCGTTCAGCCGATCTACACATTCCTGCTCGCCCGCGAATGCGGCATGACGATCAGCCTGTCCAAGGACGATGATGTCGTCCGGCTTACCGCACGTCAGGCTAGCTGAAATCCTCATCCACCCCTGTCTTTGTTTCAGTGTATCTTAACAGTTTAGGCTCAACCTCGCTCGCATGGACATCCCGGTCCAGCCGTCTCTCGGGACGCGGAACCAGTAACAAGTCGGGTGAGTGCAGGCCATGGACGACCTCCTCAGGGAATTTCTGACCGAGACCAGCGAAAGTCTCGATGTTGTCGACGTTGAACTCGTGAAGTTCGAGCAAGAACCGAACAACGCGACAATTCTCGATAACATTTTCCGCCTGGTGCACACGATCAAAGGCACCTGCGGGTTCCTGGGCCTGCCGCGACTCGAAGGAATCGCTCACGCAGCGGAGACCCTGATGGGCAAGTTCCGCGATGGCGTGCCGGTGACGCCCGAGGCCGTGTCGCTGATCCTCAGCTCGATCGACCGGATCAAGGAAATCCTGGCCGAACTCGAGGCCGCCGAGGGCGAGGAGCCGCAGGGCGACGACAGCGATCTGATCTCCGAACTCGAGCGCATGTCGACGAGCGCCGACGCCGCGGCAGCCGCGCCCGAGCCGGAGCCGGAGCCGGAACCGGCCGCCGATGCGAGCGTACTCTATCAGGAACTGGAGCGCCCGCTGCGCCCGGGCGAGGTGTCGCTCGACGAACTGGAGCGTGCCTTCCGCGAGACCTCGGTCGAGGTGGACATCGAAGCCACCGCGCAGGCGGCGGAAGCCGCCAAAGCGCAGGCAACTGCCAAGGCCCCGGCGCGTCCCGCCGGCAAGACGGCGACCGCCGACGCCGTCCAGGATGACGACGCCGCTCCGGCCAAGGACAAGAAGTCCGGCGGGTCATCGGTGTCAAACCAGAGCATCCGGGTCGCGGTCGAGACCCTCGAACACCTGATGACGATGGTTTCGGAACTGGTGCTCACCCGCAACCAGTTGCTCGAGATCGTCCGCCGGCACGAGGACAGCGAGTTCAAGGTGCCGCTGCAACGCCTGTCCAACGTGACGGCGGAGTTGCAGGAAGGCGTCATGAAGACGCGCATGCAGCCGATCGGCAACGCCTGGCAGAAGCTGCCGCGCATCGTGCGCGACCTTAGCCAGGAATTGGAGAAGCCGATCGAACTCGACATGATCGGCGCCGAGACGGAACTTGACCGCCAGGTTCTGGAGATGATCAAGGACCCGCTGACCCACATGGTCCGCAACTCCGCCGACCACGGCCTGGAGATGCCGGCCGAGCGTCGCGCCAAGGGCAAGCCGGAGAAGGGAACGATCACCCTTGCCGCCTATCATGAGGGCGGCCACATCATCATCGAGGTGAAGGACGACGGCAAGGGCCTCGACGTCGACAAGATCAAAACCAAGGCGATCGAGCGCGGTCTGGCGACGGAAGCCGAACTCGAGAAGATGACCGATGCACAGATCCATCGCTTCATCTTTGCTGCCGGGTTCTCCACCGCCGCCTCCGTCACCAGCGTGTCCGGCCGCGGCGTCGGCATGGATGTGGTGCGCAACAACATCGAACTGATCGGCGGCACCGTCGACCTGCGCTCGACGCCGGGCAAGGGCTCGAGCTTCATCATCAAGATCCCGCTGACGCTGGCCATCGTGTCGACGCTGATCGTGGAAGCGAGCGGCGACCGCTTCGCCATCCCGCAGTTGTCGGTCGTCGAACTGGTGCGCGTCCAGACCAATTCCGAACACCGCATCGAGCGGATCAAGGACACCCCGGTCCTGCGCCTGCGCAACAAGCTGCTGCCGCTGCTGCACCTGTCGCAGTTGCTCGGGATCTACGAGGGCGACAACGACAAGAACGCCATCGACGAGGATAACGGCTTCATCGTGGTCATGCAGGTCGGCAGCCAGACCTTCGGCGTGGTCGTCGACGGTGTGTTCCATACGGAGGAAATCGTCGTCAAGCCGATGTCGACCATGCTGCGCAACCTGGTCATGTTCTCGGGCAACACCATTCTCGGCGACGGGTCGGTGATCATGATCATCGACCCGAACGGCATCGCCTCGGCCATGGCCAGCCATGCGTCCAGCGCGGTCGCAGAGCAGGTCGAGGAAGAGGCCGAGGATTCGCGCCGCAAGGCCATGGACGGACAGTCGACGATCTCGCTGCTGCTGTTCCGCGCCGGTGCGCCGGAGCCCAAGGCGGTGCCGCTGTCGCTGGTCACCCGCCTGGAGGAGTTCGAGGTCTCCAAGATCGAACGCTCCAACGGCCGCGACCTAGTGCAGTACCGCGGCGCGCTGATGCCGCTGGTCTATGTCAACGAAGGCGATCACCACAAGACCGAGGGCACCCAGCCGATGCTGGTGTTCTCCGACTCGGGCCGCTCCATGGGCCTCGTCGTCGACGAGATCGTCGACATCGTCGAGGACCGGCTGCAGATCGAGGTCGGCTCCGAACGGCCGGGCATCCTCGGCTCGGCGGTCATCAAGGAGCGCGCGACCGAGATCATCGACCTCGGCTACTACCTGCCGCAGGCCTTCGAAGACTGGTTCATGCGCAAGGAGATGGACATCCGCTCGCTGACCAAGAAGGTGCTGTTCGTCGACGACTCGCCGTTCTTCCGCAACATGCTGACGCCGGTGCTGAAGGCGGCGGGCTACGACGTGACCACCTGCAGCGGACCGGACGAAGCCTTCGAACTGCTGGAAAACGGCGCCGAGTTCCAGGCGATCGTCAGCGACATCGAGATGCCGCGCGTCAACGGCTTCGAATTCTGCGAGGCCCTGCGCCGCGACCCGCGCTTCCGCAAGATGCCGATCCTGGCCCTGTCGGCCATGGTCACGCCGGCATCGATCGAACGCGGCCGCCAGGCCGGCTTCGACGACTACGTGGCGAAATTCGACCGTCCGGGCCTGATCGCTGCCCTCAAGGACGTGTTCTCGGGTGAAATGGGAGTAGCCGCATGAACGGGCTCGAACACAACGTCGCTACCGGCGGCGACACGATTCAGTACGTCACCGTGGTGATCGGCGGGCAGCTGTTCGGGCTGCCCATCTCCCAGGTGCACGACGTCTTCGTGCCGGAAAGCGTCACCCGCGTGCCGCTGTCGGCACCGGAAGTCGCCGGCGTGCTGAACCTGCGCGGCCGGATCGTGACGGCGATCGACATGCGCCGGCGCCTGCACCTGCCGCCGCGAGAGGATGGCCAGATGATGGCGGTCGGCATCGAGTACAAGCACGAATCCTACGGCCTGGTGATCGACACCGTCGGCGAGGTCCTGAACCTGCCGGCCAAGGGCGCCGAGCCCAACCCGACCAACCTCGACAAGCGCTGGGCGGAAATCTCCGGCGGCGTGCATCGGCTCGACGGTCAACTGATGGTGATCCTCGATGTCGAGCGCCTGCTGGGCGCAATGATGAACGAACCGATGGCAGCCTGAGGCAGCCGCTCCAAAGAACGGTGGCCAATGTGGAGAACGGGCAGATGAAACAGTGTCTTGTCGTCGATGATTCCAGCGTGATCCGGAAGGTCGCCCGACGGATCCTGGAAGACATGCAGTTCCAGATCACCGAAGCGGAGGACGGGCAGCAGGCCCTGGACGCCTGCCGCAAGAGCATGCCGGATGCCATTTTGCTCGACTGGAACATGCCCGTCATGGACGGGCTCGAATTCCTGACCAGCTTGCGCCGCGAAGCCGGCGGGGAGAAGCCGATCGTCGTGTTCTGCACGACCGAGAACGATGTCGCGCATATCGCGCGCGCCATCCGTGCGGGGGCCAACGAATACATCATGAAACCCTTCGATCGCGAGATCGTCGAAGCCAAGTTTCAGGAAGTCGGCCTGATCTGAGCCGTACAGTTGGATTGTGCCATGGCCTTCGCTCAAACGAACTATACAACGGGCTCAACCCCGAACACCGATCCCATCCGGGTCATGGTCGTCGATGACGCGGTAGTCATTCGCGGATTGCTCGGCCGGTGGCTGGACGCCGATCCCGCCCTCGCCGTGGTGGCCTCGCACCGAAACGGCAAGCTGGCGGTCGACGACATCCTGCGCAGCGATCCGGACGTGGTCGTCCTCGACATCGAGATGCCGGAGATGGACGGCCTGACGGCGCTGCCGCTGATGCTCGCCAAGAAGCGCGACCTGGTCGTCGTGATGGCGTCGACCCTGACCCGTCGCAACGCCGAGATCAGCCTCAAGGCGCTGTCGCTGGGCGCCGCCGACTATGTCCCCAAACCGGAAACCACTTCGGAAGTGACCACATCGGTCGACTTCCGGCGCGAACTGATCGACAAGGTCAAGGCCCTCGGCGAGCGCGCCCGCAGGCTGCGCGGTCGTGGTCGCGTGATGCGGGCCGAGACGAACGCCGGCCGCACGGCCTCCCTGGCGCCCGTCGGCGCGCTCGCGGCCCGCGCCGCGCCATCCGCGATGACCGCCCGCGCCGCAGCGCCGGAACCGGCGGCCAAGGGCGCGCTCAAGCTGCGGCCCTATTCCTCGGCGCGGCCGCGGATCCTGGCGATCGGCAGTTCGACCGGCGGTCCGCAGGCGTTGCAGCAGGTCATGCGCGACATCGGCACATCGATCGGCGAGATCCCGGTGGTCGTGACTCAGCACATGCCGCCGACGTTCACAGCGATCCTGGCCGAGCATCTCGGCAAGGCGGCGCTACGCCCGTCCAAGGAAGCGGAGACCGGCGACACCCTCATGCCCGGACACATCTACGTCGCGCCGGGCGGCAAGCACATGATCCTGGAGAAGGATGCCGGAGCGGTGAAGGTGCGTCTGACCGACGACCCGCCCGTCAACTTCTGCAAGCCGGCCGTCGACCCGTTGTTCGACAGCGTGGCCAAGGTCTACGGGTCGGCGACCCTCGGCCTGATCCTGACCGGCATGGGCCATGACGGAGCCAACGGCGTCAAGACGATCGCCGCCGGCGGCGGCAGCGTCATCACCCAGGACGAAGCCTCGAGCGTCGTGTGGGGCATGCCGGGCGCGGCCGCCAACACGGGCATGTGCAGCGACGTGCTGCCGCTCGCGGAAATCGGACCCAAGATCGTCCGCGTTTTGAAAGGGATGGTCCGATGACGCCGAGCGAGTACGAGTTCCTCAAGAGGTTCCTGAAGGAGCGCTCCGGCCTGGTGCTGTCCGACGACAAGCAGTATCTCGTCGAAAGCCGCCTCGTGCCGGTGGCCCGAAAGACCGGCATCGACACGCTGAGTGCGCTGGTGTCCGCGCTGCAGCGCGGCGGCAATGCCGCGCTGGCCAGCAACGTCGTGGAAGCGATGACGACCAACGAATCGTTCTTCTTCCGGGACAAGACGCCGTTCGAGCATTTCACCAACACGATGCTGCCGGCCATGCTGGATAAGCGATCCAAGACCCGCAGCTTCAAGATCTGGTGCGCCGCCGCATCGACGGGGCAGGAGCCCTATTCGCTGGGCATCTGCCTGAGGGAAGCGGGCGCGAAGGTCGCCGGATGGCGGGTGCGCATCCTGGGCACCGACCTGTCGACGGAAGTGCTGGAAAAGGCCAAGGCCGGCATCTACAGCCAGTTCGAGGTCCAGCGCGGGCTGCCGATCCAGATGCTGTTGAAATATTTCACGCAGCAGGGCGACCTGTGGCAGATCAATCCGGACCTGCGCGCGATGATCGAGTGGCGCAAGCTGAACCTGCTGGAGAACTTCAGCCATCTCGGCGAGTTCGACATCGTGTTCTGCCGCAACGTGCTGATCTATTTCGATCAGCAGACCAAGATCGACATCCTGCAGCGGATCGCCAAGCTGATGCCCGAGGACGGCTTTCTGGTGCTCGGGGCGGCGGAAACCGTGGTCGGCCTGACCGACGCGTTCCAGCCCGTGCCGGGGCAGCGCGGTCTGTACCAACCCAAGCAGCCTGCGGCGCGGGCAGTGCCCCGGTACGCCGTCGCCGGTGGATTGACTGGCGTCTAGGGCGTTCCGGACGCGAAATTTCGCTCCACGGCCGGTCGGGATCATTCGATCCCGGCCGGTCTTTGCGTTGCAAAGACCGGCATCGGTTCTCCGCCACTCAAGAAATCGTGAACCGCTATCCGAATTCAGCACCCGTTTTTGCTGGAGGATGCCTCGCCGTGCCCCAGATTAGGCCTGAGCCGGCATGCGCCGGCGCCAGATCTGTCAGAGCGAAATGGGGAGAAGACCATGTCAGGGTTTGAAGTCCAACTCTCGCGCCGTGCGGCGCTGCTGGGCGCCGGCGGCGCCGTGCTGGCCGGATCGATGGCCGGATCCGGAGCCCTGCCGGCATTTGCCGCCGCGGACATAAAGGGACCGATGTTCTCGCCCGTCGCCCGCTTCACGCTGGGTGGCTTCGAAGTGACGACACTGCTGGACGGCGCGGTGACCGCCGACGAGCCGCAGAAGACCTTCGGCATGAACGCCTCCGTCGAGGCGTTCGGTGCGGCATCGGCCGAAAACCATCTGCCGATCGACAGGATGAAGATGTTCTTCACGCCGAGCGTGGTGAACACCGGCAGCGAACTGATCCTGTTCGATACAGGCGTCGGCGAGGGCGGACGGCCGGGGCGCGGCAACATGCGCGCCGCGCTCGCAAGCGCCGGCTACTCGCCGGAACAGATCGATGTCGTGGTGCTGACCCACATGCACCCGGACCACATCGGCGGCCTGCTGGAGGGCGGCGCGCCGGCCTTCCCCAATGCCCGGTATGTCGCCGGACAGAAGGAATACGATTTCTGGGCCGCCCAGGATCCGGAAGCGAACGGCGCGGCAAAGCTGTTCGCCGCAAATGTGAAGCCGTTCGCCGACAAGATGACGTTCGTCTCCGACGGCGGTTCGGTAGCGTCGGGGGTGACTGCGATGGAGGCCTTCGGTCATACTCCAGGTCACATGGTCTTCCATCTGGAATCGGACGGCCAGCGGCTCCTGGTGACGGCCGACACTGCCAACCACTACGTTTGGTCTCTGGCCTATCCGGACTGGGAGGTGCGCTTCGACATGGACAAGGAAGCCGCCGCCGCGGCACGCCGGAACGTCTTCGGCATGATCGCGGCCGACCGGATTCCGTTCGTCGGCTATCACATGCCGTTCCCGGCGCTCGGTTTCGTCGAGACGAAAGGCGACGGCTTCCGCTACGTTCCGGCGAGCTATCAACTGAGCCTGTGACCTGCGACTCCGGGGCAGGGGACGTCCCGCCGGGGCACCCTTGCCCGCGGCCGTCGCAGCCGACCAAGCAAAAACCCCGCCGGTGAGCCGGCGGGGGACATATCGGTCGACCTCAGGGACGGTCAGCGCCGGTCAGGCAGCGGCTTCCATGTCCGGCTCGCGCAGCACGTAGCCGCGACCCCAGACGGTCTCGATGTAGTTCTTGCCCGAGGTGGCGGCGGCCAGCTTCTTGCGCAGCTTGCAGATGAAGACGTCGATGATCTTCAGTTCCGGCTCGTCCATGCCGCCGTAGAGGTGGTTCAGGAACATTTCCTTGGTGAGCGTCGTGCCCTTGCGGAGCGAAAGCAGCTCCAACATCTGGTACTCCTTGCCGGTCAGGTGCACGCGCTGGCCGCCGACCTCGACGGTCTTGGTGTCCAGGTTGACCCGCAGGTCGCCGGTGACGATCACCGACTGGGCATGGCCCTTGGAACGGCGCACGATGGCGTGGATGCGGGCGACCAGTTCGTCCTTGTGGAACGGCTTGGTCATGTAGTCGTCGGCGCCGAAGCCGAGGCCGCGCACCTTGTCCTCGATGCCGGCGAGGCCGGAGAGGATCAGGATCGGCGTCTTCACCTTGGACACGCGCAATGTGCGCAGAACCTCGTAACCGGACATGTCCGGGAGGTTCAGATCCAGCATGATGATATCGTAGTCGTAGAGTTTGCCGAGGTCGATTCCTTCCTCGCCAAGATCCGTCGTGTAGACGTTGAAATTCTCGGACTTGAGCATCAGCTCGATGCTCTGCGCGGTGGCGCTATCGTCCTCAATCAACAACACACGCATGCCAATCCCCTTGTGCTGCCTATCCTGGGCAAGTCGCAACGGCTTTGTCGGCGCCGGCTACGAAGGACTGCTGTTAACCCCGACTCAAAGCTAATGTCCAATGGTTAACAAATTCTGATTCGTAGCAGCAAGCGCCATGAAAACGAATCTGTGAAAAACCGGTCAAGAGGCTGAGATCTCTAAAAAAACGTGAGATCCAACCACTTCATGTTTCACTTTAAGAAACCGGCACAGCCGATCCCCACGGACTCGTTTTCACCAAGCCGTCGGCCCTGAAATGGCTTTCGCCTCTCAACGCTTCGTTCATTAACATTAAGCAGAGACGTAAACGATCGGTTACCATCGGGCGGCTGAATTGAGGAGATGTCGCTTGAAAGCGCTCTTTGCGGAAATCGAATCGCTTCTGCCGACCCAGATCTACGGCCGCGTCGTGGCCGTCCAGGGGCTTCTGGTCGAGATCGCGGGGCCCATTCACGAGATGAGCGTCGGCTCGCGCCTGACCATCGACATCGGCGACGGCGTCACGCCGGTCTCGGCCGAGGTGGTCGGATTTCGCGACGGGCACGCGCTGTGCATGCCGTTTGCAGGGCTTGAAGGCGTGCGCATGGGCTGCAAGGCGGTGATCGCCGCGCGCGAGAGCGTCGTGCATCCCGCCAATGCCTGGCTCGGCCGGGTGATCAACGCGATGGGCGAGCCGATCGACGGCAAGGGCGCGCTGCCGGGCGGAGAGACGCCGCGGCGCCTGCGCTCGGCGCCGCCGCCGGCTTCCGAGCGGGCGCGGGTCGGGCCGCCGCTCGATCTCGGCGTGCGCGCGCTCAACACCTTCGTGACCTGCTGCGAGGGCCAGCGCATGGGCATCTTCGCCGGCTCGGGCGTCGGCAAGTCCGTTCTCATGTCGATGCTGGCGCGCAACACCGACTGCGACGTTGCCGTCATCGGGCTGATCGGCGAGCGCGGCCGCGAGGTGCAGGAGTTCATCGAGGACGATCTGGGCGAGGCGGGCCTCGCCCGCTCCGTCGTCGTGGTGGCGACGTCCGACGAGAGCGTGCTGATGCGCCGCCAGGCGGCCTATCTGGCGATGACCGTGGCGGAGCACTTCCGCGACGAGGGCGCCAAGGTCCTGTGCATGATGGATTCGGTGACGCGCTTTGCCATGGCGCAGCGCGAGATCGGACTGTCGATCGGCGAACCGCCGACCTCGAAGGGCTACACGCCGACGGTATTCACCGAACTGCCGCGCCTGCTCGAGCGCGCCGGGCCGGGCCGGGTCGGCTCTGGCTCGATCACCGGCCTGTTCACGGTTCTGGTGGAGGGCGACAACCATAACGAGCCGGTCGCCGACGCCGTGCGCGGCATCCTCGACGGCCATGTGGTGATGGAGCGCTCGATCGCCGAGCGCGGTCGCTATCCGGCCATCAACGTGCTCAAGTCGGTCTCGCGCACCATGCCGCGCTGCGTGCCCGAACCGCTCGTGCCGGTGCTGCGCAAGGCACGCCAGTTGATGGCGACCTTCTCGGACATGGAGGAACTGATCCGGCTCGGTGCCTACCGGCGCGGTTCGGATCCGGTCGTCGACGAGGCGATCGCCCGCCACGACGCGCTGGAAGGCTTTTTGAGCCAGACCAAGGACGAGGCGACGGCGCTGGAAGAGGGGTATTTGCGGCTCGCCAACCTTTTGGAAATGACTCCGGCGTAATCTGGGAGCGTTAGGGGAGTAACGAGTAATGAAGTCCCGAGACAGCCTCATTCGCCTGAAGCGTTTCCAGGTTGACGAGAAGCGGCGCCAGGTGACGCAGATCGAAGCCATGATCGCCGAGTTCAACCGCATGGCGGACGAACTCGACGACCAGATCCGCTCCGAGCAGGAGCGCGTCGGCATCACCGACGTGACTCACTTCGCCTATCCGACCTATGCCAAGGCTGCGGCGACGCGGCGCGACAACCTTCGGAATTCTGCCCTCGAGCTGAACGAGCAGCTCGAACGCGCCCGCGACGACCTGAGCGAAGCCATCGAGGAACTGAAGAAGTTCGAGCAGCTCGAGGAACGCGATCAGCAGCGCGAGCGCGACAGCCTCGACCAGGCGGAGCAGGACCAACTCGACGAGGTCGCCGGCCGGATGCGCGCGCGCTGACCGCAGCCCGATGCGCGGCCCGGCCTGTCGGCCGGCTGCGCGGATCGATCCCGATCGTCTTCAAGACCATCTGATCCGACCCTTGACGCCCGAAGGGCGCCTGATCCGGAGCCTTGCCGGGCTCTGGCAATCCGACCCGTTCTGGCCGATAGTGCGGTGTCGTCCTTCCGGCCGGGCGCCCTGCGGCACGCGGCCTCCACTCGTCTGGCTGCCGCCTGCCCGTGATCCTGCGCCTCGCCACCGCCCTGCTGCTGCCCGTCGCGACCTTCTGCTTCGCGCTCGGGATCACGCAGCCGATGATCCGCATGGAGCGGCTGTATTTTCTCGAGGACCGGCCGTCGCTGCTGGAGATGGTCGAGGGACTATGGACCAAGGGCGACCATGTCATCGCGGTTGCCGTCGCGCTGTTCTCCGTCGGCCTTCCCGCGGTCAAGCTATGCCTGATCCACGTCGCGGCTCTGACCGGCGGCAAGGCGCGCTCGCTCGCCCTGCTCGGCGCGGTCAGCAAATGGTCGATGATGGACGTGATGCTGGTCGCGCTGGTGCTGTTCGCGGCCAAGACCAGCGGTCTGGCCAAGGCGAGCGTTTTGCCCGGGTTGTGGTTCTATGCTGCGGCGACCCTGACGACCGCCCTTGCCGCGATGCTGTGCCGGCGGGACTAGGCGGATAGGCGCGGTGCGGCCGGTCGGCGGCGGGCGAAGACGGGGTCCGTTCGGCGCGTCCCGCGCCCGGGCGTCAGCGCCTCGTATTTCTCGATCAGGCTGTCGGCCTGCGATTCCGGGATGCGCAGATTCTTGCAGCGGGCCCGAACCAGCGCCGCGAAGGTCTCCGGCTTGAGGCCGACGTTGCGGGCGAAGCCGACGATCTTGTCCGAATCGCCGCCGAACACCGCGTTGCGGACATGGGCTTTCTGCGTGCGCGTGGCGCTGGCCAGCAGGTCGGCGGCATGCAGCAGCCGGTTGTCCTCCAGCAGCACCAGCATGAGTTCGTCGAGGGTAGTCTCCTCCGCCTGCACGAACTGCCACAGCTTGGTGGCGTCGGAGGTGTCGAGGCTCGGCCCTAGCCGGCGGCGCAGGGCCTTGCGTGCTGCGATGGCGTCGAGTTCCTCTCCCGAGATGCGTCCTGAGGCGACGGCCTCGAGGCGCGCTCTAGTCCTCGGGTTGACGTGCGGGATCAACCAGGCGCAGATCGCCGGGGTCAGGTCCCGCCGTGTGGTGATGTCCTCGCGCAGGACGGCATCCTTGACCGCCTGGCGGGCGAGGTTGCGCATGGCGCCCTCGGACAGTTGGATCTTGCGGTTGCCGGCGATCGTCCGCCACACCGTGGTGCGGCCGCGCCGGACCAGGGTATCCGAAACCGGCGGCGTGAGATCCTCCCGGCGGGCGAGGACAGCGAGGTGACTCTCGTCGAGACGGCGGGCCAGTTCAAGCAGCTGCTCTTCGCCAAGGGCCTGGGATTTCTCAAGCACAGGCCGTGCCACGGCGATGACGTCGCCGGCCAGTTGCAGGGCGACGGCGGAGGGCATGTCCTTGCACGGCGCGATGCGACGCGACAGGGCGGCGCGGTGCTCGACGCTGGTGCACTGGAGCAGGCGTAGGAGGATGTCGCCGAACAGCCTCAATTCGGCCTCGGAATGCTTGCCAACGCCCTTCAGGAACACGTCGGCGATGCTCTGCATCAAGGCGCCCCGAGCGTCGGTCGACGACTGTCGCGCAAGATCGATGAGACTGTCCAGCATGTTCCCTACCTCAGGCCACCGCCGATGTTAGAACTGCCTAGGTTAGGATAGCGTTAGGGAACATGGTGAACTGCCATTAACCGGACCATCGGGCCGGCTTGGCCCGTCGCGCGGCGGACAGTGCGGAACCGGACCGCGACGCTGGTGTTCTCCTTGCGGGCAGGCTCGCCTTTTCCTTCGCTTCCCTCCCGTGGCCTTGCTGCCGGTAGGGCGTTCGCCCACAAACGAACCGTGGTGGGCTGGGCACATGTGCCAAACCGGCCTATCTCTGCTATTTCACAGAACGATCACACAGCCGACCGTCTGGATCCGTCCGCATGCCCACCCTGCTTCGCCCGTTCGCCTCCTTCCTTCTCGTCCTGCTGCTTGCCGTGCCCGTCCTGGCCCAGGACACGGCGCCGACAGGGGGAAGCACCGAGGTGGCGGAGGAGCCCGTGCCGGCGGCGTCCGAACTGCCCGGACAGGACGGCAGTACCGCATCCGAGGACACTGCGGCGGCGCGAGACGCCCTGGTGCGGCTGCTCCAGGATCCCGCGGGGCGGGCCGCCCTGATCGGTCTTCTGCAGGGTCTGAATGCAGGTGCAGGCGCCGACCGGCCAGCCGCCGCGCCGGCGGTTGCGCCGACCGCTGGGACATCGGTCGCCGAGACCGCCGCGCGGGAAACCTTCGCCCTGTGGATAGGCGACTACACCCGTGGCCTGATCGCGGACGTTGCCGACGTCACCGCCCGGCTGACGTCCTCGCTCAAGGGCTTCACCCTGTTGGTCAAGGGCGACGTCACGGTCAAATGGGATCGGGTCCAGCAGACGCTGGTGGAACTGATCGCCGTGTTCGGTTGCGCGATGGTGGTCTATCTCGCTGCCCAGATGGTCGCGATCCGGTTCTTCGACGCTCTGGAGCAAAAGGCGGAGCGCCGGGGCTGGCTGTGGAAGGCGGGCGTGCTGGTGCTGGGGACCCTGGTCGACGTCGTTACCATCGGCCTCGGCTTCATCGGCGGAACGGTTGCCGCGCTCGCCGAGTTCGGCCCCCTGTTGCCCGGCATCTCGCTGTTCGAGAACCTGACGCTCAACGCCTTCGTCGCCACCGCGCTCGCCCGGGTGGCCGTCCGCTTCGTGTTTGCGCCGCGGCGGGAGAAACTGCGCCTGCTGCCGTTCAGCACGCCATCGGCGAAGTACTGGTCGTCGCGCATCGGTTTCGTGATCGCGCTGCTCGGCTATGGCGTCATGCTGGCGGTGCCGATGGCGAATCTCACGATCTCCTTCGTCGTCGGCAACGCCCTGCGGGTGGTGATCGTATTCGCCGCCGCAGCGCTGTCCATCGCCATCATTCTGATCAACCGCGTCAAGGTCCGCGACGAGACGATCCGCTACGCCGCCACCCTGGACAGCGAACTGGCCCGACACGCTCTGACGATCCTCGGACGGACATGGGCCGTTCTGGCGGTTGCCTACATCCTCACGGTGTTCGGTATCTGGATCACCCGGCCGTTCGAGGCCGTCGGCCTGCTGATGCGCTCGACCAGCCTGTCGATCCTGACCATCATGGCGGGCTTCCTGCTCTCGCTGGTGATGACGCGAGCGATCGACGGCGGCATCCGGGTTCCGGCCGACCTGAGGCAGACCCTGCCGGCGCTCGAAGGCCGCCTCAACGCCTTCGTGCCGCGCCTGCTGAAGATCATGCGGATGATCGTGTTCCTCGGCACCATATTCATCCTCGCCGACATCTGGTCGGTCCTGGATTTCTCGAGTTTGGTGCGCAGCGAGGTTGGGTCGGCCTTCCTCGGTCGCTTCGCGTCGGCCGGAATCACCGTCCTGGTCGCGTTCGCGATCTGGCTGACGGTGATGTCGTGGGTTGACCTGCGCCTACGCGAGCGCTCCGGCTACATCATCTCGTCCCGAGAGCGGACGCTGTTCCAGCTGTTTCGCAATGCCTTCACGGTCGTCGTCATCATCATGGCGGCGCTGCTGTCGTTGTCGGAACTCGGCGTCGACATCGGGCCGCTGATCGCCGGTGCGGGCGTGCTCGGCCTGGCGGTCTCCTTCGGCGCCCAGACGCTGGTCAAGGACATCATCACCGGCGCCTTCATCCAGATCGAGAACGCCATCAACGAAGGCGACGTCGTCACCGTGGGCGGCGTGACCGGCGTCGTCGAGCGGCTGACCGTGCGCTCCGTGCGCATTCGCGACCTCGACGGCACCACCCACATCGTGCCGTTCTCCTCGGTCGACATGGTGTCGAACTTCATGCGCGATTTCTCCTACCATGTCGCGCTGGTCGGCGTGTCCTACGACACGGACATCAGGCAGGCGAAGGCTGCGATGCAGGAGGCCTTCGACCGGCTCAAGGCGAGTCCGGCCGGCGCCTCCATCATCGGCGACCTGGAGATGCACGGCGTGGTCAACTTCGGAGCCTCGTCCGTCGATCTGCGCGCGCGCATCAAGACCTTTCCGGGTTCCCAGTGGGCGACCGGACGGGCCTACAACGAGTTCATCAAGGACGTCTTCGACGAGCGGGGCATCGAGATCCCGTTCCCGCAGGTCACCTATCACGAAGGCAGACCGCATCCGGCCGCGGGCAGGGGCCGCGACGGCCAGGCACCGGCGGGCGAGGATGCGGGGGATGCGGATGCTCCGGCCGGCTCTGCCGGGGCTCCGGGCAGCGCATAGCCGGGCGTCCCGCCTCGGCGAGCCGCCCGTCGGGCGCAAGAAATTTTCCCTTTTCGGGCCGATCCGGGAGAAACCGCTCCTGCGCGCGATGGTGCGGTGCGGCAAGGGATGGATGTTGCCGCGGTCGGTCCTGCGGGCGGCGCGGGCAACCGCGTCAGCCCGGCAGGCTGTTGAGATCGGCCTGAAACGTGTTGCAATTTCAATAATTTGACCGGATGATCAAAAACAGACAGACGTAACGGAACGTTGTTCTGAGAGGCAGGTTCATTTCGGAATTTCGCTTATGTCAGAGCTGCTGACCCAGTAAAAAAATTTCGTTTTCGACGTTAATTTAGAAATGTGGCGCCGGTTGATTTCGGTGTGAAAAGGCGCCTAATTGCGCGCCAGGGCGGATTGCAGACACGCGCACGCGTTCGACGTCGCGATATCCGTTCATGTCATCAAGGGGAGAATAGTTTGATGATTATCCGCAAATCGCTGAAGGCGGCGCTGCTTGGCGTCAGCATGACCGTCATCGCGGCTTCGGGCGCTTCGGCCAAGACCCTCGTCTATTGCTCGGAAGGGTCGCCGGAAGGCTTCGACCCGGCGCTCTACACCTCCGGCACGACCTTCGACGCTTCGTCCAAGCCGGTCTACAACCGTCTGGTCGAGTTCAAGCGCGGCACCACCGAAGTCGTCCCGGGCCTGGCCGAAAGCTGGAGCGTGTCCGACGATGGCCTGGAGTACACGTTCAACCTGCGCAAGGGCGTCAAGGTCCATACCACGGGCTTCTTCACCCCGACGCGCGAGTTCAACGCCGACGACGTGATCTTCTCCTTCGAGCGCCAGCTCAAGAAGGACCATCCGTGGCACGAATACACCGCCGGGACGGCCTGGGAATATTTCAACGGCATGTCCATGCCGGACCTGATCAAGGAGATCGTCAAGGTCGACGACCACACCGTGAAGTTCGTGCTGTCGCGCCCCGAAGCGCCGATGCTGGCCAACCTCGCCATGGACTTCGCGTCTGTGTTCTCGGCCGAATACGCCGCGCAGCTTGAAAAGGCCGGCACCAAGGAACTGCTGAACCAGCAGCCGGTCGGCACCGGTCCGTTCGCCTTCGTCGGCTATCAGAAGGATGCGGTGATCCGCTACCAGGCCTTCGCCGACTACTGGGGCGGCAAGCAGGCGATCGACAACCTCGTTTTCGCCATAACGCCGGACGCGGCCGTGCGCCTGCAGAAGCTCAAGGCCGGCGAGTGCCATGTGATGCCGTATCCGGCGCCGGCCGACATCGCCGACATCAAGGCCGATTCGACCCTTCAGATGCTGGAGCAGCAGGGTCTCAACGTCGGCTATCTCGCCTACAACACCAAGCAGGCGCCGTTTGACAGGGCGGACGTCCGCAAGGCGCTGAACATGGCGATCAACAAGCAGGCGATCCTCGACGCCGTGTTCCAGGGCTCCGGCGAGGCAGCGAAGAACCCGATCCCGCCGACCATGTGGTCCTACAACGACGCCATCCAGGATGATCCCTACGATCCCGAAGCGGCGAAGAAGATGCTCGAGGAGGCTGGCGTCAAGGATCTTTCCATGAAGGTGTGGGCGATGCCGGTGCAGCGTCCGTACAACCCGAACGCCCGCCGCATGGCAGAGGTCATCCAGTCCGACTTCGACAAGGTCGGCGTCAAGGTCGAGATCGTGTCCTACGAGTGGGGTGAATACCTCAACCGCTCCAAGGACGTGAACCGCGACGGCGCGGTGCTGCTCGGCTGGACCGGCGACAACGGCGATCCGGACAACTTCCTCGCTGTTCTGCTCGGGTGCGATGCCGTCGGCGGCGCCAACCGGGCCCAGTGGTGCAACGAGGATTTCGACGCCCTGATCCAGAAGGCGAAGACCGTCTCCGACAAGGCGGAACGCACCAAGCTCTACGAGCAGGCGCAGGTCGTGTTCAAGGAGCAGGCGCCGTGGGCGACCATCGCCCATTCCGTCGTGTTCATGCCGATGTCGGCCAAGGTCTCGGGCTACGTCATGGACCCGCTCGGCGGCCACCGGTTCGACGGCGTCGACATCGCCGAATAAGGCCCCGTACGCTCGGCGGCGCCGGTGGTTCTCCGCCGGCGTCCGCGCTTGTCGGGCTGGCGTCCCGCGCCGCTGATCGCGGCCGCCGCCGGTCCGCCCGATCCGGACCCGACCATGATACGTTTCCTTCTCGGCCGCCTCGGCCTGCTGATCCCGACCTTTCTCGGCGTGACCCTGGTCGCCTTCAGCTTCATCCGCCTGCTGCCTGGCGATCCGCTCGACCTGCTCGCCGGCGAGCGCGGCATGGACCCCGAGCGCAAGGCCCAACTGATGAAGCAGATGGGCTTCGACAAGCCCCTGTGGCAGCAGTATCTCGACTATCTGCTCAACGTCTTCCAGGGCGATCTCGGCACGTCCTTCGCCTCCAAGAAGCCGGTCCTGACCGAGTTCCTGACACTGTTCCCGGCGACGGTCGAACTCTCGCTCTGTGCCATCGTGATCGCCGTCGCGCTCGGCATCCCCGCCGGCATCTTCGCTGCGGTCAAGCGCGGCTCGGTCGCCGACCAGGCGATCATGGGCACCGCGCTGGTCGGCTATTCAATGCCGATCTTCTGGTGGGGCCTGCTGCTGATCATCCTGTTCTCCGGCATCCTGCAGTGGACGCCGGTCTCCGGTCGCATCTCGCTGATGTACTTCTTCCCGCAGGTGACAGGCTTCATGCTGATCGACAGCCTGCTGTCGGGCGAGAAGGGCGCCTTCGTGTCGGCGGTCCGCCACCTGATCCTGCCGTCGGTCGTGCTGGCCACCATTCCGCTCGCCGTCATCGCGCGCCAGACCCGTTCGGCGATGCTGGAGGTGCTGGGCGAAGACTATGTGCGCACGGCGCGAGCGAAGGGACTGCCGCCCGCCCGGGTGATCGGCCTGCATGCGCTGCGCAACGCGCTCATTCCGGTCATCACCACCATCGGGCTGCAGATCGGCGTGCTGCTCGCCGGAGCGATCCTGACCGAGACGATCTTCTCCTGGCCGGGCATCGGCAAGTGGCTGGTCGACAGCATCTCGCGGCGCGACTACTTCGTCGTGCAGGGCGGGCTGCTCCTGATCGCCGGCATCATCATGCTGGTCAACCTGATCGTCGACGTGTTGTACGGGCTGATCAACCCGCGCATCCGCCACACCTGAGCGGAAGGACCAAGTCATGACGCAATCCTCCCCGGCCGCTCCGGTTTCGGCCGAAAAGATCAGCCAGGAAAGCCGCAACGCGAGACGGGCGATGCTGGCCGAGTTCTGGTACTATTTCTCGCAGAACCGCGGCGCCGTCGTCGGGCTCGTCGTGTTCACCCTGCTGGTGCTGACCGCGGTGTTCGCGCCGCTCGTCGCCCCGCACAGCCCCGACATTCAGTACCGCGACAGCTTCCTCGTACCGCCGGCCTGGACCGAGGGCGGCAAGGCGACGTTCCTGCTCGGCACCGACGCCGTCGGCCGCGATATCCTCTCCAGGCTGATCTTCGGCGCCCGCTATTCGCTGTTCATCGGCGTCATCGTCGTGGTCATCGCGCTGACCGGCGGCATCGTCCTTGGCCTCGTGGCAGGCTATCTGCGCGGTGCGGTCGACACCTTCATCATGCGCGTGATGGACATCATCCTGGCGTTCCCGTCGCTGCTTCTTGCCCTCGTGCTGGTGGCGATCCTGGGACCCGGCCTGATGAATGCGATGATTGCCATCGCGCTGGTGCTGCAGCCGCATTTCGTCCGCCTGACGCGCGCCGCGGTGCTCGCCGAGCGCAGTCGCGACTACGTGATCGCCGCCCGCGTCGCCGGTGCCGGCCATCTCAGGCTGATGTTCAGGACCATCCTGCCCAACTGCCTGGCACCGCTGATCGTGCAGGCGACGCTGTCCTTCTCCAACGCGATCCTCGACGCCGCCGCGCTCGGCTTCCTCGGCATGGGGGCCCAGCCGCCGACGCCGGAATGGGGCACCATGCTGGCCGAGGCGCGCGAATTCATCCTCCGCGCCTGGTGGGTGGTGACCTTCCCCGGCCTCGCCATCCTGATCACGGTGCTCGCCATCAACCTGGTCGGCGACGGCCTGCGCGACGCGCTCGATCCCAAGCTGAAGAGGAGCTGACCATGCCGCTTCTCGAAATCCGCAACCTCAGGGTCGAGTTCGACACGGCGAAAGGTCCGTTCCGGGCGCTCGACGGCGTCGACTACACGGTCGATGCCGGCGAGGTGCTGGCGATCGTCGGCGAATCCGGCTCCGGCAAGTCGGTCGCAATGCTGGCGGTCATGGGCCTGCTGCCCGACACCGCCACCATCACGGCCGACAGGATGACCTTCGAGGGCTTCGATCTGCGCAGCCTCAGCCCGAAGCAGCGCCGCAAGGTCATCGGCAAGGACATCTCGATGATCTTCCAGGAGCCGATCGCCAGCCTCAATCCGTGCTTCACGGTCGGCTTCCAGCTCGGCGAGGCGCTCAAGGTGCACACCGGCCTGACCGCGAAGCAGCGCAAGGCACGGGTGCTCGACCTGATGCGCGCCGTCGGCATCCCGGAGCCCGAACGCCGGCTGTCGGCCTTCCCGCACCAGATGTCGGGCGGCCAGTGCCAGCGCGTCATGATTGCCATGGCGATCGCCTGTTCGCCCAGGCTCCTGATCGCCGACGAACCGACAACGGCGCTGGACGTGACGATCCAGAAGCAGATCCTCGACCTGTTGATGAACCTGCAGCGGGACAGCGGCATGGCGCTGATCATGATCACCCACGACATGGGCGTGGTCGCGGAGACCGCCGACCGGGTGATCGTGCAATACCAGGGGCGGAAGATGGAGGAGGCCGACGTGCTGTCGCTGTTCGAGGCGCCCAAGCATCCCTACACGCGCGCGCTGCTGTCGGCGCTGCCGGAGAACGCCACCGGCGACCGCCTGCCGACCGTGAGCGACTTCGCTGCCAGCTACAGCACGGAGGCCGGAGCATGAGCGAACCGATCCTCAAGGTCTGCAACATCACGCGTGACTATGTCATCGGCGGCGGCCTGTTTTCCAGGCCGCGGGTGCTGCAGGCGGTCAAGGGCGTGTCCTTCGACGTTGCGCGCGGCACGACGCTTGCCGTGGTCGGCGAGAGCGGCTGCGGCAAGTCGACCCTGGCCCGCATCCTGACCATGATCGACCCGCAGACCTCCGGCACGATCGAGATCGACGGACTGCCGATCGACATCGCGAAGACCGGCGTGTCGCGCGAGATGCGCCGCAAGGTGCAGATCGTGTTCCAGAACCCCTACGGTTCGCTTAACCCGCGCCAGAAGATCGGCCACGTGCTGGAGGAGCCGCTGCTGCTCAACACCGACATGCCGGCGGCCGAGCGGCGCGACGCGGCGCTGGCCATGCTCGAGAAGGTCGGGTTGAAGCCCGAGCACTACGGCCGTTATCCGCACATGTTCTCCGGCGGCCAGCGCCAGCGGGTGGCGATCGCCCGGGCGATCATGCTGAAGCCGAAGCTGCTGGTGCTCGACGAGCCGGTGTCGGCGCTGGATCTCTCTGTCCAGGCGCAGATCCTCAACCTGCTCGCCGACCTTCAGGACGAGATGGGCCTGACCTATGTCTTCATCAGCCACGACCTCTCGGTGGTGCGCTATATCGCCGACACGGTGATGGTGATGTATTTCGGCGAGGTGGTCGAATACGGCAGCCGTGACGCGGTGTTCGGCGATCCGCAGCACCCCTACACGAAGACGCTGTTCGCCGCGACGCCCAAGGCGGATGTCGACAGCATCCGCAAGCGGCTGGCGGCGAAGGTGGCTTGAGCGGACCGGAGGATCCACACGGCATCCCCGGTCGGTCGTCCCCGACTTGATCGGGAATCCACGCCGCGTGACCTTGCCACTACTCGGTCGTCATGTCTGCGCAGGCCGGGATCCGGGACGCCGCGCTCTCTCGGCCCATCACCATACGCCGGCGGCTGATGGAGTCCAGCTTGCGCCGGAATGGCATACCGCGGGCGGAGTGTACGGTTCCGTCTTGGCGCGACGACGGCGGCCGGGTCACAAGCATGGTCAATTCCCCCGTGCGCGTCTGGTCGAAACCGGCTATTCCTAGCCCGCGAGAACGAAACGGGAATCACTTCATGCTCTGGTCGGCGCAACAGGACAAGGCCCTGACGGAGGCCGCCGCGTGGCTGAAGCGCGGCGACCGGCAGGTGTTCCGCCTGTTCGGCTATGCCGGCACGGGCAAGACGACGCTCGCCCGCCACCTGGCCGAGGGCGTCGACGGCGACGTCTGCTTCGGCGCCTTCACCGGCAAGGCGGCGCATGTGCTGCGTCAGAAGGGCTGCGCCGACGCTGGCACGATCCATTCGCTGATCTACCGGCCGCGCGCGGCGAAGGAAGAGGACGAGATGGGCGAGGATGACGCCGATCCGGGACCGCAGTTTGCGCTGAAGCGCGACAGCGCCGCGGCGGGCGCCCGACTCATCGTCATCGACGAATGCTCGATGGTCGACGAGGAACTCGGTCGGGACCTGCTTTCCTTCGGCACGCCGGTGCTGGTGCTCGGCGACCCCGCGCAGTTGCCGCCGGTCAAGGGCGGCGGCTATTTCACCGAGGCCGAGCCGGACGTGATGCTGACCGAGGTGCACCGCCAGGCGCAGGACAATCCGATCGTGCGCCTGTCGATGACCATCCGCGAGGGCGGCGACCTGGCCTACGGCAGCTACGGCGACAGCCGGGTGATCTCGCGCAAGGAGATCGGCAAGGAGCGCATCCTCGCCGCCGACCAGGTGCTGGTCGGCACCAACCGCACCCGGCGACTCTACAACAACCGCATCCGCGAACTGAAGGGCTTCACCACGCCGATGCCGGCGGTCGGCGACAAGCTGGTGTGCCTCAGGAACGACAAGACCAAGGGCCTGCTCAACGGCGGCCTGTGGACGGTCAAGCGTCTGCGCCCGCCGCAGGGCAACACGCTGCGCTTCGACGTGCTGCCGGAGGACGAGCCGGGCAAGCAGGCGGTGCAGGTCAAGGTTCTGCCGGCGATGTTCGAGGACGGCGCCGAGCAGATCCCCTACGCTATCCGCCGCAAGGCCGACGAGTTCGACTACGGCTACGCGCTCACCGTGCACAAGGCGCAGGGCTCGCAATGGGACGACGTCGTGCTGTTCGACGAGAGCTTCGCCTTCCGCGACCACCGCGAGCGCTGGCTCTACACCGCCGTCACCCGCGCCGCCGAGACGATCACCGTGGTGCGCTAGACCGGCCCGTCACTTCCCTGTTAATCGCCGGCCGCTTCGGCTTTATCGCGGCCCGCGCGCGCCCTATGGTCGCCCGTCCTGATCCAACGAACGCAAGTGTAGAAGCATGTCCGAGATCGTCGAGACCGCCACCGCCCCGGCCAGGAAGCCCGCCGCCGTCAGCCCCGACGTTGCGCTCCGCATCGCACGACGCATCGCCGTGGAGATCGGCTGCCAGCCCAATCAGGTGAATGCGACGGTGACGCTGCTCGACGAGGGCTCGACCGTGCCGTTCATCGCCCGTTACCGCAAGGAGGCGACCGGCGGCCTAGACGACACCCAACTGCGCAAGCTGGAGGAACGGCTGATCTACCTGCGCGAGATGGAGGACCGCCGCGCGGCGATCCTGAAGTCGATCGAGGAACAGGGTAAGCTGACCGACGACCTGGCGGCCCGGATCGCCGCCGCCGACACCAAGGCGGTGCTGGAGGATCTCTACCTGCCGTACAAGAAGAAGCGGCGCACCAAGGCGCAGATCGCCAGGGAGGCGGGCCTCGAGCCGCTCGCCGACGCGCTGCTCGCCGACCCGCTGAAGGTGCCGGAGACGGAGGCGGTCGCCTATGTCGACGCGGACAAGGGCGTCGAGGACGTCAAGGCGGCGCTCGACGGCGCGCGCCAGATCCTGATGGAACGGTTTTCCGAAAATGCCGAACTGGTCGGCCGGCTGCGGCAGCACCTGATGGACAATGGCGTCGTGAAGTCGGCTGTGGTCGACGGCCAGCAGGAGGCGGGTGCCAAGTTCGCGGACTATTTCGACTATCGGGAGAAATGGTCGAAGATCCCGAGCCACCGGGCGCTCGCCCTGTTTCGCGGCCGCAACGAGGGCGTGCTTTCCGTCGACCTCGTCGTCGACGTTGACGATCCGTCGCCGCTGAAGCCGGCCGAGCGCATGGTCGCCCATGCCGCCGGCATCGCCGACAAGGGCCGGCCGGCGGACAAGTGGCTCATGGACGTGGCGCGCTGGGCTTGGAAGGTGAAGCTCGCCCTTCACCTGGAGCTCGACCTGATGGGCGTGCTGCGCGAAAAGGCGGAGGAGGAGGCGATCCAGGTCTTTGCCCGCAACCTCAAGGACCTGCTGCTCGCCGCTCCCGCCGGCGCGAGGGCGACGCTCGGGCTCGATCCCGGCATCCGCACCGG
Organism: Polymorphum gilvum SL003B-26A1; assembly: GCF_000192745.1. NCBI lineage: Bacteria > Pseudomonadati > Pseudomonadota > Alphaproteobacteria > Rhodobacterales > Paracoccaceae > Polymorphum > Polymorphum gilvum. The sequence goes on from NC_015259.1 coordinate 1,035,742, forward strand.
CGTCAAGGTCGCCGTGGTCGACGCCACCGGCAAGCTCGTGGACACCGCGACCATCTATCCGTTCCAGCCGAGGAACGACGTCGCGGGGTCGCGCGCGACGCTGCTGGCGCTGATCGCGAAGCACAAGGTCGGCCTGATCGCCATCGGCAACGGCACGGCCAGCCGCGAGACCGACCGGCTCGCCGCCGACGTGCTCGCCGACATCCCGGCGGCGCAGCGTCCGGTCAAGGTGATCGTCAACGAAGCCGGGGCCTCGGTCTATTCGGCGTCCGAACTCGCCGCCAAGGAAATGCCTGGCGTCGACGTGTCCCTGCGCGGCGCCGCTTCGATTGCCCGGCGCCTGCAGGACCCGCTCGCCGAACTGGTCAAGATCGAGCCGAAGTCGATCGGCGTCGGCCAGTACCAGCACGACGTCAACCAGTCGAAGCTCGCCCGGGCCCTCGACGCGGTCGTGGAGGACGCGGTCAACGCGGTCGGCGTCGACCTCAACACCGCCTCGCCGGCGCTGCTCGCGCGCATCTCCGGCCTGAGCGAGAGCCTCGCCCGCGCGGTGGTCGAGCACCGCGAGGCGATCGGCCGGTTCCGGAACCGCAAGCAGCTGATGGAGGTGCCGCGCCTCGGCGCCAAGGCCTTCGAACTGTGCGCGGGCTTCCTCAGGATCCCCGACGGCGACAACCCGCTCGACGCCTCGTCGGTGCACCCGGAAACCTATCCGCTCGCCGAGCGCATCGTGAAGGCCTGCGGCCGCGACGTGCGCGCGCTGATGGGCGACAGCGGCTTCTTGAAGAGCCTCGATCCGGAGCGATTCACCGACGAGCGCTTCGGTCTGCCGACGGTCAGGGACATCATCGCCGAACTGGAGAAGCCCGGCCGCGACCCGCGTCCCGAGTTCAAGACCGCAGCCCTCCAGGAGGGCGTCGAGGAAATCTCCGACCTGAAGCCGGGCATGAAGCTCGAAGGCACGGTGACCAACGTCACCAATTTCGGCGCCTTCGTCGACATCGGCGTGCATCAGGACGGGCTTGTCCACGTGTCGCAGCTCGCCGACCGGTTCGTCGACGACCCGCACAAGGTGGTCAAGGCCGGCGACATCGTGTCGGTCACCGTCCTGGAAGTCGACCAGAAGCGCAAGCGCATCTCGCTGAGCATGCGCCAGGCGGTCGACTACCAGGCCGCCCGCGAGCGCCGCGACGACGGCGGTCCGCGCGATCCGCGCGGACCCCGCCCCGGCGGCGGCGCGCCGAAGGGCGGCCGGCCGGGCGGGGGGCGCCCGGCCGGTGGCGGCGAGACCGGCGCCATGGCTGCGGCGCTGGCCGCCGCGCTGAACCGGCGCGGCAAGTGACGCGGCGGCGGGCGCGGGGGTTTATCGTCCTGTCATACGGCTCGCCTATGTCCGCGCCATGTCCATCGTTCTCACCGACGTCTCCAAGGCATTCGGGTCGCACAGGGCCGTCGACGGCGTGTCGCTCGACATCGGCGACGGCGAGTTTTTCGTCGTGCTCGGCCCGTCCGGCTGCGGCAAGTCCACGCTTCTGCGGCTGATCGCGGGGCTCGAACCGCTCGACGGCGGGACGATCCGCATCGGCGGCCGGGACGTGGCCGGTCCGCGCCTGCATCTGCCGCCCGAGGCGCGCAACGTCGGCGTCGTGTTCCAGTCCTACGCCCTGTGGCCGCACATGTCGGTTGCCGGCAACGTCGCCTTTCCGTTGCAGACAGCCGGGCTTGCCGGCGCCGAGGTGGCGCGGCGCACCGCCGACTGCCTTGCGACGGTCGAACTCGGCGCCTTTGCCGAGCGCCGGCCGGCGGATCTCTCGGGTGGCCAGCGCCAGCGCGTCGCCCTTGCGCGCTGCCTCGCGCAAGGGGCGCGGACGATCCTGATGGACGAGCCGCTCGCCAACCTCGACCCACATCTGCGCGGCGCGATGGAGGAGGAGATTGCCGCCTTCCACCGCGCCAGCGGCGCGACCACGCTGTTCATCACCCACGACCAGCGCGAGGCGATGGCGCTCGCCGACCGGATCGCGATCCTCTGGCAGGGGCAGATCCTGCAGGCGGATGCGCCGGACGTCCTCTACAGCCGGCCGGCCGACGCGCGGGTGGCCGGCTTCATCGGGCGCAGCACGATCGTGAGCGCCGTCGTGACCGGGGTGTACGGCCCCCGGGCCCGTGTCGACGTTTTCGGACAGACATTCGAGATGTCCTGCAGCGTAGGGACCGGCACCGGACCGGCAAGGGTCGTTGTGCGCCCCGAACAGGTGCGGATAGCCGGGGAGGGGGCGATCGAGACGGTGATCGAGCGGGCGACCTACCGGGGCGGCCATTGGGAGGCGCTGGGTCGCGCGCAGGGGAGCGACCAGCCGATCCTGGTCAACGTCCCGCACAAGGTATCGGTCGGCGAGGTCCTGCCGCTTGCGTTCGAGGCGGGATGGGTCCTGCCCGTCGGCGGACATGGGTGACCATCAGGCGGTCACGCCTCGAAGACATCCTCGACCTTCTTCCCGAACAGGCGGGCGATCGCAAAGGCGAGCGGCAGGCTTGGGTCGTATTTCCCGGTTTCGATGGAAATGACCGTTTGACGGGAAACGTCGAGCCGCGCCGCCAGATCTGCCTGAGACCAGCCGTTCTCCTGTCTCAAGGCTCTGACGCGGTTTCTCATTTGTAGCGGGTCTGGTTGATGACGACGGTGGCGGCCCAGAGCGAGGCCATCGTCGGCCAGACGACGAACATGGAAAGCTGCGGGAAACCGATGTCCTCCAGAAAGCCGTAGCTCATGGACAGGAGCCCGGTTCCGGCAAAGGCGACGGCGAGCGCCTCAAGCTGGATCCTGCGCTGCAGTTCGTCCAGCCGGGCGACGGTGCGCACTAGGATCACCGTGATTGGTATCAGGGTCGGAACCGGGGCGAGAGAGGCCGCGTACCATCCGAGGCTGCCGGTCGGCAGCCGGTTCGCCAGCGCCAGGCCGACGGCCAGCGCAAACCCATAAAGCAGCGTGGCTCCTGCGAGTTCAAGAAAGAAGCGGCGGGTCACGACGTTTCCCCTTTTGGGCTCGAATGTAAAGGTAACTTGACATATGCGTGCAGCCGGCAAATGTCAAGTTACCTTTACATCTTGGTCGGGGCAGTCAGTCGCGCCAGGGGATCGTGCCCGCCGGCACGCGCCGGGCGAGGCCGTTCATGGCGACCATGACGACGACCGTCGCCAGCACCACGACGGTCGACATGGCGGCGGCGAGCGTCGTCGAGCCGCCGTCCTCGTAGTTGAAGATCGTGGTGCCGATGGTCTCGTTGCCCGACGACCACAGCAGCGCGGAAACGGTCACCTCGTTGTAGGCGGTCAGGAACACGAGGATCGCGCCGGAGGCGGCGGCCGGGGCGACGAGCGGCGCGAAGATGCGCGACAGGCGCCGCGCGAAGCCGGCGCCGCAGACGCGTGCGGCGTCCTCCAGGCTCGCGTCCATCTGCACGTAGGCGGCAGCGACCGGCTTCAGCCCGACGGCGAGGAACACGCCGACATAGGCGATCAGGATGATCCATAGCGTGCCGTAGAGCGACACGCCGACGAGCGGCAGCGGCCGGATGAAGGCGAGGATGAAGGCGATCGACATGACCAGCCCAGGAACCGCGAAGGCGACATCGGCCTGACCCGAGGCAATGGCGGCCAGGCGCCCGGGCGTGCCAGGGCGCAGGGCCAGAAAATAGCCGAGGCCGATCGAGATCAGGGCGATGGCGGCGGCGGCCAGGGCGGCGATCGCGGTGGAGTTGGCGAAGGCGCGCAGCGTCACCGACTGGCGCCACAGCACCTCGGCGAAGTTGGCGAAGGTGATCGTGTCGCCGGTCAGCGGCAGGCCGTAGGTCCTGACCAGGGCGGTGGCGAGGAGCGAGGCGCCGGGCAGCGCCAGCGTGGCGACGACGAACAGCCACAGGCCGGCCTCGGCAACGAGCCGGCGGTGTCCCAGCGCGATGGCGAGCGGGGCCTGCGGCAGGCCGACCAGCGCTGTGCGCAGCCGCCGCTGGAGCAGCATCTGCACGGCGATGGCGGCGAGTGCGACCGCCGCCAGCAGCACCGAGACGACCGCGACGTTGGGTAGCACGTCGGGCCCGAAGCTGGCGAGCCTGCGCCAGAGCAGGACCGGCAGGGTGGTGTAGCGCGCCGGAATGCCGATCAGCGCGTTGATGCCGAAGTTGCCGAGGGCGGCGACGAAGGCGAGGGCGAAGCCGGCGAGCAGCGACGGTGCCAGCAGCGGCAATGTCACCCGCCGCAGCATGGCGAAGGGGGCCGCGCCGCAGATGCGCGCCGCGTCGCTCAGTTCGCGCGGGAAGCGGCGCAGCGCCGCGCGCACGATCAGGAACACCAGGGGCGTGTGCTGCAGGGTGAGCAGCGCGACCAATCCCTCGCGCGAGTAGATCGGATGGCTGGACCCGATCGCCGGGGCGAGGCCGAGCGTTTTCAGCACCGGGCTCGACGGGCCGAGGGCCTGGATCCAGGCGATCGCCGTCACATGCGGCGGGATCATCATCGGCAGCAGCAGGCAGAATACCAGCGGCCCCTTCAGCCGTACGTCGGTCAGTCCGACCGCCAGCGCAAGCACGGTGCCGAGCAGGGTGGCGGCGAGCGCCGACAGCAGGCCGCTCTCGACCGACTGCCAGAGGGCGGTGCGCACCGAACGGCTGGCCACGGCCTCGACCAGCGGGCCGAGGCTCGGTTCGCCGTTGACCGTCAGGCCGACCTTGAACAGCAGCGCCATCGGCACGCCGCACAGCAGCGTCACCAGCACGACGAGAACGGCGAGGGTGAGGCCCTCGCCGTTCGCATGATTCAAGATGCGCGCCACGGCGGGAAATCAGCCGCCGAAGATCTCGGTGAACTTGGCCTTGTTGGCGGCGTCGCCTTCGAGCGCCGCGGCCGGGTCGAAGTCGAGCAGCTTGATGGTGTCACGCGCGGGGAAGCCGGCCGGCGGGGCGACGGCGGGGTGCGCCGGCAGGTAGCCCTGTGCGGCGGCGAGCGTCTGGCCGTCCTGCGACAGCAGGAAGTCGACGAAGGCCTTGGCAGCGTCCGGGTTCTGCGCAGTGGACAGGATCGCCACCGGTTCGGTCACCGCCGAGACGCCTTCCTCGGGGAACACGAACTCGACCGGCGCGCCGTCGGCCTTGCCGCGGATCGGCAGGTAGTCGACCATGAAGCCATAGAGCTTCTCGCCGCCGGCGATCGCCTTGTAGACGCCGCCGTTGCCGCCTTGCGGGTTGGCGCCCTGTTCGGCCAGGCCCTCGTAATAGGCCCAGCCGAGGTCCGGATGCGAAGTCACGGCGACCATGTGGATGGTGGCCGCACCAGAGGTCAGCGGCGAGGGCATCGCCAGCTGGCCCTTCACTTCCGGCTTCAGCAGGTCCTTGTACGAGGTCGGCTTCACCGGCGCGTCGGCGTGGTACATGATGCCGGTCGTGATCAGCTTGGTGGAGAAGTAGGTCTTGTCCTTGTCCATGATCGCCGGGTCGTAGGTGGAGACGTCGGCACCGTCATGGGCCATCAGCCGGCCTTCGCGCTTCAGGCTTTCCATGGTCACCGTGTCGGCGATCAGCAGCACGTCCGGCTTGGGTGCGCCGGCCTCGAACTCGGCACGCAGCTTGGCCATGACCTGCGTCGTGCCGTCGCGGACCCATTCGACCTCGACCGCCGGATGCTTGGCCTTGAAGGCGTCGACGGTCTGCTGGGCGTCCTCGTTCGGCTGCGACGTGTAGAGCACGAGCTTGCCGGAAATGTCTGCGGCATGAACCTGGCCGGCGGCGACGAGCGCGGCCGCGGCGATGAGAAGTTTCTTCATGTCGAACGGTCCTTGCGTGATCCTGTGCCGGGCGGTTCGCACGGCTGAGGCCCTGTAGCAGTCTTCTGTGACAGTTTTTCATCCGCGCCGAGCGGTCTGCCCGCGCGCCGTGGTGCGGGCTATTCCGCGAGCCCGAGCGCGGCGAGATGGGCGATCGAATCCGGGATCCTGGTCAGGTCGCGCAGCTCGATGATCAGGCGCGGGGTGCTGGATAGCCGGCCGAGCGCCTCGAACACCGCCGTCCAGCGGATCGTGCCCTCGCCGAGGCTCCAGTGCCGGTCGGCATAGCCGTCGGCATCCTGCAGGTGCACGTGGCGCAACCGGTTGCCGGCCGCCGCGACGTAGTGGTCTACCGGCGGCGCGCCGGTCGAGCCGTGCGCGTAGTGGGCATGGCCGGTGTCGAGCGACACGGCAACCGCCGGCGAGTTGAAGCTCTCGGCCAGGATCACCCGGTCGCGCGGATCCTTGTCCTCGATGTTCTCGATGACGAGCTCGCAGCCGATGGCCTCCGCGCGGGCGACCGCTTCCTTCATCGTCGCATGGCAGCGCTCGATGACCTTCTCTCGGCCTCTCTCGTAGCTGTCGAGGTTGTTGTGGTCCCAGGTCGAATAGGGGCTGTGCACGACCATGTGCGTGGCGCCAAGCGCCTCGCACACCTCCAGCCCCTGCAGCAGGCGCTTGCCGACGATGGCGGCGATGTCCGGATCGGGATTGGCGACGTTCATGCCCCAGAACGGGCCGTGGATTCCCAGCCGGCCCTGATGGCCGTCGAGCAGGGCCTTCGCGCGCTCGACCAGCGGCTGCCAGTCGCCGTTGAGCGTGTCCGCATTGACGAAATCCTGCAGTTCCAGGTCGCGCGGCTTTTCCAGCATCAGCGTGCGGTGGAGTTCGAGAAAGTCGAGGGTCATCGCCGCACCGACGATCGGAAGAGAGGGCATGGGGGCATCCGTGACAGGGGGAGATCCGGCGCGGCGCCCGGGCTGGGGCCAGGGCATGCGACACCGGGCGCGGCGGGGCGCCGCGCGGCGATCCTATAACGGAGCTGTTTGACAGGACGGCGACAGCCGTTCCCCCGACTCAGTAACCGCGGGCGCGGTCGACCGCTTGAGGTATCGCGCCGGTGGCGAAGAAGGCAGCGAGATTGTCGGCGGCGATCTTCGCCGCCGTCTGCGGCGTGGTCGGCGCCGAGATATGCGGCAGCACGGTGATCTGCGGATGCGCCCACAGCGGATCGTCGGCCGGCAGCGGCTCGTGCTCAAACACGTCGAGCACGGCATGGGACAGATGCCCGCTGTCGAGGAGGTCGCGGAGCGCGTCGGTGTCGAGGATCGGCCCGCGCGCGAAGTTGATCACCGCCGCGCCTCGCGGCAGCAGGGCCATCCGGGTCTTGTCCAGCAGGCCCCGTGTCTCGGCGGTCAGCGGCAGCAGTGCGACGGCGATGTCGGCGCGTTCCAGCACCGCGACGAGGCCCGAGGGGCCGTGGTGGCAGTCGACGCCTGCGACGTCGGCGGGCGTGCGGCTCCAGCCGGCGACGGCAAAGCCGTTGGCGATCAGGCGCCTTGCCGCGGCGCGGCCAAGCGTGCCGAGACCGAGCAGGCCGATGCGCCGCTGCGACGGCAGCCTGAGTGGCAGTTCGTGCCACACCCTGGCGCGCTGCTGGGCGCGGTAGCGCGGCATGTCGCGATGCAGGTAGAGCGTCCAGGCCAGCACTGCCTCGGCCATGGTCTCGGCCATCTGCGGATCGGTCATGCGTACGATCTGCAGCGCCGACGGCGGCAGTTCGGAAAGCAGTCGCTCGACACCCGCCCACAGGCTCTGCACCCAGACGAGATTGGGAAGCTCAAGCAGGTCCGCCGGTTCGGGATTGGCGACGATGGCGACCCGCGCCGCCTGCCGCGCGTCCGTATCCAGCCGGTCGAGAGGGTGCACGGCGACGTCGGCGAGCCCGGCCGCGGCCAAGGCTGCCGGCAGGGCCTCCATCCAGGCCGCCCGTTCGTCGTCCTGCATGCGGGCGAGAAAGGGAACGGTTCGCGTCATGAGGCGACGGGGCCGTCAAGGGGACAGGCAGAGGCGAAGCGAGAATGCATGCGTTGGTCCTTGCAGGGCGGTCTGTCGGCCTGTGCGAGCCATAGCATGGCCGGGGACCTCCGTCAGCCGGTTGCGCGGTGCTTCGTCCGGCCTGCCGTCCGCTTGCCGGCTGCGGATGCGATCACCTCGATCTCCGCAGATGAACATGGGCATGACTGAATCGAAAATGGAACTTTTTGATGGCATGTGCGTTTTCGATTAGATGGACTGGCTATAGGTAATTCTCATGCAGTATTTCCTGTGGCAATTTTGCGAGTTACCATTAGTTCGGGTTCACGGATTTGCATTTTTGGTTTCGGTCATATATTTGTGGCCGGCGTGAGGGATCGCTATGTTGACTTTCAAGATTCCTCGTCAAATGTATCCTGGTATCGGAACTACTCCAAATATAACAGGGCACTATTACTCGATCTCCTCTTCCCGTGAGGGGGTAACCGAAACTCCATGGGAGAAGAACCTATGAAAAAGACGCTTCTATTCACCACCGCCGCCCTGATGGGGCTGGGGGTCTCGTCCGCTTTCGCGGCGGAAGACTGCGGCCGGGTCACGCTGGCCGAGATGAACTGGGCGTCGGCAGGGGCGATCGCCCATATCGACAAGATCATCCTGGAAGAAGGCTACGGCTGCACGGTCGAACTGGTCACCGGCGACACCATGCCCACCTTCACTTCCATGAACGAGAAGGCCCAGCCGGACATGGCGCCCGAGTTCTGGATCAACGCCGTGCGCGAGCCGCTCGACCAGGCGGTCGAGGAAGACCGCCTCATCATCGGCGGGGAGGTTCTGAGTGACGGTGGCGTCGAGGGCTGGTGGGTGCCGACCTATCTGGCCGAGGAGCACGGTCTGAAGACCGTCGAGGATGCCCTGGCGCGTCCGGACCTGTTCCCCGGCGCAGAGGACCGCTCCAAGGGCGCGTTCCACAACTGCCCCTCCGGCTGGGGCTGCCAGATCAACACCGACAACCTGTATCGCGCCTTCAAGGGCGACGAGAGGGGCTTCGAGCTGATCGACACAGGCTCGGCGGCCGGCCTCGACGGCTCGATCGCGCGTGCCTTCGAACGCAAGGAAGGCTGGCTCGGCTACTACTGGGCGCCGACCGCCCTGCTCGGCAAGTACGACATGACCCGGCTCGACTTCGAGGTCGAGCACGACAAGGAGCACTGGGATACCTGCACCGTCGTTGCGGATTGCCCGGACCCCAAGCCGAACGCCTGGGTTAAGTCCGAGGTCTACACGCTGGTGACGAAGGAATTCGCCGACAAGGCCGGCGTGGCGATGGACTACGTCAAGACCCGCAGCTGGGGCAACGAGACCGCCAACAAGGTGCTCGCCTGGATGTCCGACAACCAAGCGTCCAACGAGGACGGCGCCTACTGGTTCCTGGAGACCTTCCCCGAGGTTTGGACCGAATGGGTCAGCCCGGAGGTCGCCGACAAGGTCAAGGCAGCCCTTTAGGCGATGAGGCGTGACCTGAAAGAGGATCGGAGGCCCGCGTCCGCGCGGGCCTTCGCAGACTGGGCCTGAAAGGTCAGGACAAGGACATGGACTGGATCGAATTTCCTTCCCTCAGCCGCGGCGACCTCAGGCTGCTGCGCCGGACGGTGGACGAAAGCTTCAAGGCGTTCACCCGGGCCTATGGCGAGACCCTGGAGACCGTCTTCGAGCCGCTCAGGCAGTTCCTGATCGGGCTCGAGCAGCTGCTGCTGACCTCGCCCTGGCCGCTCGTTCTTGCCGCCATCGTCGGCATTGTCTTCCTGATGAGCCGCAGCTGGCGCATCACGCTCGGCTCGCTGGCCGCGCTGATGGCGATCGGCTATCTCGGCATGTGGGAGGACACCATGCGCACCATTGCCATGGTGGCGGTGTGCACGCTGACGGCGATCGTGCTCGGCATCCCGATCGGCATCGCCATGGCGCGCTCCGACCGGCTGCAGGCGCTGGTCAACCCGGTGCTCGACCTGATGCAGACCATGCCGGTGTTCGTCTATCTGATCCCCGTCGTGATGATCTTCGGTCTGGGCAAGGTGCCGGGCGTCATCGCCGTGGTCATCTACGCCATTCCGCCGATGATCCGGCTGACCAACCTCGGCATCCGCCTGGTCAGCCCCGACGTGCTCGAGGCGGCCGACGCCTTCGGCTCGTCGTCCTGGCAGAAGCTGAGGAACGTCCAGCTGCCGCTGGCGCTGCCGACCATCATGGCCGGCATCAACCAGTGCATCATGATGTCGCTCGCCATGGTCGTCGTCGCCTCCATGATCGGCGTGCGCGGCCTCGGCCAGCCGGTGCTGCAGGCGATCAACAACCAGTATTTCACGCTCGGCGTGCTGAACGGGCTCGCCATCGTTGCCATCGCGATCATCTTCGACCGCGCCACCCAGGCCTACGGCAAGCGCCTGCAGAAGCATTCCGAGGTGGTCCATGGCTGATCCGCAGGGCGGCATCGAGATCCGCAACCTCTTCAAGATCTTCGGCCCGGACGACAAGGCGATGGTCGACAAGGTCCGAGACGGCATGTCGAAGACCGAGCTGAACGAGCGCTACAACCACGTGCTCGGCCTGAACGACATCAACATCTCCATGCCGGGCGGCAAGATCCAGGTGGTCATGGGCCTGTCCGGCTCGGGCAAGTCGACGCTGATCCGCCACATCAACCGGCTGATCGAGCCGACGGCCGGCGAGGTGCTCCACGAGGGCATCGACGTGTGCCGGATGTCGGCGACCGAACTGCGCGCGTTCCGCCGCCACAAGACGGCGATGGTGTTCCAGAAGTTCGCCCTGCTGCCGCATCGCACGGTGATGAAGAACGTCGTCTACGGGCTGGAGATCCAGGGCATCGGCGCCCGGGAGGCGGAGCAGCGCGCCGCGCGCTGGATCGCCCGTGTCGGGCTGGAGGGCTACGAGGACTATTATCCGAATCAACTGTCTGGCGGCATGCAGCAGCGCGTTGGCCTCGCCCGGGCGCTCACCAACGACGCCGATATCCTTTTGATGGACGAGGCTTTCTCCGCGCTCGATCCGCTGATCCGGGTCGACATGCAGAAGGTGCTGCTCGACCTGCAGGAGGAACTGCACAAGACGATCGTGTTCATCACCCACGACCTCGACGAGGCGCTGCGCCTCGGCGACCGCATCGCCATCCTGCGCGACGGCGCCGTCGTCCAGCAGGGCACCGGCCAGCAGATCGTGCTCAAGCCGGCCGACGGCTACATCGCCGATTTCGTCAAGGAGGTGAACCGCGGCCGGGTGATCAGGGTCGACACGGTGATGGAAACGGGTCGCACCGCGCCGACGCAGCTGTCGGTCAAGAGCGGCAGCAGGCTTGAGGACGCGGCCCGCACGTTCGCCGATGCCGGCGAGAGCGTCGCCAATGTCGTCAACGGGTCGGGCCGGCCGATCGGCACGATCTCGATCCACGACACGATCACCGCGATGGTGACGCCCGCCGAACATTAGGCGGCGAGGCGCCAGACGAAAAACGGCCGCCGGACGGGACGTCCGGACGGCCGTTTTTTCGCGTCTGGGCGATCAGCGGACTGAGGCGCGCGCCGGGGTCACCCGCTTCAGGGCGTTGGCGCGCATGGCCTTGATCTGGCTGCCGGGGATCTGGCTCATAGTGGCCTTGTGGATCTTGTCGCAGCGGTCGAGGCTCTGGGTGTGGCAGGAGGTGACGCCGCCGTTCGGCGCGTGGCCGTTGCAGTAGGAGATCCAGTTGTTGTAGCACTCGCCGAGGGTCGCTCCGTCGTTCGGGGCCGCGCTGGCCGAAGACGTCGCGACCGACAGCATCGTCCCGATAACGGCGAAGCAGGTGGCAATTTTCTTCGAAGTAATCATCTTGCTTTCCTCTCTTCCTGGGGTGCGGACTGCGTGTCGTCCGCGTGAAGAAAGGTAGCTTTTTCGTGTATCTTCCCTTGTGTTGCATGTCACGCTTTGTCGTCTCGTGACGCACGCGCCTGGGTGTCGCCTATCGGCTGCGCTGCGGGGCGGCGAGGCAGGCGAGCGCGAGGATCGCGCCGGAGACGGTGGCGATCATGCCGGCGGCGCTGACGGCGTGGTCGGCGCCGAGCCACAGCGGGCCGTAGCCGGCCAGCACATAGCCGAGCACGGCCGACAGGGCGGCGAAGGCGACGCTCCACAGCACCTGGACCTCAAGCCGGTTGGTCATCAGCCGGGCGGCGGCGGGCGGGCAGATAAACATGGCGATGACGATGATCGAACCGACCGCGTCGAAGGCGGCGACCGCGGCGACCGCGGCGACGATGACGAGGCCGAAGCTGATCGTCGCGGTCGGCAGGCCGATCGCGGCGGCGAAGCCCTCGTCGAAGGTCGACAGCTTCAGCGGCCGCCAGAACAGCACGGTCAACACGGCGATGAGCCCCGCGACGGCGGCCATGCGCGGCAGTTCGGGTGGCAGCCCGGCGAGCGCGACCGGGTCAAGCAACGACGGCCAGCCGTCGGCGGCGAGCCAGATCAGGCTTTCCAGGTTGCCGTAGAGCGCGTGCTCGACGTCGAGTTGGACCGAACTGGTGTCGCTCTGCTCCAGCAGCAGCACGCCGCCAGCGAACAGGGCGGTGAAGGTGACGCCCATGGCCGCCCCCGGCTCGATCCGGCCAAGCCGCTTGATCGCCTCGATCAGCACGACGGCGACGACCGCCGCGCCGGCGGCGCCGAGCATCATCGGCCAGGTCGAAACCGCGCCGGTGACCAGGAAGGCGACGACGATGCCCGGCAGCACGACATGGGAGATGGCGTCGCCGATCAGCGCCTGGCGGCGCAGGATCAGGAAGTTGCCGGGCAGGGCGCAGGCGATTGCCGCGAGCACGCCGATCAGCAGCGGCGTCAGGCTGAGCTGGACGAATTCCTCGCTCATCATGCACCTCCCGCCGCCGGGTTCGGTCCGCCGATGCGGGCATCGATGTCGGCGACCTCGTCCGGGGTGAGCACCGTCTCGATCGGCGTCAGGCCGTCGTAGCGGCCGGCAAGCGCGTCGTCGCTGTGGATCTGGCGCGCGACCTGCCAGCGGCGCTCGTCGCGCAGCGCCTTGGCCGCCTGGGCGCGGCCGGCCTCGGTGGCGACGCGGTCGGGGCGCATCAGGCCGGCGCGCATCAGCACGCGCAGAGTCAGCGGGTCGAGGATCGGCTCGCCGTGAGCCAGCGCCAGCAGGCCCTGACGCCGGTGCACGCGACGCTGGAAGCGATGATAGGCGAGGGCCGCGGCGAGCACACCCCGGCGCGGCGCGCAGGCCAGAGAGGCGAGGAACAGGGCGAAACTGACCAGCACGATGATCGGCCCGGTCGGCAGTCCGGGCAGGGCGGCCGACAGCGCGGCGCCGACATAGCCCGACACGCCGCCGAGCGCGCCCGCAGTCCACACGACGGTGTCCGTGCGCTCGCTCCATAGCCGTGCGGTGACCGGCGGGATGATCAGCATCGCGACGATCAGGATCAGGCCGACCAGCTTCAGGCCGATCACCGTGATGGCGAGCGCCAGCGCCATCATGGCGAGGTCGATGCGCCGGCTGTCGATGCCGGTCGCCGCTGCGTAGTCGGGATCGAAGCAGACCAGCGTCATCGGCCGGCGCAGGACGACGATGGCGGCCAATGCGGCCGCGCCGCCGACGGCGATCGTCAGAGCATCCTGGTAAAGCATGCCGGCGGTGGAGCCGAGCAGGAACCCTTCCAGACCGGCTTGTCGTCCCGTCGCCAGGCTCTGGATGACCGTCAGCAGCACGATGCCGAAGCCGAAGAACACCGACAGCACGGCGCCGATGGCGGCGTCCTCGGCAAGTCGCGTGCGCCGCGCGATCCAGTCGACGGCGAGCAGGCCGAGACCCGCCGACAACGCGGAGCCGGCGAGCAGGCCGGGCAGGCTGCGGCCGTCGCCGCCGAGGGCGACCATGGCCATGAAGGCGAGACCGACGCCCGGCAGCGTCGCATGGGCGACTGCGTCGCTGACCAGCGTGCGCTTGCGCAGGTAGAGGAAGGTGCCGGCGGCGCCGGCCGACACGCCGAGCAGCGTCGCGCCGACGGCGACGAGCGCGGCGTTGTAGCCGGCCTGTAGCAGGAGGGCGTCGAGGATCGGTTGCACCATGACGCGTCAGGCCGCCGGCAGCTTCAGCTGGTCGATGTGGGCGCCGGCGAGGCGGCCGCCGTAGGTTGCCTGCAAGGTCGCCGCGGTGAAGGTCGTGGCGACAGGTCCCTCGGCGATCTTGCGCAGGTTGATCAGCAGCACGCGATCGAAATAGGCGGCGACGGTGGCCAGGTCGTGGTGGACGCAGACGACCGTGCGTCCCTCGGCCTTGAGCGACTTGAGGACGTCGATGATGGTGCGTTCGGTCGCCGCGTCGACGCCGGCGAAGGGCTCGTCGAGCAGGTAGAGGTCGGCATCCTGGGCCAGCGCGCGGGCCAGGAACACCCGCTGTTGCTGGCCGCCGGACAGCTGACCGATCTGGCGGTCAGCGAAATCCGCCATGCCGACCCGCTCCAGGCAGGCGCGTGCCCGCTCGCGGTGGCGGGCGCGGACCGGGCGCAGCAGGCCGAGTTCGCGCGACAGGCCCATCAGCACCACATCGAGCGCGCGGGTCGGGAAGTCCCAGTCGACGGAGGCGCGCTGGGGCACGTAGGCGATGCGGTGGCGCGCCGCGCGCAGCGGCTCCCCATGGACGGTCACCGTGCCCGACAGGCGCGGCACGATGCCGAGCGCGGCCTTCAGCAAGGTCGACTTGCCGGCGCCGTTCGGCCCGACGATGGCGGTCATGCTGCCGGCCGGCATCTCGGCGTCGACCGAGAACACCGCCGGCTTGTCGCCGTAGCTGACGGTCATGGCGCGGATCGCCAGCGCCGCCGGGGCGTTGTCGTCGCCGGTGGCCGCGCCGTCGCAGGTGGCCAGTTCGAGGGTCGGGCCGCTCATGGTGTCTGGGGCTCCCCCTACAGGCCGGCGGAAAGCCGGCCGGCCATGCCGCGGTCGGGCGACTGTCCGCCGAGGGCGCGGGCGATGGTCGTGACGTTATGATCGATCATGCCGACATAGGTGCCTTCGTAGCTGTCCGGCGCGCCCATGGCGTCGGAGAAGAGTTCGCCGCCGACGGCGACCGTGTGTCCGCGGGCGGCGGCACCCTCGATCAGGGCGCGGATGTTGCGGTCGGAAACGGAGGATTCGACGAAGACCGCGCCGATCCTGCGCTCGACCAGCAGGTCGACGAGCGCGGCGATGCGGTTGAGGCCGGCCTCGCTCTCGGTCGAGATGCCCTGGATGCCGACGACCTCGAAGCCGTAGGCTCTGCCGAAATAGCCGAAGGCGTCGTGGGCGGTCAGCAGCACCCGCGCGCCTTCCGGCACGCTAGCCAGCACCTGGCGGCTGTAGGCGTCGAGTGCTGCGATGTCCTTCAGGTGCGCCTGCGCGTTGGCGGTAAAGAATTCGGCGGCCTCCGGGCGTGCCGTGGCGAGCGCGTCGCGGACGGCGGTCACGACCTCGGCCCATAGCGCCGGATCCATCCACACGTGCGGATCAAACTTGTCGGCGTAATCCTCGTGCGTGATCAACCGGTGGTCCTTCGGCAGCGCCCCGGCGACGGCGACGACCGGACGTTTCTCGGCGAGCCCCTGCAGGAAGCCCTCCATCTGCGCTTCCAGGTAGAGGCCGTGCCACAGCACGAGGTCGGCCTTGGTCATGGCGACGATGTCGGTGCGGGTCTGGCGGAAGGCGTGCGGATCGACGCCCGGTCCCATCAGGGCGCGGACCTCGACCAGGTCACCGCCGACCTGGCGGGCTGCGTCGGCGATCATCGCCGTGGTGGCGACCACCTTCAGCGGCTCGGCCGCGGCCCGCGCCGGGGCAAGAGCCAGGGCAAGGATAAGAGCAAGCGTGCCGGCGGCGATCAGCGCGGTGGCGCGGGTTACCAGGAAACGCGGCGACAGGGTCATCGGTTGAAGGCCTTTCGATGTCACTTTGGCGCGTCGCGCGGCAAAACACAAACGCTTTTAAGAACGATTTGCAAAGATAATATAATTGCGAATGAGTTGCAATCCTATCTAGTGCCCGCCGTCCGGTTCCGACTGCCGCCGTCGCGGGCGGGACCGGCGCCTTCGACCTTGTCCCGCGGCGCCTTCCGGTCCATGTCTCGGACGGGAGCGGCGTCGGGTCCGGCGCCGCCCGACGAACGGCAGGAGGCGGACATGCGGCGCGAAACCGACAGCATGGGCGAGATCGAGGTTCCAGAGGACCGTTACTGGGGCGCGCAGACGCAGCGCTCGCTGACCTATTTCTCGATCGGCACCGATCTGATGCCGATCGAGCTGATCCACGCCTACGGGATCCTGAAGCAGGCTTCCGCCCTCGCCAATGCCGAACTGGGCGTCCTGCCGGCGGATCTGAAAGACCTGATCGTCGCGGCCGCCGGGGAAGTCGCCTGCGGCCGGCTCGACGGCCACTTTCCGTTACGCGTGTGGATGACCGGCAGCGGCACCCAGACCAACATGAACGTCAACGAGGTGATCGCCAACCGGGCCATCGAGATGGCCGGCGGCACGCTCGGCTCGAAGCGGCCGGTGCATCCCAACGATCACGTCAACATGTCGCAGTCCTCCAACGACAGCTTCCCGGCCGCGATGAACGTCGCCGCCGCCGTGCAGGTCACGCAACGGCTGGTTCCGGCGGTGACCGGCCTGCGCGACGCCCTCGACGCCAAGGCGCAGGCCTGGGCGCAGATCGTCAAGATCGGCCGCACGCATCTGCAGGACGCCACGCCGCTGACGCTCGGCCAGGAGTTCTCCGGCTATGTCGCCATGCTCGACGACAACTTGGCGCGGATCGACTTCGCGCTCGGCGACGTGTTCAGGCTGGCGCTGGGCGGCACGGCGGTCGGCACCGGCATCAACGCCCCGAAGGGCTTCGCCGAGGCGGCCGCCGCCCATATCGCCGCGCTCACCGGCCTGCCCTTCGTCACCGCGCCGAACAAGTTCGCCGCCCAGGGCGCGCATGACGGCCTGGTCATGCTGTCGGCCGCGCTGAAGACGCTGGCCGGCTCGCTGTTCAAGATCGCCAACGACATCCGCCTGCTGGCCTGCGGCCCGCGCTGCGGCCTCTACGAACTGAAGCTGCCGGCCAACGAGCCGGGCTCGTCGATCATGCCCGGCAAGGTCAACCCGACCCAGTGCGAGGCGCTGGCGATGGTCTGCGTGCAGGCGATGGCCAACGACGTCGCCGTCGGCATCGGCGGTTCCGGCGGCCATCTTGAAATGAACGTCTACAAGCCGCTGATGATCAACGCGGTGCTGCAGTCGGTGCGCCTGCTCGCCGACGGCGGTGCCAACTTCGCCCGCTTCCTGGTCGAGGGCATGGAGCCGAACGAGGCGCGCATCGCCGCCTATGTCGAACGTTCGCTGATGCTGGTCACGGCGCTCAGCCCGGTGATCGGCTACGACAAGGCGAGCCGGGCCGCCCACCATGCCTACGAGCACGACATGAGCCTGCGCGAGGCCTGTCTCGATCTCGGGCTTGTCGCGGCCGAGGACTTCGACCGCATCGTTGATCCCAGGCTGATGCTCGGCCCGTCGGACTGAGCGTGTCTCAGCCGCCGAGCCGCGCCTGCAGGGCCTCGATCCCGGCCACGGCCGAGAAACAGTCGACCCGCGCGTCGGCCTCGGCGAAATCCTCGCCGGCGGTGTAGCGGCTGGGCGAGACCAGGCAGCGCAGGCCGGCGGCCCTGGCCGACAGCAGGCCGTTGCGGGAATCCTCCAGCGCGACGCAGTCTTGCGCAGCCAGCCCGAGCCGGTCGAGCGCGAGCCTGTAGACGTCCGGCGCCGGCTTCTTGGCGGCGACCTCGTCGCCGGCGGCGATCGCGTCGAACACCTCGGCCATCGGCGCGCCGAAGCAGCTCCGGCACAGGCTCTCGACGTTGGGCCCGCTGGTGGTGGTCGCCACCGCGAGGCGCAGGCCGGCCGCGCGCGCATCGGCGATCAGCGCCGCGATGCCGGGGCGCAGGGTCAGCCCGCCTTGGGCGACCAGCGCGCCGTAGCGCGCCGTCTTGGCCGCGTGCAGGACGGCGATCCGCTCGGGATCGGGCGCCTGGCCCAGATGGTCGCGGACGAAGGCGGCGATGCGCTCCTTGCCGCCGGTGACCTTCAGCAGCCGGCCGTAGAGCGCCGCGTCCCAGTGCCAGTCGAGGCCCGCTGCCGCGAAGGCCTCGTTGAACGCGCGCCGGTGCACCTCCTCGGTTTCCGACAGGGTACCGTCAACGTCGAAGATCAGCGCGCGCAGGGCCATCAGCGCGTCTCCGCCAGGTCGACGAACAGCGCGTCGAGCAACTCCGGCAGCCGGCCGTAGTCGGAAAAGGCGGCCCGGTGCGGCAGCGCCTCGACCGGCGCCTTGCGGTAGCCTTCGGTGTAGAGCAGGAACGGCGCGCCGGCGGCCTCGGCGGTCGCCGCGTCGACCTCGCTGTCGCCGACATAGGCGATGTGCCCGCCGGCTGCGGCATGGCCGAGCAGGCGCGCGCAATGGTGCAGCGGCGCCGGATCGGGCTTCTTCTGCGCCAGCGTGTCGCCGGTCACCACCGCCGCAAACAGCTCGCTCCAGCCGAGCGCGGCGAGCAGGTTTGTCGTCGGCGCGCCAGGCTTGTTGGTGCACAGGCCGAGGGCGACGCCGCGCGCCTTGAGTAGCCGCAGCGTCGCTTCGACACCGGGAAACGGCCGGTTGGCGTCGCCGGGTGCTGCGGCATAGAGCGTCTCGAAGCGCTCGACATGGATGTGCAGGTCCGCGCCGGTTGGCGTCCGGCCGCGGGCGGCGAGCGCGCGCTCGACGAATTTCGCCGCGCCGTTGCCGATGTAGCCGCGCGCCTCGTCGAGGCAGAGCGGCGCCAGGCCCAGTTCGCCGACCAGCGTGTTGCCGATGTCGGCGATCGCCGCGACGCTGTCGACCAGCGTGCCGTCGAGGTCGAAGACGACCGCTCTCATGCCGCCGTCCGCACCGCGTCCGACGCCTGGCGGATCGCCGCGATCTGACGGGCGTAGACGTCGGCGGTCTCCGGCGTGCCGCCCTTGAACACGGCCGAGCCGGCGACCAGCACGTTGGCGCCGGCCCGGGCGACCAGCGGCGCGGTCTCCGCGGTGACGCCGCCGTCGACCTCGATGTCGATCGGCCGGTCGCCGATCATCGCCTTGATGCGGGCGATCTTGTCGACCACGGCCGGGATGAACTTCTGACCGCCGAAGCCCGGGTTGACGCTCATCACCAGGACCAGGTCGAGTCGGTCGAGGACGTACTCGATCACGCTTTCCGGCGTGCCGGGATTGAGCGAAACGCCCGCCTTCTTGCCGAGCGCGCGGATCGCCTGCAGCGAGCGGTCGAGATGCGGCCCGGCCTCGGCATGCACGGTGATGATGTCGGAGCCGGCCTTGGCGAAGGCCTCCAGATAGAGGTCGCAGGGCGCGATCATCAGGTGCGTGTCGAACACCTTGTCGGTGTGCGGGCGCATGGCGGCGATGACGTCCGGGCCGAAGGTGATGTTGGGCACGAAATGCCCGTCCATGACGTCGAGGTGGATCCAGTCCGCACCGGCGCCGACCACTGCCTTGATCTCGTCGCGCAGGCGCGAGAAGTCGCTGGCAAGCATCGAGGGGGCGATCAGGGTGCTGGTCTGGGTCATGGTCGGCTCGTCTCCAACGGAAAAAAGGGGCGGCGGTCGCGGATGGTCAGGGAGGTATACCCCGCCGCCCCTTGTGTCACGCCCTTTCCGGCGTGAGGTATCTTCAGTCCTCGCCGTCCGGTCTGCCCATCGTGAACACGCGGCTGACGGCGATGTCGGCGGCGGTGATAGTCGACAGGTCGTCCGCCGTCACCGGTCCCGACGCGGTCTCGAACAGGCGGTTGGCCTGGCGCAGGCGTGCGCGGTCGAGCGCGTTGCGGATCGAGCGGGCATTGGCGAAATGCGGCTGGGCGCGGCGCAGTTCGATGTAGCGCGCCATCAGCGCCTTCGCCTCGTCGTCGAGCCGGTAGTTCTGCTCGGCCAGGAGCCGTTCGGCGATGTGCAGCAGTTCCCCGTCCGAATAGTCGGGGAAGTCGATGTGATGCGCGATGCGCGAGCGGAAGCCCGGGTTGGAGGAGAAGAACCTGTCCATCCGGTCGGCGTAGCCGGCCAGGATCACGACCAGGTCGTCGCGGTTGTTCTCCATCACCTGCAGCAGGATCTCGATCGCCTCCTGGCCGTAGTCGCGTTCGTTGTCGGGCCGATACAGATAGTAGGCCTCGTCGATGAACAGCACGCCGCCCATCGCCTTCTTCAGCACCTCCTTGGTCTTGGGCGCCGTGTGGCCGATATACTGACCGACCAGGTCGTCGCGGGTCACCGAGACGAGATGGCCCTTGCGCACGTAGCCGAGCCGGTGCAGAAGCCCGGCCATCCTCAGCGCCACCGTCGTCTTGCCGGTGCCGGGGTTGCCGGTGAAGCTCATGTGCAGGGTCGGTGTCTCGTGGGCGAGGCCCATCGCCTTCCGCGCCCGCTCGACCAGCAGCAGCGCGGCGATCTCGCGGATACGCTGCTTGACGGGTTTCAGGCCGACCAGTTCCCTGTCCAGTTCGTCGAGGATCTCCGCCACGCCCGAGGCCTTGTACTCTTCGGCGAGGTCGACGGAGGTGACGGGTCCGTCTGCGGCGATTGCGTGTGTCGACATGGCTGGCCGGCCCTTTCCTGTCAGGCGTCGAGGGTCCAGGAGTAGTGCTGCGAACGGCCGCGGACGTCGGTCCGGGTCATCCTCAGCCGGGGTTCCTCCTTCGGCCGGTTGGCGATGAAGGACATGCGAACGGTCTCGAAGCCGCGCGTGGAATCGAAGGCGTTGAGTCGGATGTAGGCCTCGGGATGAGCCTTGCGGCATTCCTTCAGTTCCATCATCACGCCGGCGGCGTCCTTCAGGTCGAACATGGGATTGCCCCACATCTCCCAATAGGTGTTGCGCGGATGCGGGTCGTAGGTGAACTCGATACCGATGGCCCAGTCGTTGCCGAGGCAGTAGTCGACCTGGGCGACGATCTGCTCGTCGGTGAGATCGGGCAGGAAGGAAAAGCAGCCTTGGGTGATGCGCATGGTCGTGTCTCCTTGTGTCGCGGCCGGTCAGGCGACCGCCGGCGTCGGCACGAAGTCCGAGGTGTCGGTCGAGGTGTAGTTGAAGGTGATCGAGCCCCAGGTATCGAGCGCGGCCTCCAGCGGCTTGCACCACTTGGCGGCGGCGCGCAGGATTTCCGGCCCCTCGTTGACGATGTCGCGGCCTTCGTTGCGGGCCAGCACCATGGCCTCGAGCGCCACGCGGTTGGCCGTCGCGCCCGCCTGGATGCCCATCGGATGGCCGATGGTGCCGCCGCCGAACTGCAGCACGACGTCGTCGCCGAACAGGTCGAGCAGCTGGTGCATCTGGCCGGCATGGATGCCGCCGGAGGCGACCGGCATGACCTTCCTCAGGTCGGCCCAGTCCTGCTCGAAGAAGATGCCGCGCGGCAGGTCGACCGCGTTCCGCGTCTCGCGGCAGACGTTGTAGTAGCCCTGAACGGTCAGCGGATCGCCTTCGAGCTTGCCGACGGCCGTGCCGCAATGCAGGTGGTCGACGCCGGCAAGCCGCAGCCACTTGGCGATGACGCGGAACGAGATGCCGTGGTTCTTCTGGCGCGTGTAGGTGCCGTGGCCGGCGCGGTGCATGTGCAGGATCATGTCGTTCTGCCGGCACCATTCCGAGATCGACTGGATCGCCGTCCAGCCGATGATCAGGTCGACCATGACGATCACCGAGCCGAGTTCCTTGGCGAGTTCGGCGCGCCGGTACATCTCCTCCATCGTGCCGGCGGTGATGTTGAGGTAGTGGCCCTTGACCTCGCCGGTCTCGGCGCTGGCCTTGTTGACGGCCTCCATGCAGTACAGGAAACGGTCGCGCCAGTGCATGAACGGCTGAGAGTTGATGTTCTCGTCGTCCTTCATGAAATCGAGGCCGCCCTTCAGGCCCTCGTAGACGACGCGGCCGTAGTTCTTGCCCGACAGGCCGAGCTTCGGCTTGGTCGTGGCGCCGAGCAGCGGCTTGCCGAACTTGTCGAGCCGCTCGCGCTCGACGACAATGCCGGTCGGCGGGCCCTTGTAGGTCTTCACGTAGGCGACCGGGAAGCGCATGTCCTCCAGCCGCGCCGCCTTGAGCGGCTTGAACGAGAACACGTTGCCGATGATCGAGGCGGTCAGGTTGGCGATCGAGCCTTCCTCGAACAGGATCAGGTCGTAGGCGACGTAGCAGAAGTACTGGCCCGGCGTGCCCGGCACCGGGTCGACCCGGTAGGCCTTGGCGCGGTAGCTGTCGCAGGCGGTCAGCCGGTCGGTCCACACCACGGTCCAGGTCGCAGTCGAGCTTTCGCCGGCGACAGCGGCGGCCGCCTCGATCGGATCGACGCCGTCCTGCGGCGTGATGCGGAACAGGGCGATGACGTCCGTGTCCTTGGGCTCGTAGTCGCCGTCCCAGTAGCCCATCTGGGCGTATTTCAGCACGCCGGCCTTGTAGCGTTCCTTGCCTTTGATTTCCTTCATCTTGGCGTCCATGGTCTTGGTCCTTCTGCGTCTGTCTGGTCTGTCGGGCGTCAGGCGGCCCGGGCGGCGGCGAGGCGCGGGTCGAGCGCGCCGCTGGCATAGCGCCTGGCCATCTCGTCCATCGGCACGACCTTGATTTTCGAGGCGTGTCCGGCGGTGCCGAAGCGTTCGAAGCGGTCGCGGCACAGGTCGCGCATGGCGTCCATGGCGGGCTTCAGGAACTTGCGCGGATCGAACTCGCGCGGGTTCTCCTGGGCGATCTTGCGGAACTGACCGGCCATCGCCATGCGGCAGTCGGTGTCGATGTTGACCTTGCGCACGCCGTGCTTGATGCCGCGCTCGATCTCCTCGACCGGTACGCCGAAGGTCTGCGGCATCTCGCCGCCGTAGCGGTTGATGACGTCCTGCAGTTCCTGCGGCACCGACGACGAGCCGTGCATGACCAGGTGCACCGTCGGCAGCTTGGCGTGGATCTCCTCGATCACGCTCATCGCCAGGATGTCGCCGGTCGGCTTGCGCGAGAACTTGTAGGCGCCGTGCGAGGTGCCGCAGGCGATCGCCAGGGCGTCGACCTTGGTGCGCGCCACGAAGTCGACCGCCTGGTCCGGGTCGGTCAGCAGCTGGTCGTGGCCGAGCTTGCCTTGCGCGCCGTGGCCGTCCTCGGCCTCTGCCTCGCCGGTCTCCAGCGAGCCCAGCACGCCGAGTTCGCCTTCCACCGAGGCGCCGACCCAGTGCGCCATTTCGGCGACGCGGGCGGTGATGGCGACGTTGTACTCGTAGCTCGCCGGCGTCTTGGCGTCGGCCATCAGCGAGCCGTCCATCATCACCGAGGTGAAGCCGTGCCGGATCGCGGTCATGCAGGTGGCTTCGTTGTTGCCGTGATCCTGGTGCATGCATACCGGGATGTCGGGATAGATCTCGGTCAATGCGTCGATCATCTTCGCCAGCATGATGTCGTTGGCGTAGGAGCGCGCACCGCGCGAGGCCTGAATGATGACCGGCGCGTCGCAGGCCCTGGCCGCCTCCATGATCGCGAGGCCCTGTTCCATGTTGTTGATGTTGAAGGCCGGGACGCCGTAGCCGTGCTCGGCGGCGTGGTCCAGCAGCTGTCGAAGCGTGATGCGTGCCATGGCTTTGGTCCTCCTCCTCAGGCGCTGATCAGGGTGCGGGCCGCCTCGGCGACCCTTTGCGGCGTGATGCCGAAATGGGCGTAGAGCTGCTCGGCCGGGGCGGAGGCACCGAAGCCGTCCATGCCGACGAAGGCGCTCCAGGTGCCGAGCCAGCGGTGCCAGCCCTGGGCGACGGCGGCCTCGACGCCGACCCGCGGCGCGGTGCCGAGCACGCTCGCCCGATAGCTCTCGTCCTGCCGCTCGAACAGCTCGAAACAGGGCGCGGAAACCACCGCCGCGCGGACGCCGGTCTCCGCCAGCAGCCTGGCGGCCTCGAGGGCGATGGCGACCTCGGAGCCGGTCGCGACCAGGGTGACGTCGCGCCGACCGGCGACGTCCTTCAGCACGTAGGCGCCGCGCGCGGTCAGGTTCTCGTCGCTGTGTTCGAGGCGCACCGCCGGCAGATTCTGGCGCGACAGGCACAGCACCGATGGCGTCGCCTGCGCCAGCACGGCCGTCTGCCAGGCCTCGGCGGTCTCGACCGCATCGGCCGGGCGGAACACCAGCAGGTTCGGGATCGCGCGCAGGCTGGCCAGGTGCTCGACCGGCTGGTGCGTCGGCCCGTCCTCGCCCAGCCCGATGGAATCGTGGGTCATGACGTGGATCGCCCGGACCCCCATCAGCGCGCCGAGGCGGATCGCCGGCCGGCTGTAGTCGGCGAAGGCGAGGAAGGTGCCGCCGTAGGGCACGATGCCGCCGTGCAGCGCCAGGCCGTTCATCGCCGCCGCCATGCCGTGCTCGCGGATGCCGTAATGCAGATAGGAGCCGCCGGCGTCGTCGGCCGTCACCGGCCGCATCGCCTTGGTGCGGGTGTTGTTGGAGCCGGTCAGGTCGGCGGAGCCGCCGACCATCGACGGCACCGCCGCGGTCACCACCTCGAGCGCCATCTCGGAGGCCTTGCGCGTGGCGACCGTCGGCGCGTCGCTCGCCAGGCGGCGCTTGTAGGCATCGACCGCGGCGTCAAGCGCGCTCCGGTCCGGGCCGGCGAGGGCAGCCTCGAAGGCGTCGGTCTTGGGGCTGCGTGCCAGCCGTTCCAGCCAGCGGGCGCGTGCCGCCGCGCCGCGCCGGGCGGCCGCCGTCCAGGCCGCGCGCAACTCGTCGGGGACGACGAACGGCGCGTGCGGCCAGCCGAGCGCCTCGCGCGCGGCGGCGACCTCGGCGGCGCCGAGCGGCGAGCCGTGGGTCGCCGCGGTGCCCTGCTTGTTCGGCGCGCCGTAGCCGATGATGGTGCGGCAGGCGATCAGCGACGGGCGGGCGTCGGCGCGGGCGGCCTCGATGGCGGCGGCGACGGCGGCATGGTCGTGGCCGTCGACGCCCTGCACGTGCCAGCCGGCGGCCTCGAAGCGCGCCTTCTGGTCCATCGAGGTCGACAGGCTGGTGGCACCGTCGATGGTGATGGCGTTGTCGTCCCACAGCACGATCAGGCGGCCGAGGCGCTGGTGGCCGGCAAGGTCGATCGCCTCGTGGCTGATGCCCTCCATCAGGCAGCCGTCGCCGGCGATGACGTAGGTCCAGTGGTCGACCAGGTCGGCACCGAAGCGCGCCTTGAGCATCTTTTCCGCCAGTGCCATGCCGACGGCGGTGGCGATGCCCTGGCCGAGCGGGCCGGTGGTGGTCTCGATGCCGAGCGCGTGGCCGTATTCGGGATGGCCGGCGGTGCGGCTGCCGAGCTGGCGGAAGCGGCGCAGCTGCTCGATGTCCATGTCCTCGTAGCCGAGCAGGTGGTGTATCGCATAGAGCAGCATCGAGCCGTGCCCGGCCGACAGCACGAAACGGTCGCGATCCGGCCAGTCGGCCTGCGCGGGGTCGACCGTCATGAAGCGGTTGAACAGCACCGTGGCGACGTCGGCCATGCCCATCGGCATGCCCGGATGGCCCGAATTGGCCATCTGCACGGCATCCATCGACAGGGCGCGCACGGCATTGGCCATCTGCGCCTCCAGGGCGGGCGAGAAATCGGTCGCGAGCTTGTTCATGGCGCGGTTCCTTGGGTTGTGTCCGTCAGGCGCGGCGCGCCGTGTCGACGAGGCGCAGGATGATCGGCGTCAGGATCAGCTGCATGGCCAGATCCAGCTTGCCGCCGGGGATGACGATCGAGTTCGCCCGGCTCATCCAGCTGCCCTGGATCATCGAGGTCAGGTAGGCGAAGTCGATGCCGCGCGGGCTCTTGAAGCGGATCACGACCAGGCTCTCGTCGGCGGTCGGGATCCAGCGGGCGATGAACGGGTTCGAGGTGTCGACCACCGGCACGCGCTGGAAGTTGATGTCCGTCTCCGAGAACTGCGGGCAGATGCAGTGCACATAGGCGTGCATGCGGCGCAGGATGACGTCCGTCACGGCCTCGGTCGTATAGCCGCGGCTGGCCCGGTCGCGGTGGATCTTCTGGATCCATTCCAGGTTGATCACCGGCACCACGCCGATCTTCAGGTCGGCCTTGCCGGCGATGTCGATGTCCTCGGCGCGCACGGCGCCGTGCAGGCCCTCGTAGAACAGCAGGTCCGAGCCGGCCTCGAACTCCGCCCAGTCGGTGAAGTTGCCCGGCGGCACGCCGTAGCGTTCGGCCTCCTGGTCGTCGTGGACGTAGTGGCGCGTCTCGCCGCGCCCGGTCTCGCCGTAGCGCTGGAACACGCCCTCCAGCCGGTCGAGGACGTTGGCCTCGAAGCTGAAATGGCTGAACGTGTTGTCGCCCTCGGCCGAGCGCCGCTCCAGCTCCCGCTTCATTTCCGCGCGGTTGTAGCGGTGGAAGGCGTCGCCCTCGATCGACACCGAGCGGATGCCCTCGCGCCGGAAGATCTGGTCGAAGGTGTGCTTGACCGTCGAGGTGCCGGCCCCGGACGAGCCGGTCACGGAGATGATGGGGTGCTTGATGGACATGGCTCTTATTCCTCAGGCGCGGAACAGGCCGCGCTGGTCGAACAGCGGCGACTGCGACCGCTCGAAGGCGGGATCGGTGTGGTAGCTGACCAGCCGGGCGACCTTCTCGCTGGAGCCGAAGATCAGCGGCGTGCGCTCGTGCAGGGTGGTCGGGACCTTGTCGAGGATCGGCTGCAGGCCGTCGCTCGCCGCGCCGCCGGCCTGTTCGGCTAGGAAGGCGATCGGCGCGGCCTCGTAGAGCAGGCGAAGACGGCCGGACTCGTAGCCGGGGCGGCGGTCGCCGGGATAGAGGAATACGCCGCCGCGCGAGAAGATGCGGTGCGTCTCGGCGACCAGCGAGGCGACCCAGCGCATGTTGAAGTCGCGCCCGCGCGGACCGTCGGCGCCGGCGATGCAGTCGTCGATGAACAGGCGCACCGGTGCGGTCCAGTGCCGGTAGTTGGAGGCGTTGATGGCGTATTCGCGCGTCGTGGCCGGGATGGCGAGGCCCGAGCGGGCCTGCTTGAAGCTCCGGTCGGCGGGATCGAGCACGAACAGCTCGACGCCGTCGCCGAGCGAGACCACCAGCGCCGTGTGCGGGCCGTAGATGACGTAGCCGGCGGCGATCTGCCGGCGGCCGGGAGCGAAGAAGGAGGCGCTGGCGCCCTCGGGCGCGGCCGGCAGGATCGAGAAGATCGTGCCGATGGAGACGTTGGCGTCGATGTTCGAGGAGCCGTCGAGCGGATCGACGGCGACCGCGAGGTCGCCGGCCGGGTCGAGGGTCAGGATGGCGTCCTCCTCCTCGGAGGCATAGTAGGCGGTGGAGGTTTTGGTCAGCGCCGCCAGCACGGCGTCGTTCGCCTGCACGTCGAGCTGCTTCTGCTCGTCGCCGTCGGCATTGGCGCCGCCGGTCGCCTGGCCGAGGGCGCCGGCAAGCGGCCCGAGTGCGACGAGGCCGGAGATTGCCGCCGCCGCCTCGGCCAGCGCCAGCACGGCCCGCGCCGCGGAGGCATGAGCGTCCGTCCGCTCGAGATAGGGCTTGAGGCAAAGCTCCAGCGTTCGGCCCATCGCTATGGGCCGGCAGGTCGGCTCGGACATCTTGGTGTTCCTCCCCGCGGTCGTGCGCCGCGTCAGGGCTCGACCATGTCGGACTGCGACCAAAAAGAAAATTTAAAAATTTGGAATGTTGTGTTAGAAAAATTTAATGTCGGATCTGCGAAGCCTCACCCTCAAGCAGTTGCGCGCCCTGACTACGACCGTCGGGCAGGGCACCGTCACCGGTGCGGCCAAGGTGCTGCACCTGACCCCGCCGGCGGTGACGACCCAGCTGAAGACGCTCGAGTCGATCGTCGGTGCGCCGCTGTTCGAGCGCGGCGCCGAGGGCTTCCTGCCGACCGAGATCGGCGCCGAGCTGCTGCGCGCGGCCGAGGCGATCGACACGCGCCTGGCGCTGGCGCAGGAACGGCTGCAGGCGCTCAAGACCGGCGCCGCCGGCACCGTCGTCGTCGGTGTCGTCAGCACGGGCAAGTATTTCGCCCCGGCGATCATCGCCGCGTTCCAGAGACGGCACCCGGACATCCGGGTCAAGCTTGCGATCGGCAACCGCGAGGCCGTCATCGCGGCGCTGGAGCGCGACGAATACGATCTCGCCGTCATGGGCCGCCCGCCGCCCGGCGTCGCGGTGCATCAGACGGTGCTCGGCGACCATCCGCATGTTCTGATCGCCCCACCCGATCATCGCCTTGCCGCCGATCCCGACATTCTCGCCGAGGACCTGCTGAAGGAGCGCTTCCTCGCCCGCGAGCCGGGCTCCGGGACGCGCCTCCTGATGGAGCGTTTCCTCGACCGCATCGGCCACGGCCGCGCCTTCGAGGTCGTCGAGATGGGCACCAACGAGACGATCAAGCAGGCGGTGATGGCCGGTCTCGGGCTTGCCGTCATCTCCGCCCACACCTGCTACTCGGAACTGCGCGAGGGCAAGCTGGTGGCGCTGCGCCATGTCGGCCTGCCGCTGCTGCGGCAATGGTTCCTGATCCGCCGTGCAGACCGTCAGCCCAACCGGGCGGCCGAGGTGTTCGAGGCCTTCCTGGTCGAGCGGCGCACCGACTTCATCCCCCGCCTGTAGCGGATCGTCGGCAAGGGCCGTCGCCCCGGGCGCGTGCAAGGCACGGCCTGCCACTCCTCCCGGGAGGTCATTCCGGGCGAGCGCAGCGAGACCCGGGATCCACTCGTTGCCAGGGCGGTCGGTTCAACCCACCAGCACCGCGCCCACTCCGCCGCTGCGGTACCGCGCCCCTTCCGTCCCTTCGGCAAGCGGCTCGGCGAGTAGGCCCCGGCTCTCCGCTGCGTTGCGGCCGGGGCGAGGTCCGAAGCGCGGGCTACGCGCGGGGGACGGGGAGGACGGGGGCAACCGCGAGCTCAGGCGAAGGCCAGCAGGTCCGGCCGCAGCACCAGCACCGCGCCGAGGCCGAGCAGCACGACGCCGCCGATCAGATGGCTGAAGCGGGCATATTGCCCGGTCAGCCCGCTGACCCGCAGCGCCACCATCGCGGTGACGAAGATCGCCGCGTCGTCGAGCAGGAAAACGACGACGTAGAGCAGCAGGTAGGCGTGGTGGAGGACCGCCGGCAGGTCGTTGAGGGCGAGCACCTGGGTGTAGACCGCCGGGATGCCGGCGGAACACAGGAGCTCGATCAGGTTGACGGCGACCGCCAGCGTCATGATGCCGACGACCGAGACGACGAGGTTCTTTCCGTTGACCGCCGCGCGCATGGACGCCATCACGCGCGAGCGCTGTTCCGGGCTGGTGACCCGGCAGGCGGCATCGGGCTGCGTCCAGTATTCGCGCAGGAACAGGACGCCGGCGCCGATCGCCAGCACGCCGATCGCTGCGCGCAGCCAGGCGACCGCGCCGAGGAACAGGATCAGGTTCAGCCAGGCGGCCATGACGGCGAAATACATCGCGGCGGTAGCGAACAAGAAGGCGCCGCCGAGGATCCACATGCGGCGCCGGTCGTCCAGCCCGAGCAGCAGGCCGATCAGGAACACCAGCACCCACATGGCGCAGGGATTGAAGCCGTCGACGGCGGCCATGACCACGGTCAGCGCGGCCAGCGACAGGCTGGCGGTGTCGAGGTCGCCGACGAGCGGCAGGCGCACGGTCGGTGGCAGCGCGGGCGCTGTGCCCTCTCGTTGACCTGTCCCGGCTCCCGGATCGGGGCCGCCGCCGGCCGGTCGGCTGCCGTGCCCGGCGGCGACCGTCTGCGTGTCGTCGCGGTCGAGCGCGCCGAAGGCGAAGCCTGCGACCACGTCCGGACAGCCGTCGCGCAGGCACTGGCGGATCGCCCGCTCGTAGGCCGCACGGCTGCGGCCGCCCGACAGGTGGCCGAGGAACGACATGTCGCCGATGACCACCAGCGGCACGGCGGCCTGGTCGTGGCCGAAATGGGCGAGGCTGCGCTCGAACCAGCGGGCCGGATGCGGGCTCGCGCCGTCGATGTAGAGCGTCACCAGCGAGATCCGCCGGTCCTCGGCGGCCAGCGCCGACAGGTCGCTCGCCGCCGAGCGGCAATAGGGGCAGCCCTGCTGCGCGAACAGGTAGACCCTGAGGCTGCGGCTGCCCTCCGCGCCGGCCGGCGCCGGTGCGAGCGCCCAGCCGCTCAGCAGGGCGACGAGGACGAGGAGCTTTGCGACGGCGTGCATGCGCGGGTCCGGGCTTGGAAGACGGTCTCGTTCAGATAGGCGATCCTCCCGGCTTCGGCCTTGATTCAGGGCAAGAGCCGGTCGGTGCCGTCTTAGGCGAAGGCGACGTCGAGGACCATCATCAGCACCAGCCCGACGGTGATGCCGAGCGTCGCTTCCTTCTCGTAGCCGTGGCGGTGCGTCTCGGGAATGATCTCGTGGCTGATGACGTAGAGCATTGCACCGGCGGCGAAGGTCAGCGCCCAGGGCAGCACCAGGGTCGACAGGCTGACCGCGGCGGCGCCGACGAGGCCGGTCACCGGCTCGACGAGGCCGGTCAGGGTGGCGACACGCACCGCCTTGCCCCTCGGATAGCCGGTGGCGAGCAGGGTGAGCGCGACGGCCAGGCCCTCCGGGGCGTTCTGCAGGCCGATGCCGATGGCCAGCGGCAGCCCGGCCGTGAAGCCGTTGGCGCCGAAGCCGACGCCGACCGCCAGGCCTTCTGGAAGGTTGTGCAGCGTGATCGCGAACACGAACAGCCAGATGCGCGCCAGTTCGCGCGCCTCCGGGCCCTGTCGGCCCTGGACGAAGTGCTCGTGCGGCACGACCTCGTTCAGCACCGCCATGCAGCCGGCCCCGGCGAGGATGCCGACGGCCGCGATGCCGGCGGCGAGCAGGCGCGAGCCGTACAGGTCCGTGGCAGAGTCGATGCCGGGCAGGATCAGCGACAGGAACGACGCCGACAGCATGACGCCGGCGGCGAAGCCGAGCAGCACGTCGTTGGTGCGCTTGGAGACCGAGCGCCCGAATAGCACGGGCAGCGCGCCGAGGCCGGTCATCAGGCCGGCCGCTAGGCTGCCGAGGAAACCGATCAGGACCGGGGACATGGGGGCCGCGCGTCTTGTCTGGTGCCGCAGGTCGTCATTGCCGCCACCCTACCACCTTCCGGCGGTGCGGGGATAAGTGCGCCTGCGGCGTCGGTGCGCCGCGGCCGCTTCTGCACAGGATTCGCCTGCGATCCCGCGCCTTTGCGGCAATCCCGGGCTACGCGTTTGCCCAATCATTGTCGTGTCACAAAAAACGCTGATAGACTTGCCGTCCATGTATCGGGCGCCCGTCGGGCGCGACAGGATCGAAGGAAAGCACTCTTGCTCGATCGCAAGTTTCTTCTCGGTGCGGCGGTTGCTGCCGGCGCCCTGCTCTTGGTTCCCGGCGTCGCGAGGACCGTGATCCGGGTCGTGCGGCCGGCCGTCAAGGGCGCGGCCAAGGCCGGTGCCGCCGCCTATGCCGCCGCCCGGAACGCCGGCGCCGAGGTCTACGAGGATCTGGAGGATCTCGCCGCGGAGGTGAAGGAGGATCTTCACGCCGCCGCAGCCGAGGCGCAGGACGCGGCAACCGCCGAGGCGCCGGTCGAAGCCGGCAAGGCCTGAGGCGGCCATGGCCGGAGCGGCCGACCCGACCGCCGCCCGGGGGCAGGCGTCAAGCGGACAGGAACCCAGGGTGCAGGAACCCAGGGTGCAGGCGTACTTGGTGCACCGGACCGCGACCCGCCTGCGCTTCCGCGTTCAGGTCCTGCACCGCAAGGCCGGCCTCGCCGAGGACCTCGCCGATCGCATCGCCGGGGTCGAGGGCGTCAGCCGCGTCCTCGTCCGGCCCGGCACCGGCAGCGTCATCGTCGAATGCGATGCCGCCGACGCCGTTTTCGAGCGGCTGACCGGATCCGGACCGTTGCGGCTGCGCCGGCCGCCGAAGCCCGTCCCGGTTGGCGTGCAGGCCCGCTTCGCCGTTGCCCTGGTCGACCGGGCGATCGCCCGATCCTCAGAAGGCCAGTGGGACCTGCGCTCGGCGGCCGTGGCGCTG
Organism: Polymorphum gilvum SL003B-26A1; assembly: GCF_000192745.1. Lineage (NCBI taxonomy): Bacteria > Pseudomonadati > Pseudomonadota > Alphaproteobacteria > Rhodobacterales > Paracoccaceae > Polymorphum > Polymorphum gilvum. The sequence goes on from NC_015259.1 coordinate 1,067,756, forward strand.
CTGACCGCCGCCGCGCTGTACCAGCTGGTACGGGGAAACCTGTTCGGACCGGTGACCACCCTGTCGCTCAATGCGCTGTCGTTGCTCGGCTCTCTCGACGGCGGCGCGGGGGAGGGCGGCTCCAACGGCGACGGCGGCGCCTGAGCGGAGAGGCGCCGGCGACGTGACGGAGACCTTTGGCGGACTGCGTGCAGGTGGCCGGACATCCTCAAGACACTCTTAGGACAGGTTCAGGACGGTTTCAGGACGCGGGCCAGAGGGGGGCTGCACCCTTCCCGCCGCTTTCCGGCGGTTTTTCTCCAGGGCTCTGGCCGGCGCCTGTCTATGAAGTCAAGTCTATGATATCGCTTGTATTTTCCCAAGGAGGGTCGATCTCCGTACGGCCCATGTGGCCGTAGGTCGCCAGATCGGCATAGAAGCGCCCGCCGCGCTCGCCGGGCAGCTGCCAGAGCCGGTAGCGGGTCGCGATGGCTGCCGGCGTCAGGTCGAAGTGCCTGAAAACGCTCGCGGATATCTCGGCGTCGGGATATCTCCCGGTGCCGAAGCTGTCGATTTCCAGGCTGATCGGGCGGTCCTCGCCGGCGCAGTAGGACAGCTGCACCTCGCACTCATCGCTAAGTCCTTGGGAGACAATGCATTTCGCAATGTGCCGTGCTGCATAGGCGGCGGTGCGGTCGATGCGCGAGGGATCCTTGCCGCTCATTCCGGCCGTGCTCTGGCGGGCATATCCTCCGTAGCCGTCGTTGGCCGACTTGCGGCCGGTCAGCCCGGAGTGGCCGGCGAGACCGTCGCCGCCGGCCGGGACCTGGCGGATAACGACCCGCGTCGCCGCGTCGGCTTCGGTGCCAAGACCTTGAAGCGCCGGAACAATCACGGTCTCGCGCAGATCCTCCTCGATGTCCCGGGCGGGGATTTGGGTGCGGCCGTCGACGGCGACGGTTAGGCCGATGTTGTGCAGGCGGGCCGGCCGGCGGTCGCGGAATTCCACCGCCACCTGGCTTTGTCCATCAGGGCTGAGATGGTCGCGCCCGTCCGCCCGCGCCGCCTCCAGCGCCCGCGTCAGCCGATGCGCCGCGACGATCGGCAACGGCATCAGTTCCGCCGTATGCCGGCAGGCATACCCGAATACGGTGGCCGAATGCTGCACGTGGAGCGGATCGCCTGGGCCATGGCCTATGAAGCTCAAGTCCTTGGAAACGCTTGTCATTATCGTGCAGCTGTCAGCATTGAAGCCGGGTCCCGTATAGCCCGCCTCAGCGATGGAGCGGCGGACGAGGGCGGCGAGGTCGGTCTTCGGATCGCCGGCGCAGCGCACCGCCAGGAAGGCGATCCCCGATGCCAGGGCGCATTCCGCATTCACCGGCGCCGGCGTCTCGGCGGCGAGGAAGGCGTCGACGACGGTGTCGGATATCAGGTCGCAGAGCTTGTCCGGGTGGCCGCGGGTGACCGATTCCGAGGTGTGGATGAAATTGCGCATCAGGCCTCCTTTCCACGCCGGTCGGGTCCGGCGTCGAGGGCATGGCGGGCAAGGGCGAAACCGACCGGGACGGCCGCCGCTGCAAGCGAAAAAGCAAGATCTCCCAAGCGCATGGGCGCAATGCCCAGCAGCCTGCGGAGCCACGGGACGGAGAACGGCAGCACCTGCAGGGCGATCGCGCCGACCAGAGCGGCATCCAGCGTCCGGTTGGCGAACAGCCGTTGCATGTCGTCCCCGCCGCCTTTCTCGAAGCGCTGGGCGCCCAGTGTATAGAGCAACTGGCTCATCACCAGGGTGTTGAACGTCATGCCGCGGGTTTGCGGCCCCGGTCCGTATTGCGCCAGGCCGCGGAAATGGGTCGCGAGCGCGGCGGCGGCGATCAGCGAGGCGTCGATCCCCATCCGCGTGGCATCGCGCCCGGGGATGATGTGGCCGTTGCCGTCACGCGGCGGAACGTCCATGACGTCGGCGTCCGGCTCCGCCATGGCAAGGCCGAGGCCGGGCAGGATGTCGGTAACCAGGTTGATCCACAGAAGTTCCATCGGTGTTTCGAGTTCGCCGGGGCCATGGACGGCCTCGACGATGCTGACCATGATCTCCGAAAGATTGGTGGTGACGAGATATTCCAGCGAGCGGCGAATGTTGCGGTAGACGGTCCGACCCTGGGCGATGGCCGACACCAGCGTCGGCAGCCGGTCGTCGGCGATCACGACATTGGCGACGTCGCGGGCGAGATTGGTGCCGGACTGCCCCATGGCGATGCCCACGTCCGCCGCCTTCAGCGCAGGACCGTCGTTGACGCCGTCACCGGTCATGCCGACCACGCGGCCGCTGTCCTGGATCGCGCGGACGATCGCCAGCTTCTGCTGCGGACTGACGCGGGCAAAGGCGTGGGCCTGGGTGGCAAGGCGCGACAGAAGCGCGGGATCGAGCGCGGCGAGGTCACCCGCGTCGATGACGCGGATCGGGGCACCCTGGCCGAGGTCGAGTTGTTCGGCGACCGCCTGGGCGGTGGCCATCTGATCGCCGGTGATCAGGGTCGTGGCAATACCGGCCCGGTGCAGGGCAGCGATGAAGTCCTTCGATCCCGGCCGCAGCGGATCGATCATGGCGGCGATGCCGTGCCAGACGAGACCCTGCGTGTCGTCGGGGTCCGCTCCGGCGGCGCCGCTGGCGAAGGCCAGCACGCGGGCGGGCATGGACGCCAGCGCGTCGTTGGTTGCCATGATCCGGGTCCGGTCTGCAGACGTCAGCGGACGCAGCCCCGCTTCGTCGCGATGCCGCTCGCACAGGGACAGAACCTCGGCCGGACTGCCCTTGACCGTGACGAAGCGCCCTCCCGCGTCTTCGTGAACCGTCGTGGTGTAGCGCCGGCCATCCTCCCGTTCGATGAAGCGCGTGAAGGGCCTGGCCGCGCGCAGGCCGGAAATGTCCTCGCCGCAGTCGAGCGCCAGTTGCAGGAGGGCCCGTTCGGTCGCCGACGAGGAGGCTGGATCGACGGCACCCGAGACGGGGTCGATCTGCGCCTCGTTGTTGAGGATCATCACTTCCATGAGGGCGCGGAGCGCGTCGCCGTCTCCGTCGCCACCGGCGGGCACCAGCCGCCCGCGCTCGACGTCGTAACGCGTGCTGCCCGCGATGACGGCAGCGACGGCCATCGTGTTGGCTGTCAGCGTGCCGGTCTTGTCGAGGCAAAGCGTCTGAAGGGCGCCGAGGCTTTCGACGACATCGAGACGGCGGATCAGGATGCCGCTCTTCTCCATCCGTCGGATGCCGCGGGCCATGGTCGTCGTCGCGACCGTCGGCAGACCCTCCGGGACCGCAGCCACGGCAAGGGCAAGCGCATCCTTCAGCATCACCGAGACGCTGTAGCCACGCAGCCAGCCGACGCCGAAGAATACCCCGCAAGCCGCAAGGCTGAGGCCGACGAGCCGTCTGCCGATGTCGTCGAGATCCTGTTCCACGGGCGCCCTGGGCCGTTCGGCGGCGTCGGCCAGATGCTGAATGGCTGCGATCTGAGTGTCGGCACCGGTTGCAACCACCACCGCTAGGGCCGAGCCGGCGGTGACGATCGTCCCGGCAAACACCATGTTGGACAGTGCCGACAGCACCCGTGCGTCCGGCGCGTCATCACCAGGATATTTCATCACCGGGACGCTCTCGCCGGTGAGCGCGGATTCATCGATCAACAGGCCCTTCGCAGCGATGAGGCGGGCATCGGCGGCGACATGATGGCCGGGGCGCAGAAGCATGATGTCGCCCGGAACGATGGTCCGGGCCGGAAGGACGCATTCCACGCCGTCGCGGAGCAGCGTGCAACTTTGTTCCGATGTGTCGATCAGGCGGCGGATGGTGCGTTCGGCCTGGCCTTCGGTCACATAGCCGAGCACGCCGTTGACGACGACGACGGCCATCGTGGCGACCGCGTCCGCGACGCCGCCGGTGGCGACCGAGACGACAGCCGACCCGGCGAGCAGGACGACGGGCAGGCTCTCGAACTGCTTCATGAACAGTTGGAGCGGCGATGCGGCCTGGCCTTCGGGCAACGCGTTCGGGCCGTGCTGTTTCAGGCGGTTGCGCGCCACCTCGCCCGACAGGCCGGCCTTGAGGTCGGTTTCGAACCGTCTTTCGATCTCGGCGAGCGAGCCGCGGCTGAACCTGAGCGCGCTGCCGTCCGCCGTTCCGGCCCGTGTCGGCTTGCTTGCGGGCGGCTGCCTGCCGTCTGGCCGCCTGCCGTCTGCCGGCTGTTTCGCCGGTACGGACTCGCGAAGCGGCGCCATCGCCTCGACCGCCGAACGGAGCCGGTCGAGCGCTGTCTCGTGCGGCACCTGCCGCGTGAATTCGGCGATCAGGCTGCCGGTCCGGGCGCGGGCGCTGGCCCTGTCGAACAGGCCTGTCGCCTTGACGGCCTCCTCGAGGCTTCGACACGCCGCATCGTCGCCCTGCAACCCGGCAATGCGGACCCGCAGACGTCCGGGCACCGCAGCATGTTCGACGCTCATACCCCACATGGGCAGCCGCATTCCAGCTCTCGAAAGGCGCGACAAGTCGCAGCGTCCGCGTTGTGGCGGACGAGGCCGCATTAGAGCCGCATTAGATAGGCAAACAAGGTGACGGCTGTTTGACGCCGGTCAAAGGCGACAAAAAAGCCCGGAGCATTGTCGAAACCACCGTCGACGCCGCGTGGCTGCGGCGTCAGGCCTGGTAGAGGACCTTCAGCCGTTCAGCGATTTCGTCGCGGCGGCCGGTGTCGTCTCGGACGCCGGCCAGCGAAAGGTCCAGCTTGACTGTCGCCGGCCGGCCGCTCAGCACGATCAGCCGCGATCCGAGGCGCAGTGCCTCGTCGAGGTCATGGGTCGCCAGGATCGCTCCCGTGCCATGGGTGCGGATCATCTGTTCGGTCAGGGCGTGCATCCGGTCGGCGGTTTCCGGATCGAGCGAGGCGAAGGCCTCGTCGAGCAACAGGATAGCCGGTTTGGCGGCAAAGGCCCGGGCGAGCGCCAGCCGACGCTGCTGGCCGAGCGACAGTTGGCGCGGAAATGCGTCCTCGCGCCCTTCCAGGCCCACCTCCGCCAGAAGTGCCCGCGCGTCTGACGCGCTGCAGCGGGTCGCCAGGGTGACATTCTGCACGGCCGATCGCCACGGCAGGAGTGTCGGCTCCTGAAACACGATGGCCGTTCGTCCCACATCCTCGATGCGTCCCGCAAAGTCCCGATCGAGCCCCGCGACCATGCGGATCAGCGTCGACTTGCCGATGCCGGACGGCCCGAGCAGCGCGATGCGTTCTCCCGACGCGATGTCCAGCTCGATCCGGCCGAGGACGGAAACGGAGCCGAACGACTTTCCGGCGATGTCAATCCGCATCGCGGCGCCAGCGCGAGACACGCTGCTCCCACGGCTGCAGGACGGCATATTCGACCGTCAGCATGACGACGATGAAGCTGATCGCATAGGCAAGGACATAGGCGACGTTGAACAGCTCGAAATAGAGGTGGATCTGGAAGCCGATGCCGTTCGAACGGCCGAGGAATTCCACGACCAGGACGATCTTCCAGATCAGCGAGATTCCGGCCCTGCTGGCGGAGGCGACGTGGGGGGCAAGCTGGGGCACCACCACGTGGCGCAATCGCGTGAGTGTCGGCATGCGGAAGCTGCGTGCCATCTCGTCGAGGCGCGGGTCGAGGGCGCGAGTGCCTTCGCGCAGCATGACCGTGACGACCGGGATCTTGTTGACTGCGACTGCAACGACGGCCGCGACCTCGTTCAGACCGATCCAGATGTAGGCCAGCACGATCGCGACCAGCGCCGGGAGGTTGAGCAGGGCGATCAGCCAGGGATTGAGCCAGGTGTTGGCCAGCCTGCTGCGCCCCATGAGCAGGCCCAGCAACGTGCCGATGCTCATGGCGATGGCAAAGGACGCCAGAACCCGGAGCAGGGTCGCCGACAGATGGGTCCAGAGGTTCCCGTTGCGCGCCTCGCGCCACAGGACGTCGAGAACCGCCGCCGGCGAAGGCAGAACGGTCCGGTCGCCGTGGAGATGGGCTGCCACGGCCCAGGCGAGCAGCAGCAATGCGCCGGAGGCGAAGCCGATCAGACGTCCCTGCTGCCTCGCCTCACTCACCTTGATAGAAGACTCCGTCCGGCAGGGTCTTCGCAGCCCCGACCAGTTCCTCGCCGCCCAGTTCGGCCATGAGGGCGTACATGGACCGGGCCGCCTCGACGTCGACGGAATCCTCGCCGGGGATACCTGCCCTGTAGCCGGCCTTCAAGGCCTCGAATTCGGCGGCGTCGGCCACGTTCATCATCGGGCGCAACCGCTCCCAGGCGGCATCGTCGGTGGCGAGCAGAGTTTTGGCCGCCCGAGACGCCTCGGCAAGGCCTTTGGCAAGCTCCGGCTTATTGTTCACCAGATCGCCGCTGACGACGTAGCCGAGCAGCGGCGTCTCGGGGTCGAGGCCGAGCGCCGTGGAGGCTTCGGTGACGCTGACCACCTCCCGGAAGCCTTTCGCCTTCATCTTGGCGAGGAAGTGCCAGAAGTTGATGGTGGCGTCGATCTCGCGCTGCAGGGCGTTCTGGAAGATCAGCGGCGGCGCGCCGAACACCTGCTCGGTCTCCGCGGCGAGGTCCAGACCTTCCGTCTTCTTCGCATAGGCAAGCAGGATCAGCCAGCTCTTGTCGAGCGGTCCGCCGGCGATGCCGATCTTGCCGCCCTTGAGGTCGGACAGCTTCTGAACCGGGCTGTCCGGTGCCACCAGCAGGCCGCCGACGGCGGTCGAATAGGGGATGAAGACATAGTCCTTGCCCTCGGCGCGCTGGCGCGCGACCCAGAGCCAGTCCGCGACCATGGAATCCGCCTCGCCGCCCTGGAAGGCGATGCGCGTGGCGGGATTGCCGGCCATCTCGAGGATCTCCATCTCGAACCCGGCCTTCTTGTCGAGTTCGTAGTGCTTGATCGTGTCGAGTTCCCAGTTGACCGTGCCGGTTTTCAGGGTGGCAAAGCGCAGGGTCTCGGCGCCGGCACCGAGCGGCCAAGCGGTTGCGGCGAGCAGCAGCGCCGCCGCAAGAAGGCGGCCTGGATGAAGCGTCATGGAATCCTCCCTTCAGCCAATTGTCGTGGCTTTTCCGGATCTGGATATTCACCTTAAGAGTCGCGCGGATTTCAAGAATTAGTCCTTTAGTCGCAAGCGGAGCGAATGAGGTCTCGTTCGATTTCGCTTCCAGGTCTAGAGTGATGAAAAACCGGGAGGGCTGATTTGGACACGTCACCGAGCGAAGGAACAGGCATCCCATGGCGGTAGAGCGCTTGAAGCCCGAGATGCGGAGCCGGGGCGGCGAGATTGGTACGGTTCTGGTTATCGACGACCATCCGCTGTTCTGCGATGCGCTGGTTCTGACGCTGCGCATGGCATTCGCCCTCACCGACGTGCGGACCGCCAACAGCCTCAGCCAGGCCCTTGGTCTCCTGTCGGGCGGTTTGCGTCCGGACGCCGTGGTGCTGGACCTGAATCTGCCGGACGTTTCCGGCTCGGAAGGTCTGGTGGCCTTGCGGCGACGCTTGCCCGACGTGCCGATCACTGTCGTGTCCGCGCTGATGAAGCCCCGGCTTGTCTCGGCGAGCCTCGCTGCCGGAGCCTGCGGCTTCGTGCCCAAAGACGTCGACCGCGAGCACATGTGTGCCGCCTTTCGCAAGATGTGGTCGGGTGAGGTCTACATTCCCGACGGCTACACGCCGGAGGAGGCGGAAGGGGAACTGGTCCTGTCGCAGCAGGATATCCTCAGCCGTCTGGCGACGCTGACGCCGCAGCAGACCAAGATCCTCAAGCTCGTCTGCGCCGGAAAGCCGAACAAGCTGATCGCCTATGACCTGTCGATTGCGGAAACGACGGTCAAGGCGCATGTGACTGCGATCCTGCGCAAGCTGGGGGCGCACAGCAGAACCCAGGCGGTCCTTGTCGCCAAGGAGGCGCTCTTTTTCAACGAAACGCCCTGAGGGCGCCCGCCCTGGCGCCTCGGCGTTGACGGTGTTTCGGGGAGGAGACACCCTTGACCAAGCCACTCATCTGCAGCGACCTGACAGGCGCGGTACCCCGCTTCGCGGTTTCGCGGGCGGGCGATCCGGAAGCCGTCGCCGGCGAATTCAAGGCGGAATTCGCCGGCATGACGGCCTCGCTCATCATGTATTTCTCATCGAGTTCTTATGATTTTTCCCGGCTTGCCGGGGCGATGTGCGCTAGCTTTCCTGGTATTCCATGCGTCGGCTGCACGACCGCCGGCGAAGTTTCCGTCGAGGGGTACACGAGTGACTCGGTCGTCGCGATCGCCTTCCCGGCCCGCCATTTCCGGGCGCGGATCAAGATGATCGAGAACTTGCGGTCGCAGTCCGTGTCTGACTGCATGCGCATCGTTCGCGGTTTCGGCGCCGACCTGGATGAGCGGCCGGGCTGGAACCGGCTGGGCCTTCTGCTGGTCGACGGATTGAGCCGGCAGGAGGATGCTCTTGCGGCTGCGATCGATGCCGTGCTGCATCGCGTGCCGGTGCTCGGCGGCAGCACCGGCGACGGCCTGTCCTTTTGCAAGACGGAAATCGCGGTTGGCACGACCGTGAAGACCGACTGCGCAGTCCTCTGCCTGCTCGAGACCGACTTCGAGACCCGGGAACTGATCTTCGACCATTTCGAACCGACCAGCACGCGGATGGTGGTGACGCGGGCGGATCCGGCCGAGCGGCTCGTGATGGAGATCAACGCCGAACCGGCGGCCGAAGAATACGCCTATCTGATCGGCAAATCCGTCGACGATCTGTCGCCGTTCGACTTCGCCTCCAATCCCCTGCTCGTACGCGCAGGCGACCGCTATCACGTCCGGGCAATCCAGCAGGCGACGCCCGAGCGGGCGCTGAAGCTGCTGTCGGCGATCGACGAAGGCGTCATCCTGACGCTGGGCCATGCGCAGGACATCGCCGTCGGTCTCGAAGAGGAACTCGCCGGCCTGCCGCGCCGGCCCGACATGGTGCTGTCCTTCGACTGCATCCTGCGCCGGCTGGACGCCGAACGACTCGGAATGGCGGGCACGGTCTCGCAGATCTTCCGGCGGCACAACATGGTCGGCTTCAACACGTATGGCGAGCAGCATCACGGCATGCACGTCAATCAGACATTTGTCGGCGTCGCCTTCTTCCGGCCGGGCTCGGCCGGCGTCACCTGAGCGCGGAGACCTATGTGCTGAGGCCCACGGACAGCCCGGAACGCCAGATCGAAAAGCTCACTCGCATCAACGAGGCACTCATCACGCGCCTCGATCGCAGCAGCACGATCGGAAGCTCGGCCTATTCGCTGTTCCAGACCGCGACGGCGCTGGAAAAGGAGGTTCACGATCGCACCCACGACCTGCATGCGGCGCTGGCCGACCTGAGCCTGAAGAACCGCGAACTCGCGCTCGCCCATGCGAATGCCGAGAGGGCGCGGCAGAACCTCGTCAATGCGATCGAAGCGATGCAGGAAGGCTTCGCGCTGTTTTCCAACGGCGCGCTGGTGATCTGCAACCGGCGTTTCCGGAACCTTCTCACCGACGTGTCGCATCGCATTGAGCCCGGCATCGCCTTCGACCGCTATGCGGCGCTGGTGTCGACCAGCCAGGAACTGGAACTGGCGGAAGGCCAGACGGCCGAGGACTGGTACAATTTCCGCATTGCGCAGAGCCGCCGGCCGAAAGCGACCTTCACCGTCGCGCTCAAGGGGGACCGCTGGCTGCAGGTGTCGGAGCGCCAGACCCTCGGCGGCGGCCTGGCGATCCTGCACACGGACGTCACCGACATGGTGCGCCAGCAGCGGCGCGAGCAGGAAAAGATCATCGATGCGCAGGCCAACCTCGCGCGCGTCACCTTCGAGCACCTGATCCAGGGCCTGAGCACCTTCAACAGCGACGGCGACTTGGTGAGCTGCAACAACCGCTTCCGGGACCTGGTGCCGCTACCCTATGCCCTCACCCGGTCGGGCGTCGGCATCGACAACATCATCGACTACCTGGTCGGCCACGAGATCTTCCAGCATCCCTGGGGTGAGCAGGATGACTGGATCCACGGCCTGCGCTTCCGTACGCCGATGCGGGTCGAACTGCACCGCAACGACGGGGTGATCCTGGACGCCAGTTTCCAGCGCCTGCCGGAGAACGGCTTCATCGCCATGTTCACGGACGTGACGGCAGAGCGGGAGGTGACCAAGGCGCTCCAGCAGGCCAAGGACACGCTCGAGGCTCGGGTGGAAGAGCGGACGGCGGCGCTGACCCGGGCAAACGAGGAACTGACGCGCGAAATCCGCGAGCGCCAGGCCTTCGAATTCGCCTTGCGAGAGGCCAAGGAAACGGCCGAAGCGGCAAACCTGTCCAAGAACCGCTTCCTGCGCGCGGCCAGCCACGATCTGCTGCAGCCGATGAGCGCGGCCAAGCTGTTCCTGTCGACCCTGCAGAGCAGCGGACTGGACGAAGGCCAGGCCGATGTCGCTCAACGCCTCGGGCGCGCCTTCATGTCGATGGAGGCGTTGCTCCACGCCCTGCTCGACATCTCGCGCCTCGATACCGGCAAGGAGGAGTTCAACTGGGCGAACGTGCCGCTGTCGAGGATCCTCGATCCGCTGCGGGACGAGTTCCAGGAGCTTGCGACCGGCTACGCGCAGTCGCTGCGCGTCGTGCCGAGCAGCCTGACGGTGCGCAGCGATCCGACCTACCTGCGTCGGATCGCGCAGAACCTCGTGTCCAACGCGATCAAGTACAGCGAGCACGGACGTGTTCTCGTCGGCGTGCGCCGGCGCGGCGGCAAGGCTGTTTTGGAGGTGTGGGACACGGGACCAGGAATCGCGCCGGACGACCAGGAGCGGATCTTCGAGGAGTTCCACCGGCTGGGCGATGCCGGTGGCAAGCCCGGTATGGGGCTCGGCCTTTCCATTGTGCAACGGGCATGCGCCCAGCTCGGTCATGCGCTCAGCCTGTCGAGCGAGGTGGGTCGCGGCAGCGTGTTCCGTGTCAGTCTGGACCTCGCGGAAGACCGCCCGAGCCTTTCCGCATCGCCGCCGATGGAGCCGACCGGTTCGTTCGGCCCCATGCAGAACGTCATCGGCCTTGTCGTCGAGAACGACCCGGAGGTTCGCGCCGCGATGACGGTGCTGATGGAAAGCTGGGGGATGGGCGCGCTCGACGTCGGCAGCACCCAGGAGGCGGTGGACCTCATCCGGGAGATCGATGTCACGCCGGACATCGTCATCGCGGACTTTCAGCTTGACGGTGCCGACACGGGTCTTGACAGCATCGCCGCCCTGCGCACGATGACGGGCCAGAACCTCCCCGCGCTGCTCGTCACGGCCGACCGCTCGCGCAGCCTGCGCCGCGGTGCGGCGGAACTCGGGGTCAAGGTGTTGTCGAAGCCGGTTTCTCCCTGGCGGCTGATGGCCGCGATCCGGGCGCTGACGCGGAGCGGAACCTGAACGATGCGTCTGCGGGGGCTGTTCAGGACGTTGCGGTTCCGCCTCATGGCAGGCGGTACAATGCTTGCGGCGGTCGCCGTGCTGACGGCAGGGCTAGCGGCCCACGGAACGCGCCAGGCCGCCGTGCTGACCGACGAGGGCCTGTCGGCGCACAAGCGGATGGAACTCTTTTCCACATTGTCGCGCCGGGTTGGCGAATACGCGGTGCTTGCCTTCGAGATGGGCAATGCGACCATGGCCGACGAGGACCGGCAGGCACGCCTGTCGGAACGCCGACGGATCGTGTCCGATGCGTTCGCCATGCTGGAAGAGGCGGTCGTGGCGAATGTCCTGGCGGTTCCGGAAACGGACGCCGCCGAACGAACGCGGCGGGCCACGCAGAGCCTGGCGGTTGCCCGCCTTGCCGCGCAATTCGACGATCTCGACCGGACGCTGGCCTCGCACACCGGCGCGGTTGCGGCGGACAGGACGGCGCTGCGGATCGCGCTCGACGGTTTCGCGAGCCGCTTCTCGCCCATGCTGGGGGTGCAGATCGAGGAGGAGCGGCGCAATCGCGATGCGGCTTTCGCTGCCGCTGAGGATCTGCGTGCGCGTCTGACGGCGCTGGCGGTTGCCGCCGCCATCGCCGCGCCGGCGATACTGCTCCTCGTCTATTTCGGGCTGGTCCGTCCGTTGCTCCGCCGGCTCGGCGCGGCGACGGCGGCGGCAGGACTGCTCGGGGATGAAACGCTTGATTTCTCGCTGCCCGTTACACAGCGCGACGAACTTGGCCTCCTGTTCACGCGCATCAACCAGATGGCGCGCCGGCTGGAGCGGCGGCGACAGCGTGTCGATGTCGACCGGGCGCGCCTCGAAGATCTGGTGGACGAGCGTACCGGCGCGCTGCGGCGGGCCAACGAAAGGTTGTCCCGCGTCGATTCGGAACGGCGTCGCTTCTTTGCCGATGTCGGCCACGAACTTCGAACGCCGCTCACCGTGATCCTGGCTGAGACCGAACTGGGGATGACCGCGGACATGGCCCAGAAGGACGAGGCGCTTTCGATCATCCGCACGCGTGCCCAGCGGCTCAATCGGCGCATCGACGATCTGCTGCGGATCGCACGGTCCGAGAGCGGCCAGATCGAGTTCGATCGGCGGCTGGTCGACCTTCACGCCGCAGCGATGCTCGCCCTCGAGGATCTGGCGCCGCTGATCAAGCGCAATCGGGTGACTATCGATCAGGAACTGGCAGGCGACCTGTTCGTCGACGGCGACGCGGACTGGCTGCGTCAGGTGATAGGGGGGCTGCTGGAAAACGCGATCAAGTATGCCGGGGCGAACTGCCGCATCTCGATCGTCCTGACAGCACGGGAAGATGCTGCGGAACTGTGGGTACGCGATGACGGCCCGGGTCTCGAACCGCGTCTGCAAGAACGGGTCTTCGAGCGGTTCGCCCGGGGTGACGCCGGTGGGCGCGGCTTCGGGGTCGGTCTGGCGCTGGCGCGCTGGATCGTGGAGGATCACGGCGGGCGGATCAGGCTCGTCAGCCCCTGGAAGGATGGGCGGGGGACTGCGGTCGGCGTGATTCTGCCGCTGACGAAGGGCGAGGCCATGCCGTTGGAACAGGAGGAGCTGCATGACGCGCGTGCTGATAGTTGAGGACGACGAGGACATCGCATCGGTGATTGCACGCGGGCTTCAGAGAGAGGGATATGAAACGCTGTGCGCTGCCGATGTCCGCGCCGCCCGCGACGCCATGGTCGCAGAAATGCCCGATGCCGCGATCGTGGACATGATGCTTGGCGAGGAAAGCGGCTCGAAGCTGGTCGCGGATCTGCGCGCGAAAGGCGTCCGCATTCCGATCATCATGCTGAGCGCCCTGTCGCGCGTATCGGACCGTACGGCGGGACTGGTCGCCGGCGCCGACGACTACGTCGTGAAACCGTTCGAGTTCAAAGAGCTGGTGGCCCGACTGAAGGTTCAGGAACAGCGCCATTCCGGTGCCGACAACCAATTGCGATACGGCGATCTGACGCTCGATCCGGAACAACGCATGGTTCGCGGTGGGGGACGGGAGGTGTTGCTCACGGAGCGGGAGGCGGCACTGCTGACCTTCTTTCTGAGCCGTCCGGACGCCGTCGTCACCCGTGGCGAGATCTTCGACAAGCTGTGGGCAGGTCAAGGCGGCAGTACGGACAACGTGGTCGATGTCTACATCGGCTATCTGCGGCGCAAGCTCAGCCCGATGGCTGATTACGGCGTGGCGTTGAAAACCGTGAGGGGGAGGGGATTCATAATGACGAGGGAGGTGCGACAATGACCGGACTTCGCCAGAGCGTTCTAGCGCTCGCATTTGCATTGGCGACCTGTGTGCCCGTGCTTGCCGGAGCAGCGGGAGATGCCGTGTTCGCGACAGGCGTTCTCGACAGCACGGACATCGGGACCGAACTCCATTACAGCCATCGCCGGTCAGGACCGGATGTGGAGCGGTTCCAGCCGATCGAGGTCGGCGAGGTCGTCCTCAGGATGGAGCGCGGAGATGCAGCCGGTCGCGAGGTCGAGATCACGATGATCGCGGACGGTCGCAAGCGCGTGCTGGACGCGTTTCCCGCTAGCGCCGGCAATCCGGTTCTGCTGGCGTTCCTGGAATCGAGCCTGCGTTCTATGGCCGGCATTACCGGCGGCAGCCCGTTCTATATCCGCAACCGCCTTAGGGAAGCCCTGCAGTCCAGCGGCGACGTGCTGTCTACGGATTACGAACTTGAGGGTCGCAAGGTGGCGGCGCAGGAACTCGTGTTCCATCCATTCTCCACGGACCCGAATGCTGAGCGCATGGGTGCTTTTTCGAAGCTCGAGATCCGCTTCGTCGTGTCGCCTGATGTCCCTGGCTATTTTGCTCTCTTTTCCGCGCGGGCAGGCGAGGGGACCGATGCCTTCTCGGAAGAAATCCGCTTCGTTCAGAAGGAGGACGCGAAATGAATCGGTTCGCGATGGTGCTTCTTGTCGCCCTTTTCGGCGTAGGGCCCGTCGGCGCCCAGACCGCGCCGGGCTACAACGATTATCCGACCGCTGCCCGGGCCGACTATGTGTTCGCCTGCATGGCCGTCAACGGGCGTACCCAGGATGCCCTGCAGCGATGCTCCTGTTCGATCGACGTCATCGCCAGCGTGCTGCCCTACGACGACTACGTATCGGCGGAGGCCGTGCTGCGTCTGAGAAATACCGCGGGCGAGCGCTACGTGCTGTTCCGCGACTCGCAGCCCGCAAATGTCATTGTCGCCGAGTTGCGGCGGGCCCAGGCTGAGGCTGAGATCCTCTGCTTCTAGGGCAAGGAGGGCGCGATCGGCAGGCCGCCGTCTGTCGGCATGACTGGAAGGCACCCGCGCAGAGCGATCCGTGCGGGTCTCCGCGACATTGCGGCCGGTCGAGGGTCAGCCGTCGACGGCCGCCTTGCGGAATGTTGCCTCGAAGATCCCGCCGTTGGTATCAGTCGCGCGAACATGGACCGTTTCCGCGCCGTTGTCCGTATAGGAAAACTGGAACGTCGGATCCTCGCTGATCGAAATTCCGCCGGTCATCCTGAACAGCAGGTCGTCACCCTGACGGACCTCGATTTCGTCGACGAAATGGGCGGGAATGGTCAGAAGAGTGACCTGATCTCGCTGGAGCCCCGAGAAATTCGGGTGCCGGATCATCAGCTTGGCCTCGATACGAGCGCCGGACTGCGCGGTCAGCCCGCTCATGTGGCGCAGTTTCATTTGTCCCATCGTGTCGATGGCGACCTGGGGATCCTTGCTGGCCGGCGCGGAACAGCCGCCCGAGGCCTTGACGAACCGTCCTGTCATGAAGGTCCTGCCGTCCTCGGTCGTAGCGAGGGCGCGGACGTTCGAATAGGCGTTGACGCGCACCCGTGTCTCAAGGTCGATGCGGCCCATGAGTTCGCCAAAGGTGAAGGTCGCGGCGATCGGTGCGGGGTTTTCGTCCACGATCAGCGACAGCTCGGTGATGCGCTCGGCGGATGCATCGGTCTGGACGATCCGTATCGGGACCGTGGCAGCGTCATGGGCGCGGAACGGCGCGTCGAGGGTGAAAAGGCTCTCGCCGGGCAGAAGATCCCTGTCGCCGGTCACGTCGGCCCTGAGGTCAGACCACGTCTGGCTTTCGATCAGCGGGTTTCTGATTTCGTCGGCCGTGGTGTTTCCGGCAATCGAAACGAGAGCCGCAGCAACAGCCCCAAGAATTGGCCTGCTCATTCGGGCATTCCTTCCGTTGCGTCTATCGTCAATGCAGTTCACAAATCGGGGCGATTGTAAATTGGACCTTGGTGCTTGATTACTCGGGAGACGGGCGAATCCTAAACTGGATTAAGGATATTCACCGCTTCGTGAAGGCGAGATCATGTTCGCGCTTTTCCTCTCCGTTTGTCTGGCCGCCATGCCGGACGTCTGCGCTGAGCGGCTTGTACCCAGTCCTGCGCCGCTGGACGAGGCAACCTGCATCGCCAGCGGTGCGGACCGCAGCGCGGCCTGGGTCGCCGCGCATGCCGGGGCGAGGCTTGAAGGATGGCGCTGCGCGCCCCTGGCCGAAGCTCCGGCGCTCGCCGTCGCGGAGATTGCGCCGGGCGTGTTCGTGCACAAGGGACGCAGCGAGGACATCACCCCGCAGAATCGGGGCGACATCGCCAATCTCAGCTTCGTCGTCGGAGAAGAAGCGGTCGCGGTGATCGATGCCGGCGGCTCCCGGCCGATCGGGGAGGGCCTCTACGCGGCGGTCCGACAGGTCACCGACCTGCCGATCCGTTATCTCGTCCTGACGCACATGCATCCGGATCACACGCTCGGGGGCGAAGTCTTCCGCGAGGCCGGCGCCGAGATCATCGGCAACCATCGGCTCGCGGACGCGCTGGCGCGCCGCGCCGACACCTATGACCGGAACTTCCGCCGCTTTCTCGGGCCGGCGGTCCATATGGGGCTCGGCATCGTACCGCCGGACCGCGGCGTCGACGGCGCGGCAACCCTTGATCTCGGGGGGCGAATTCTCGATCTGGAAAGCCATCCGACCGCCCATACCAACAACGATCTGACCGTCTTTGACCGGCTGACCGGCACGTTCTGGTCCGGGGATCTGGTGTTCGAGGAAATGCTGCCGGTGCTCGATGGCGAACTGCTCGGCTGGATCGCCGTGCTCGAGCGGCTTGAGGGCAGAACCGCCGAACGTCTGGTGCCAGGGCACGGCCCTGTGCCCCTGGACTGGCCGCAGGGCATCATGGCGACCCGGTCCTATCTGGTTGCCCTGCGCGACCAGACCCGGGCGGCGGTCAAACGCGGCGACAGCCTTTCCAAGGCGGCGCAGGAGATCGCCCGGGACCAGCGCGGAACCTGGCGGCTGTTCGACGAGATCAATCCGCGCAACGCGACCGCAGCGTTCACCGAACTCGAATGGGAATAACCAGCCGGCTATTCCTCCAGGCGCTGGAGTATCATGCGAGCCAGGGCGAAGATGCGCTGTTCCAGGATTACCGGCGTCTCGCAGACGTAGGTGAGCGACTGGCGCCTGTCCTCGAAGATGCGCGTGTCCCAGGTGACCTGATCGTCCAGTTCCTCGATCCGGTCATGGTCGGGCTCGGTAACTGCCCTTAGGTCATGCAGTTCGGTTCGGCGCCGGTCGATCTGTTCGGACAAGGCCGTCTGTTTCTTTGCGTAACGGCCGATGCCGGCAATGATCGCGGACCGATCCCGTTCGATGCGTTCGAACGTTGCGAGGAAGAGCCCGGCAAGGGCGGGTTCGCGGTCGCTGGCGTGGGCCTTGGCGAAGGCGTCGATCAGGCTTTCGGCGCCCTCAAGGGCAGTCCTGCGGACGGCAAGGCGGCCGGCAAGATCGATGATTTCCCGGTCCTTCGCGCGTGCCTCGACCGCCTCGTCGATGGCCGGGCCGGACCACATCTGGCCGATTGAGAGATGCGGTACCTTGCGCTGGATGCAGGGCCATTCGGGGTCGTCGAAACTGGCGGCGACTGCGGGTTGCCCGAAGCCGACAAGGCTTGTCAGCGTCAGGGTGAGCGCGGTCAGGGCGAGCGGGCCGGAAAGGGCTTTGCGGCTCGGCTTTGATGGCAGGTGACGCATCCTGTCCTCCCCCGGATTTCTTTGTCCCGACGGTCGAAGATGGGGAGCGGTGCTGTCAAAGGGTATTTCTTGAGAAAATAATAAGAATGAGAGAGTCTCAGAATCCGGGCGCCACCGCTCCCCTGGCCCGGGTGAGGAGACCGGCTCTCGCGACACCTCCAAAGCTTTGGCAGAAGAGCCGCTCGCCGATCCCCGGACGGCGCGTTCCATTTCCGGGGCATAGGTGTGCCGGCTGCCCGAACCCCTGCGATTTCCGACTAATGTCCTGTCTCTTTTCGCGCGAGCGGGCCGATATAGTCGGCCCAATGCGCGCTCCGACGGGTGCGCAATCGATCATGATTGACCGGGTGGGAACTCCGTAAGACGGCCCGGCGTTTCGAGAGGAGACGCAAGATGGAAGTGCGTGCAGCATTGGCGGTTGCCGCCGGTAAGCCCCTTGAGGTGACGACCGTCCAGCTCGAAGGCCCGCGTGCGTTCGAGGTCCTGGTCGAGATCAAGGCGACCGGCATCTGCCACACCGATGAGTTCACCCTGTCCGGAGCCGATCCGGAAGGCCTGTTTCCCGCGATCCTCGGTCATGAGGGCGCGGGCGTGGTCGTCGAAGTGGGCAAGGGGGTCACCTCGTTGAAGCCGGGCGACCACGTCATCCCGCTCTACACCCCGGAATGCCGCGAATGCCCGTCGTGCCTGTCGCGCAAGACCAACCTGTGCACGGCGATCCGCGCGACGCAGGGGCAGGGACTGATGCCCGACGGCACGTCGCGCTTCTCCATCGGCAAGGAGAAGATCTTCCACTACATGGGCTGCTCGACCTTCGCCAACTACACGGTGATGCCGGAGATCGCGCTCGCCAAGGTCAATCCGGACGCGCCCTTCGACAAGATCTGCTACATCGGCTGCGGCGTGACGACCGGCATCGGCGCGGTGATCAATACCGCGAAGGTCGAGATCGGTTCGACCGCGGTCGTCTTCGGTCTTGGCGGCATCGGCCTCAACGTGATCCAGGGCCTGCGCCTTGCCGGCGCGGACATGATCATCGGCGTGGACCTCAACAACGACAAGAAGGCCTGGGGCGAGCGCTTCGGCATGACCCACTTCGTCAATCCGAAGGAAGTCGGCGACGACATCGTGCCGTACCTGGTGAACATGACGAAACGCGGCGCGGACCAGATCGGTGGCGCCGACTACACCTTCGACTGCACCGGCAACGTCAAGGTCATGCGTCAGGCGCTGGAATGTGCGCACCGTGGCTGGGGCAAGTCGGTCATCATCGGCGTTGCCGGCGCGGGACAGGAGATCTCGACCCGCCCGTTCCAGCTCGTCACGGGCCGGACCTGGATGGGCACCGCCTTCGGCGGCGCACGCGGCCGCACCGACGTGCCCAAGATCGTCGATTGGTACATGGACGGCAAGATCGAGATCGACCCGATGATCACGCATATCCTTTCCCTGGACGAGATCAACAAGGGCTTCGATCTCATGCATGCCGGTGAATCGATCCGCTCTGTGGTGGTCTTCTGACGGTCGACCCGGGGCGGTTCGGCACCAGTACGCCGGGCCGACCCGGGTTCGAGCGGTCCCGCAACCCCATGTAGCCTGTTGCGGCTACGCGTCTTTGGACACATGAAACGCACGTGATCAGCACAGGTCGGCATGATGCGGCGATCGTATCAGCGAGGCCATGCGTTCGGCTTCGTCACACTGTGAACAAAGTGGTTGGACTAACCTCGCCGGAAGGCATGCGACGGGGGCAATCGCAGTCGTTGCCATGAGATCGGGAGAGCAACGGAATGGCGATCAAGACGAAGCTGACGGCTGCATTTGCTGGTGTGACGATGATGGCGGCACTCACGACCTCCGGCTGGAGCGATGAGGCAAAAGTCCCGCAACCGACGCCGAAGGCCGCCCATGAGGGCCATGCAATGGAGACGCATGGCGGGTCGGACACGGCGGCGACGGCCGCGTTCCGGGAAGCTAACGCACGCATGCACGGGGGCATGGAGATCGAGTTTACCGGCGATGCCGATATTGATTTTGTCCGCGGCATGATCGCGCATCACCAGGGCGCCATCGATATGGCGCGGATTGTGATGGAATACGGGACCGACCCGGAGATCCGCAAGCTCGCGGAGGACATCGTCAAGGCTCAGGATTCCGAAATCGCCTTCATGAAGGATTGGCTGGCAAAACGCGGGATGTAACAGGCAGCCCGGCCTCGCCGACCGCCGGATGATCATTCGGAGCAGACGCCGGGGACTGTCGGTTGCGCCTCCCGCCATGACAGGACATCAGCTTCCGCCGGGTATCAGCGGATCGATTGCATCGTGCGGCTTGCGCTGGACGCCGGTCCGTGCCGGCAGTGCGCTGAAAACGTTGCCGCCGACGCCGACTGCCTTAGGCTTAGGAGTTTCGTCACATTTCGAGGGGGACTATTGATGCAAACCGTATCCGAAAACCGCAGCTTCGATGGCGTGCAGGGCGTCTACACCCATGCCTCCGAAGTGTGCTCCTGCGACATGACCTTCGCGGTCTACATGCCGCCGCAGGCCGAGGCGGGGCCGGTCCCCTGCCTTTGGTATCTGTCCGGCCTGACCTGTACCCATGAAAACGCCATGACCAAGGCCGGCCTCCAGGAACATGCGGCCGAGGCTGGTCTTGCGGTGGTGTTCCCGGATACCAGCCCGCGTGGGGCGGATGTCGCCGACGACGAGGCCTATGACCTCGGCAAGGGGGCGGGATTCTACGTCAACGCGACGCAGGCTCCGTGGGCACCTCACTTCCAGATGTACGACTACGTGCTGACGGAACTGCGCGCTCTGGTGGAAAAAGAGTTCGCCGTCAGCGATCGCCACGGCATTACGGGACATTCGATGGGCGGGCATGGCGCCCTGACTCTGGCGATGAACAATCCCGACCGGTATCAGTCGCTGTCCGCCTTCGCGCCGATCGCCCACCCGACACGGTCGGACTGGGGCCGCAAGCAGCTAGGAGCCTATCTCGGGGCGGACGAAACCGCCTGGCTGCGCCATGATTCGACGCTGCTGGTCCGGTCGGTCGGGTGGCATTCGGATATTCTGGTCGATCAGGGCAGCAAGGATCAGTTCCTCGACCTGCTGAAGCCCGAAGCCCTGTCGGCGGCGCTCGCCGAGGCTCGCGTCCCGTCCGTCTTCCGCATGCAGCCGGGATACGATCATTCCTACTATTTCGTATCCACCTTCGCGCGGGACCACGTCCGTTGGCACGCTGACAGGCTTGCGCTCTGAGCGGCTGTCAGGTCCTGTCGGCGGCACGGGCGCCGGGACCCGGCGGGTGCTGCTCTGATCTCGCGTAAAGGCCGCCGACGGTCCGAAATCGTTCGGTCAACTGGCTTGCGTTGTCCGAATTCCGGGCAATGCGGAATGTGCTGTTTCTGCCTGGTTTCGGCCTCGCTTCTCGGTCCGTTTTCGCCGTTCAGCGGTAGGGCAAAAGTTCTTTCTGCTACCCCTACTACTTTAGCCTCAAAATCGGCTCGGGTTTATTGACGAGGCAGCGAGCCCTTCCGTCTAATAAAAAAATCATAAGAGGCACGCGTGCGCTCTGTGATCGAGTTCGGCCTCCGGATCGGCGATTGGGAGGATTGGAGGCCGGATATGCATTTGGGAGGAAACACATGAGGAAGCTGATTCTCTGCGCGGCTGCCGCGCTGGTCTCGACCAGCTATGCAGCGCTCGCAAATGACTCTGTCCTGCAGGGACAGAGCGATCCGAAGCAATGGGTCCTGCAGACGGGCGACTACGCGAACACGCGCTTTTCCCAGCTCGACGAGATCAACAAGGACAATGTCAAGGACCTGCAGGTCGCCTGGACCTTCTCGACCGGCGTCCTGCGTGGCCATGAGGGCTCGCCGCTCGTCGTCGGCGACGTGATGTATGTCCACACGCCGTTCCCGAACAACGTTTTCGCCTTGGATCTCAACAACGACGGCAAGATCCTGTGGCGCTACGAGCCCAAGCAGGATCCGGACGTCATCGCGGTGATGTGCTGCGACACCGTCTATCGCGGTCTTGCCTATGCCGACGGCAAGCTGTTCCTGCACCAGGCCGATACCACCGTCGTGGCGCTGGACGCCAAGTCTGGTGCGGTGCTGTGGAGCGTCGTCAACGGCGATCCCTCCATCGGCGAGACCAACACCGCGACGGTTCTGCCGGTCAAGGACAAGGTCATCGTCGGCATCTCCGGCGGCGAGTTCGGCGTACGGGGTTCCGTGACCGCCTACAACATGAACACCGGCGAGCGGGTGTGGCGTGCCTATTCCATGGGCCCGGACGAGGACATTCTGGTCGATCCGGAGAAGACCACCCATCTTGGCAAGCCGGTCGGCAAGGACTCCGGCCTGAACACCTGGGAAGGCGACCAGTGGAAGATCGGCGGCGGCACCACCTGGGGCTGGTACTCCTATGATCCGGAAGCCGACCTCGTCTACTATGGCACTGGCAATCCCTCGACCTGGAACCCCTCGCAGCGTCCCGGCGACAACCGTTGGTCCATGACCATCATGGCCCGCAACCCCGACACCGGCATGGCCAGCTGGTTCTACCAGATGACACCGCATGACGAGTGGGACTACGACGGCATCAACGAGATGATCCTGAGCGATCAGGAGATCAACGGCGAGATGCGCAAGGTGCTGGTCCACTTCGACCGCAACGGCTTCGCCTACACGATGGACCGCCTGAGCGGCGAGTTGCTCGTGGCGGAGAAGTACGATCCGGTCGTCAACTGGGCGACCCATGTCGAGATGGACAAGAACTCCGACCAGTACGGTCGGCCGCAAGTCGTCGCACAGTACTCGACCGCGCAGAACGGCGAGGACGTCAACACCACCGGCGTCTGCCCGGCGGCGCTCGGCACCAAGGACCAGCAGCCGGCGGCCTTCTCGCCGCGGACCGGTCTGCACTACGTGCCGACCAACCACGTCTGCATGGACTATGAGCCGTTCCGCGTCAGCTATACCGCCGGCCAGCCCTATGTCGGGGCGACGCTGTCGATGTATCCGGCGCCGGACAGCCATGGCGGCATGGGCAACTTCATCGCCTGGGACGCCACGAAGGGTGAAATCGTCTGGTCGCTGCCCGAGCAGTTCTCGGTGTGGTCCGGAGCCCTGGCAACGGCTGGCGACGTCGTGTTCTACGGGACGCTGGAAGGCTATCTGAAGGCGGTCGACGCCAAGACGGGTGAACTGCTGTACCGGTTCAAGACCCCGTCCGGTATCATCGGCAACGTCATGACCTACGAGCACAACGGCAAGCAGTATGTCGGCATCCTGTCGGGCGTCGGCGGCTGGGCGGGCATCGGCCTCGCGGCCGGTCTGACCAACCCGAACGACGGTCTCGGCGCGGTCGGCGGCTATGCCGCCCTGTCCGACTACACCTCGCTCGGCGGCCAGCTCACCGTGTTTGCGCTGCCGAACTGAGGTCTGTGGACTAAGGTCGTAAAAACTCGGCGATGACGGCTCGGCCCCAAGTGTTTACTCTTGGGGCCGAGCTTTTTGGGAGGAAAGATCTAGAAATGACCAAGAAATTCTCGTTGCTGTCCGCGTCCGTGATGGCCGTTGCGGCAATCCTGGCAAGTGCGCCGATCGGCGCCGAAGAGGTCAAGCCGGACGTCGCGGTGGAGTACGTCGAAGGAGGGCGCGCGTTCACCAAGGACGATATTCCGACCTACTTCATCGCCGAGGATGGTACCGTCGACTGGCCGGTGTTTTCGGGCTTCCGGCGCTATCACGCCGAATGTCACGTCTGCCACGGACCGGATGGCGAGGGATCGACCTATGCTCCGGCCCTGAAGGAGTCCGCGTTGGCGATGGACTATTACGACTTCATCGAGGTCATCGCGAGCGGTCGCCAGAAGGTCGGCGCGTCGGAGAACTCGGTCATGCCGGCGTTCGGCACGAACAAGAACGTGATGTGCTTCGTCGACGACATCTATGTTTATCTGAAGGCGCGTGGCATGGATGCGATCGCGCGCGGTCGGCCGGCCAAGAAGGTCGACAAGCCGGATGAACTGCGTGCCGAGGAAGAAGAGTGCATGAGCGGGTGACGGTGATGGTCAGGTGGTTGGTGCTGTGCGTGCTGATGGCCCTGCCGGTGACGGCGGCACAGGCGCAGGTCTCGGACCTCGTCTCGAGCACGGCGTTCCGCGTCTGTGCGGATCCGGCGAACCTGCCGTTTTCCAGCAAGTCGGGCGAGGGGTTCGAGAACAGGATCGCTGACCTGGTCGCTGCCGAACTCGGAATGCCGGTCGAATACACCTGGTTTCCGATGGCGACCGGCTTCGTCCGCAATACCTTGCGGACGGGCCAATGCGACGTGATCCTGGGCTTTGCCCAGGGACACGAACTCGTCCTCAATACAAACCACTACTACACCTCGACTCACGTTCTCGTGACACGCACGGACAGTGCGCTGGCGGAGGTCGATACGCTGTCGGATAGTCGGCTTAAGGGCCGCGAGATCGGCGTTATCGCGGGGTCGCCGCCAGCGTCGCATCTGGCCCGCAATGGATTGATGGCGACGACCCATGGCTACAACCTGATGGTCGATCGCCGTGTCGAAAGCCCCATCGAGACGATGCTTCGCGACCTGTCCGAGGGGCGGCTCGACGCCGCGATCATGTGGGGGCCGGCCGGGGCTCCGCTCGCCAAGTCCATGGCCGGATTGAAGATAACGCCCCTGCTGAAGGAGCCGGAAAGCCCGAAGCTGTTCTACCGGATCACCATGGGGGTGCGTCAGGGCGAGCTGGTCTGGAAGCGCAAGCTGAATTCCCTGATCCGCAAGAAGCAGGACGAGATCGATGCGATCCTGCGCGAGGCCGGTGTGCCGCTGCTGGATGACATGGGTCGGGCGCTCAAGACGGACGGGGGATAGATGATCCGGGCGGCCGCCTTTGCCGTCCTCGTTTCCGTGCTTTGCGTGGCAGGCGCGGCGGGGCAGGCGGGCGGAGTTGCGGAGCCGGACGGGTTCCGGGGGGAGCCCTACCGGGCGCCGGTTCCCGAGACGCTCGAAGGGGCACAGGTGCTCGACGATGCCGGCGCCCACGCGTTGTGGCTGGGGGGACAAGCCGTTTTCGTCGACGTGCTGCCGAAGACCGAGCGGCCGGCCAACCTGCCGGCTGGAACGCTTTGGCGGGACAAGCCGCACGTCAGCATCAAGGATGCTGTCTGGCTGCCGGGTACCGGCTACGAGGCCTTGCATCCGGACGTGGAAATGTATCTGAAACAAGGGCTTGAGGCGATCACGGGCGGCGACAGGGACAAGCCGCTCGTGATCTTCTGCCTGGCCGATTGCTGGATGTCCTGGAACGCCGCCAAGCGGGCCGTGAGCTACGGCTACCGGCAAGTCTACTGGTATCCGGACGGCGTCGACGGGTGGGATTTCTCCGGTCACCCGCTGGAGACGATCACGAAGTTCGAGGTGGACAACTAGCGTGGGGCGAGCAGGAAGGCGCCGAAGGCCCTCGGTCCGTCTCCGACCGCGATCTCATCCGTAACTTCTTGTTTTTCGACGTCAATCAGGCTCAGGCTGTTGGACATCCAGTTGGCGACGACAACAAGGCGGCCGTCCGATGTCGTCCCGATTCCCTCCGGATACTCTCCCACTTCCATCCTGCCTACCACCTGACCGGCTTCGGCGTCGAACACGGTGACGGTGTCGGCATACTGGTCGGTGACGAAGCCGAGATCGCCGGCGAAGGCGATCGTATAGGGACGTTCGCCAGTCGGTATCTGTGCGACCAGGGTCGCCGTCGCGAGGTCGACGACGCTGACGGTGTTGGAGCCGACGTCAGCCGTATAGGCCCGGCCGTCGCGCAGGGTGACGCCGAAGGGCCGCGTGCCGGTGCCGACGACGGCAAGGCGGTCGCCGGTGGCGGTGTCGAACACCGAGATCTGGCTGTCGTCGCGGTCGGCGGTGACGAGCAGGGCGCCGTCCGCGCTGACGGCGAGGCCGGAGGGTGAGGCGCCGGTCGCCAGTTCGCGGATGACGGCGAGGCGGTCGGGATCGATCTCCCAGACGCGGGCGCCGTACCAGTCCGATACGTAGATGCGGCCGTCGACCGGGTTGACGGCGATGCCGAAGGGGCCGCCGTCCAGTTGAAGGAGGGTGCTGACGTCGGCGCCGTCGGCGGCCAGAACATTCAGCACTTTGGTTTCGGGACTGACGACATAGACGGTCCGTCCGTCCGGCGACAGGGCGACGCCGGCCGGCTTGCCGCCGACTGCCACGGTGCGGATCACGGTGCGCGCGTCGATGTCGACGACGGTGACAGTGCCGCTGCCCTGGTTGGTGACGAAGGCGAGGTCGCCGGCCAGCGCCGCGCCGCCGCACAGCAGAGCGGCGACGAGCGCTGCGACGCGGATCACTCGCGCGATCCGAATTTCGCCTTCAGCGCTTCCATGCCGGCCTCGTAGACGGCGGTCACGGCGGCGACGGCCGCCTCGTCGTTGAGATGGGCTGGCGGATCATTGTTCGGGAAACCGCGATAGAAGGCCCCGCGCCATTCGACCAGGGCCTTGCCGCCGTCGTCCTTGACGGTGAGGTGGGCCGAATAGTTGGTCACCGGCAGGACTTCGACGTCCACGGCCTCGATCCGGTAGGAATAGGTGCGCTTGTCGGCGTCGTACTTGTAGAGCAGCTCGGAAATGGTCGGCCCGCCCTCCTTTTCGAGCGTCAGCACGCGGGTGGCATCGATGGCGTTGCCGTTCTCGCCCGCGGTCGCGAACACCGCCGGGTGCCAGGACATGTCCTGGAAGTCGCCGATTGCCGTCCAGACCTCGTCGGGCGTGGCGTCGAGCTTGGCGGTCACGGTGACTTTCTGGCGCGAGGGGCCATGGGCGGAAGCCGGTGCTAGGCCGAGAACGACAATGGCGAGCGACGCCAGGACAGCGAGAAACTTCATGTGGTGCTCCCTAGATTGCGATCGCGGAATCTTCGCCCCGTCTCATTGCCTGAAGATGCGGTTGCGCAGAAGATAGCCGAGGCCCCGCGTCCAGCTGACGTCGGTGTTGCCTCGAATGTCGACGACGCCGGCGGCAAGCTGCCTGCCCGTCGCCGCCTCGGAGAGGACGAGGTTCATGCTGAGGATCAGGTTGGAGGTCTTCTGGACCTCGCCGACGAGAACGTAGTCGGCGCCAATCTTGCGCGCCATTGGGAAGGTGCAGCCGTTGCATTTGGCCGGGTTGGAGACCCGGTCCAGTTCGGCGCGCACGGGATCCAGAGAAACCAGAGTGAAGCCGCGTTTGGTCATGTCCTCGGCCACGTAGGCCGTCGCCATCGCCAACCGTTCGGTCTCGTCCGGGCGCTCGCCGTTGAAATCCCCTTCGGTCGACGTGTCGATGAAGGTCAGGCCGAAGTAGGCGACCCTAGCCCCGTCGGGCAGAGGACCTCCGACAGCCGGGGTTGCCAGCAGGGCAAGAAGGACGACAGGCAGAAGACGTCTGAACATGGAAAAACCATGCCCTCCGCGCGCGCGAACGAACAATAGTCCTAAAGTCGCAAGGCTCAATTTCCTTATTAAAATCTTATAATTAAAAAGGGTTCTGGGTGGCTTGACCATGCCTCGCGCTGCATGTCTCCATCTAGAAAAACGACAGGGGAGGAAGCCGATGCGCCTGACTGCGCTGGCGGGAGTGCTTGCCGTCTTGCTGCCTTGCGCCGCCTTGGCCAAGGAGACACAGGAGATCCGTTCCGCCGTGATCCGCGTCGGCGAGGGCAATCGCACACCGACGTCCCGCCTCGATCTGCCGCCAAGCGACGTCGGCTTTGCCGGCGCGCGGCTTGCCACCGACGACAACCAGACGACCGGTCGCTTCATGGGCCAGACGTTCCTGACCGAGGAGGTTCCCGTCGCCACCGCCGAGGAGGCGGGCGCGAAGCTGGAGGAACTGATCGCGCAGGGAACCCGATTCATCGTGACCATGGCCGATGCCGACACGACGCTGGCGCTGGCGGACCGGGCCGGCGACCGGGCCCTGGTCCTCAACGCCATGGCGCGCGAGGACCGGCTGCGCAACGAGGCCTGCCGGGCCAATCTGCTGCACACCGCGCCGAGCCACGCGATGGTGGCGGATTCGCTGGCGCAGTTCCTGGTCTGGAAGGGCTGGCGCAACTGGTTCCTCATTTCCGGCGATCACGCGGAGGACCTGGCGCTGGCCGATGCCTACCGGCGCGCGGCGCGGAAATTCGGCGCAAAGATCGTCGAGGAACGCGTCTTCGAGGACACGGGCGGGGCGCGCAGGACCGATTCCGGCCACGTCCAGGTGCAGAAGCAGATCCCGGCCTTCACGCAACGGGCCAAGGCGCACGACATCGTCGTGGCGGCGGACGAGAACGATGTGTTCGCGGTGCATCTGCCGTATCACACCTGGGATGCGCGCCCGGTCGCCGGGTCGGCGGGCCTTCGGCCGCTGACCTGGCACCCCGCGCAGGAGGCCTGGGGTGCGACACAGTTCCAGAACCGTTTCGAACGTGCCTCCAACCGGTTCATGCGCGAGGAGGACTATCAGGTCTGGACCGCGCTGCGGGTGCTGGGCGAAGCGGCGACGCGGACGAAGTCCGGGGAGTTCGAGGTTCTGCGCGACCACATCCTCGGCGAGAGCTTCGAACTGGCAGCGTTCAAGGGGCAGAAGCTGACCTTCCGGTCCTGGGACGGCCAGCTGCGCCAGCCGATCCTGCTGACGGCCGATCGCATCCTCGTCTCGGTGTCGCCGCAGCCGGAATTCCTGCACCAGGTGTCTCATCTCGACACCCTGGGCCACGACCGGCCAGAATCGGCCTGCTCCCTCAAGCGATAGGACGACCCTGCATGCTCCGAGCCCTTCTTCTTGCCTCCGCCTGCCTCGTCGTAACGCCGGCGCTTGCCAACAAGGTCTTTGTCTCGAACGAGAAAGGCAACACGATCACCGTGCTCGACAGCACGACGAACGAGGTGATCGCTACCTTCCCGGGCGGCCAGCGGCCGCGCGGCATCACCATCTCGCCGGACGGCAAGGAACTCTACGTCTGCGCTTCGGACGACGACCTGGTGCGGGTGTTCGATCCGGAAACCTACCAGGAACTACACACCCTGCCGTCCGGGCCGGATCCCGAGCTGTTCGTGCTGCATCCGTCGGGCAATCCGCTCTTCATTGCCAACGAGGACGACAACATCGTCACAGTGGTCGACGTGAAGACGCGCAAGGTGCTGGCAGAGATCCCGGTCGGCGTCGAGCCGGAGGGCATGGGCGTCAGCCCGGACGGCAAGATCGTGGTCAACACGTCCGAGACGACGAACATGGCGCATTTCATCGACACGGAGACTTATGAGATCGTCCAGAACGTGCTGGTCGACCAGCGTCCCCGCTTCGCCCAGTTCACCGCCGACGGCTCGCGTCTCTACGTCAGCGCGGAAATCGGCGGCACGGTCAGCGTGATCGACCCGACCAGCGGCGAGATCGTCAAGAAGATCACCTTCGAGGTGCCCGGCGTCGTGCCGGAAGCCCTCCAGCCGGTGGGCGTGCGCGTGACCAGCGACGGCAAGAAGGTGTTCGTCGCGCTCGGTCCGGCGAACCGGGTCGCGGTCGTCAACGGGGATACGCTCGAAGTCGACAAGTACCTGCTGGTCGGCCAGCGCGTCTGGCAGCTCGCCTTCACGCCGGACGAGAAGTGGCTCTACACCACCAACGGCAATTCCAACGACGTGTCGATCATCGACGTGGAGGAACTGAAGGTCGTCAAGTCCGTCCAGGTCGGCGAACAGCCGTGGGGCGTCGTAGTGGCGCCGAACTGACCGAATACCAGGGAGGAACAGATGAAAAAGACCGTACTTGCTTTCGTCGCCGCTGTGCTCGCGACGCCGGCTGCCGCCCATGATTACGGCTTTGCCGGTCTGCTGTCGAAGAACAACCGCGAGACGCTGGCGCCGCTGACGCTTGCCTCCGGCAAGCCGGTCGCCGAGGCACCGTACATGCTCAAGTCGGGAATGTACTACAAGATCAAGATGGTCGCCGACGGGTCGGCGGAACTGGCATTGTCCGGCGGCGAGTTCTTCCGCGCGGTCTGGGTCAACGAGATCGTCATCAACAAGATCGAGGTGCGGCCCATGGGCGTGCACAGCATCGAGTTCGACGCCGGCGGCGAAGCGGAGATGTCCTTCATCGCCATCAAGCCCGGGACCTACGAACTCAGCATCCCCGGATCGACCGGCGACACCCAGAAGGCCGTCTTCGTCATCCAGTAGGAGAACCGGCGCCGTCCGCATCCCCGAGACCTGAAAGAGGAGGAATACAATGTTGCGCGCATTTGCCCTGTCCGCCACGTTCGCCGTCGGCCTCGCCGCTCCGGCCTTCGCCGACGATCCGACGCCGGAGGCGGTCGAGAAGATCAATGCCCTGCTCGCCTCGATGAACTGCGAAATCGACGAGGACGACATCGAGATGGAGGATGGCGGCTATGACCTCGACGACGTCCAGTGTGCCGACGGTCAGTACGACATGAAGCTCAACGCCAACTTCGAGGTGACCGACCGGCGCAAGGAATAGGCATGTAGACATGGGTCCGAAAGGGCGATGACGACGGAGGCCCGGCCTGCGCATGCCGGGCCTCCGGCCTCTTCGGTCCCGACCTGCTTGGGTTCCGGTGCGATCCGGTCCAGATGACTGCCGCAGGGCCTCGTCCCGGACAGTGCTACGGTCGCCGCACGGGCGGCCTGACAGTAGCGTGACAGGGGCCTGACAAGGGGCCTGACAGGGGCGGCGGATGTCGTAGGACTTCGGCCCGTTCCTGCCGAAATTTTTCCGGGTTACTCAGAATGACCGCATTGCAGATCACCGGCGTCCGCCATTCCTTCGGCAAGACCAGGGCGCTCGACGACGTGTCGCTGAGCGTGAAGGAAGGCTCGTTCACGGCCCTTCTCGGCGTCAACGGCGCCGGCAAGACGACGTTGTTCTCGCTGATCACACGGCTCTACGACAACGTGTCGGGCGAGATTCTGGTGTGCGGCTACGACGTGCGGCGCCGGCCCGGGCCGGCGCTGGCCTCGCTCGGCGTCGTGTTCCAGTCGAGCGCCATGGACCGAGACCTGACCGTGCGTCAGAACCTCACCTATCACGCAGCGTTGCACGGGCTCGGGCGGGCCGAGACGCGCCGGCGCATCGACGAGGCGACGACGCTGGTCGCCATCGCCGACCGTCTCGACAGCCGGGTCTCGGCGCTGTCGGGCGGGCAGCAGCGGCGGGCCGAGATCGCGCGCGCCCTGATGCACGGGCCGCGGCTGCTGTTGCTCGACGAACCGACGGTGGGTCTCGACGTGAAGTCTCGCATCGAAGTCGTGGCGCTGGTGCGCCGCCTGGTCGAGCAGGAAGGCGTCGCGGCGCTGTGGGCGACGCATATCCTCGACGAGATCGAGCCCGACGACGACGTCGTCGTGCTGCACAAGGGGCGGGTGCTGGCGCAGGGTACAGCGGGTGCACTTGCCGGAGCGGAGGGCCTGTCGGAGGCGTTCCTGCGCCTGACCGGGCTCAACGCGGAGGCGGCGGCATGACCCGGCTCGGCTGGTGCGGCCGCCTGATCGCCTTCCGCGGCATCGTCTGGCGCGAGGGTCTGCGCTTCACCCGTCAGCGCGAGCGCTTCCTGTCCGCGCTGGTGCGCCCGCTGGTGTGGCTGTTCATCTTCGCGGCCGGCTTCCGCGCCGTGCTCGGCCTGTCGATCACGCCGCCCTACGAGACCTACGTGCTCTACGAGGTCTACGTGACGCCGGGCCTGTGCGCCATGATCCAGCTGTTCAACGGCATGCAGTCGTCGCTGTCGATGGTCTACGACCGCGAGACGGGCGCCATGCGCGTGCTGCTGGTCAGTCCCTATCCGCGCTGGTTCCTGCTGACCTCCAAGCTGCTGGCCGGTGTCGCCGTGTCGGTCGTGCAGGTCTATGCCTTCCTCGCCATCGCCTGGTTCTGGGAGGTCGAGCCGCCGGTGCTCGGTTACCTCGCAGTGCTGCCGGCGCTGATCCTGTCGGGCATGATGCTTGGCGCGCTCGGCCTGCTGATCTCCTCGACGATCCGGCAGTTGGAAAACTTCGCCGGGGTGATGAACTTCGTCATCTTCCCGATGTTCTTCGCCTCGACGGCGCTCTACCCGCTGTGGCGCCTGCGCGATTCCAGCGTGCTGCTGGCCGACATCTGCGCCCTCAACCCGTTCACTTATGCCGTCGAACTGATCCGCTTCGCCCTCTACCTGCAGGTCGACTGGACGTCGCTGGCGGTGGTGGCCAGCTGCACGGCGGTGTTCCTCGGCGGGGCGATCTATGCCTACGATCCGAGCAAGGGGCTGATCCGGCTGCGCCGGGGATAGGCGGGCGACATCGGCGCCGATTGATCGACCGCAAGTCGTGATTGTTGCGGATCGCCGATGATGGCATCAATGGCCATCGAACTCCCGGACCTCGCATGACCGAGACTCAGCTACAGAACGGAGGCGCTTCGGCCGGCACGCAGCGGCGGCGCGCGGCGCTGTCGGCGCGCGGCCTGACCAAGGTCTACGGCAGCGGCGATGTCGCGGTGTGGGCGCTGCGCGGCGTCGACCTCGACCTGTTCGAGGGCGAACTCGCCGTGCTGATCGGGGCGTCGGGCAGCGGCAAGTCGACCCTGCTCAACATCATCGGCGGGCTGGACCGGCCGAGCGAGGGAACGGTGCGCTTCGAGGAGCACGATATCACCAACTTCGACGATGCCGAACTGACCCGGTTCCGCCGTGACCACGTCGGCTTCGTGTTCCAGTTCTACAATCTGGTGCCGAGCCTGACGGCGGCGGAGAACGTCGCGCTGGTGACCGAGATCGCGCCCGACCCGATGCGGCCGGAGGAGGCGCTGGAACTGGTCGGGCTGGGCGCGCGGCTCGACCATTTTCCGGCCCAGCTGTCGGGCGGCGAACAGCAGCGGGTGGCAATCGCGCGGGCCATCGCCAAGCGGCCGCGCATCCTCCTGTGCGACGAGCCGACCGGCGCGCTCGACAGCCAGACCGGCGTCGTCGTGCTGGAGGCGATCGAGACGATCAACCGCGACCTCGGCACCACGACGGCGCTGATCACCCACAACGTCGGTATCTCGGCGATGGCCGACCGGGTCGTCCGTCTCGCCGACGGGCGGATCGTCGAGACCACTGTCAACCGCGACAAGGTCGCGGCCAGCCTGATCCAGTGGTGAACGGCATGCGCGTCCTCGACCGCAAGCTCATGCGCGACCTCGTCCACCTCAAGGGCCAGGTGCTGGCGATCGCGGTGGTGATCGCCACCGGCGTCGGCATGATGGTCATGTCGCTCGGCAACATCCAGTCGCTGGAGGCCACCGCCGAG
Source organism: Polymorphum gilvum SL003B-26A1 (assembly GCF_000192745.1). Classification (NCBI taxonomy): domain Bacteria; kingdom Pseudomonadati; phylum Pseudomonadota; class Alphaproteobacteria; order Rhodobacterales; family Paracoccaceae; genus Polymorphum; species Polymorphum gilvum. The sequence goes on from NC_015259.1 coordinate 1,100,668, forward strand.
GCCTATTACGAGCGCTACCGCTTCGCCGACGTGTTCGCCACCGTCAAGCGGGCGCCGAAGGACCTCGCCCGCCGCATCGCGGACCTCCCCGGCGTGCAGAGCGTCGAGCCGCGGATCGTCAGGTACGCGCTGCTCGACATCGCCGGCTTCGACGCGCCGGTTACCGGGCTGCTTTCGTCGCTGCCGCGCGGCGGCCAGCCGCTACTCAACCGCCTGGCGCTGCAGCAGGGCCGGCTGCCCGATCCGCTCCGGCCCGAGGAGGCAGTGCTGAACGCGCGCTTCGCCGAGGCGCACGGGCTCGGTCTCGGCGACAGCCTGCAGGCGGTGATCAACACCCGCAAACGCACGCTGCGCGTGGTCGGCGTCGCGCTGTCGCCGGAACACAGCTACGCCATCGGCCCGGGCATGCTGATGCCTGACGACAAGCGCTACGGCGTGCTGTGGATGGGCGAGGCGGCGCTGGCCGGCGCCTTCGACCTCGACAACGCCTTCAACGACGTGTCGCTGACGCTGCTGCCGGGTACGGATCCCGAGGCGGTGATCGACCGGCTGGACCTGCTGCTGGAGCGCTACGGCGGCACCGGCGCCTATGCGCGCAAGGACCAGCTGTCGAACTGGTTCCTGCAGAGCGAGATCGACCAGCTCTCGACCATGGCGGCGCTGTTACCGAGCATCTTCCTCGCGGTCGCGGCGTTCCTGACCAATGTCGTGGTCGACCGGTTGATCGCCATCGAGCGCGGGGTCGTCGGCCTGCTCAAGGCGTTCGGCTATTCCGATCTGGAGGTTGGCTGGCACTATATCAAGCTGGTGATGGCGATCGCGGTCATCGGCATCGTGCTCGGCTCGGGTCTGGGCGCGTTGCTCGGGCACTACATGACCAGCCTCTACGCCGACTTCTATTCGTTCCCGTTCCTGTTGTTCCGGCCGCAGCCGGACAGTTTCCTCATTGCCGGCGGCTTCAGCCTCGCCGCGGCGCTGCTCGGAACTGCCTCGGCAGTGTGGCGTGCGGTGCGGCTCGCGCCGGCGGAGGCGATGCGGCCGCCGTCGCCGCCGGTGTTCACGCGCACGGCGTTGAGCAGGAGCTGGATCGCGGCGCAACTCGACCAGCCGACGCGGATGATCTTCCGCCAGGTGCTGCGCTGGCCGCTGCGCTCGGGCCTGACTGTGCTCGGCATCGCCATGGCGGTCGCCGTGCTGATCATCTCCCTGCAATGGGCGGATTCGATCAACCGACTGGTCGACATCCAGTTCTTCGCCTCGCAGCGCCAGGACGCGACCATCAGTCTGGCGGAGGTGCGCTCGAGTCAGGTCGAGCACAGCTTCCGCGCCATGCCCGGCGTGATGGCGGTGGAAGGCGAGCGCAGCGTTGCCGCGCGCGCGCGGTCCGGACCGCGCGAGAAACGCATCAGCCTGACCGGCGTGCCGGCGGAGCAAAGCCTGACGCTGATCTACGACGAGACGATCGGGGCGGTCGGCACGCCGGAGGACGGGCTCGTGCTATCGCGCAAGCTGGCCGAAATCCTCGACGTCCGGCTCGGCGACCGCGTCACGCTGGAGGTCCTGGAGGGGCGTCGGCCGGTGCTGGAGGTGCCGGTGGTGCGCATCTTCGACACCTATCTCGGCTATCCGGCCTATATCCGGCTGGAGGCGCTGAACCGGATGATGGGCGAAAGGCCGGCCGTGAACACGGTGCATCTTCTGTTTGACGACGCCAGGCGGGCCGAGCTGTTTGCCCGGCTCAAGGACACGCCCGGCGTCGCCTTCGTCAACCTGCGCGAGGCGGCGGTGGCAACCTTCCACGAGACGATGGCCGAAACGCTGCTGATCTTCACCGGCCTATTCAGCGGCTTTGCCGCTGCGCTCGCCATCGGTGTGGTCTACAACGCGGCGCGCATCGCGCTGTCGGAACGGGCGCGCGAATTCGCCACGCTGAGGGTGATCGGCTTCACGCGCTTCGAGATTTCCTACATCCTGCTCGGCCAGAGCCTGCTGCTGGCGCTGCTGGCGATGCCGATCGGCTGCGTCATCGGCTATCTTCTTGCCACCTATCTTGCGGCTGCGTTCGATACGGAATTGTTCAGGATCCCGGCGGTCGTCGAGCCGTCGACCTATGGGTACGCCGTCCTGGTCACCCTGGCGGCGGCCGCCGGCGCCGCGCTGATGGTGCGCCGCCGCCTCGACCACCTCGACCTGATCGCCGTGCTGAAGACCCGGGAGTAACGACATGCGCGTCGCCCTTCGACGGATCCTGCTGTGGGGCACGCTCGCCGCCGTGTCGGCGGCCGGCGTCGCCTACATGATGTGGCCGCGGCCGATCCCCGTCGACCTCGCCGTCGTGGCCGAAGGGCCGCTGCGCGTCACGGTTGACGAGGAAGGCCGCACGCGGATCCGGGACATCTACGAGGTCTCGGCGCCGGTGGCCGGCCGGCTTCTGCGCATCGGCCTGCGCGCCGGCGACGACGTCGAGGCGGACCGGACGCTGATCGCGGAACTGCAGCCGATCGATCCGGGGTTCAGGGACCTGCGGACCGAGGCTGAACTGCGCGCCGCGGTGCAGGCCGCGATCGCCGGCCTGGATCTCGCCCGGGCCAACGTGGAGCGCAGCTATGCCCAGCTCGCCTTCGCCGAGGCGGATCTGCAACGGGCTGAACAGCTGGCCGGGCGGGGCACGGTCTCGACGCGCCAGCTGGAAGAAGCGCAACTGGCGGTGCGCACGGCCAAGGCCGAGGTCGCCCAGGCGGAAGCGACCGCCGAGATGCGCAAGCACGAACTGGAGCGGTCGCGCAGCTTGCTGCTGTCGCCGGTCGACGCGATCGGCCGGCGCGGTGACTGCCCGTGCGTGCCGGTGTATTCCCCGGTCGACGGCAAGGTGTTGCGCGTGCTGCAGGAAAGCGAGGTCGTCGTCGAGGCGGGCGCCACGCTGGTCGAGATCGGCGACCCGCGCAATCTTGAGATCGTCATCGACCTGCTGTCTGCCGACGCGGTGAAGGTCGAACCGGGCCAGAGGGTAATTCTGGAATCCTGGGGAGGGCAGAGCGCGCTCAACGGCGTGGTCACCCGCATTGAGCCCTTCGGCTTCACCAAGGTGTCCGCGCTCGGCATCGAGGAACAACGCGTCAACGTGCGGGTGGCGCTGACCGATCCGTCCGAGGCCTATGCCCGGCTCGCCCACGGGTTCCGGGTCGAGGCGGCGATCGTGCAGTGGGAGGCGGACCGGGTGCTCAAACTGCCGTTGACCGCGCTGTTCCGCCGCGATGGCCAATGGACCGTTTTCGCCGTCGTCGACGGCAGGGCGCGGGAGCGGCGGGTCGAGATCGGACACGGCAACGGACTGGAGGTCGAGATCCTGTCGGGGCTCGCTGCCGGCGACACGGTGATCGTGCACCCCAGCGATCGGGTCGTCGACGGCATCGCCGTAGTCGAGCGGCAGCTGGAGCGCTGAGGCCGGGCCTCAGGGGCGCGGGGCAGGCCCGGAGGACTGGCGCACGACCAACTCGACCGGCAGCACCTTGTGGCCATCCGGCGGAAGGGTGCCGTTCTCGATCATCGCCAGGATCATGCGCGCGGCATTGCGGCCGATCTCGTAGTGCTGGATGCGGATCGTGGTCAGCGGTGGGTCGATGCGGTCGACAAGTGCCATGTCGTTGAAGCCGGTGACCGAGATGTCCTCCGGCACCTTCAGGCCGCGCCGCTTGAACGCGGCGATGGCACCGATGGCGAGGCGGTCATTGGCACAGAGTGCGGCCGTCACCGGCGTGCCCTTGGCCAGGATCTGTTCGGCGCAGCGCTCGCCCTCCGCCTCGTTGAAGCTTTCTGCATAGACGATCACCGGCGGCTCGGCCTGCTCCAGGATTTCGGCGTGGTAGCGCGCGAAAGCCTCGGCGCGCAGCTTGCCGGTGGACAGCGATTGCGGACCGGCGATGTGCACGATGCGCCGGTGGCCGAGTGCGACCAGATGGGTGAGGATGCGCTTGATGCCGAAATCGTCGTCGTTGGTCACCGAGGGCACGGACGGATCGTCAAGGCGCCGGTTGACGGTGACGATCGGAAAGCCGCGCTGGGCCATGCGCGCGATATGGGCGTCCTGGCGCGGCACGCTGGCGGCGATGATGCCGTCGACGCCACGCGCGATCAGGGTTTCCGTCAGCTGTTCCTCGCGGTCGGCGTCACCATCGGTGTTGACCATTATCGCGGCGTAACCCTGGGCGGCAAGTTCGTCCTCGATGCCGCGGAAGATCGGCGGGAACAGCAGGTTGGTTATGTCGGGAATGACGACGCCGATCGTCTTGGTCCGGTTGGTCCGTAGCGACGAGGCGATGCTGTTCGGGCGGTAGTTCAACTCCCGGCAGACAGCCCGGATCTTCTCCTTCACCTCGTCGCGAATGAGGTGATCGGCATTCGGATCCAGGGTTCGCGACACCGTCGACACATGTACGCCGGCGAGGCGGGCGACATCCTTCAGCGTCGGCCGTTTCTTCCGCTCGGGTGGTGTGCGGTCGTCCATTCGTCCCCTTGATCCGATCCGTAGTCTTCTTCGCGACAAGGTTTAGCCGGTTTTACACGGCCGTGTCAGCCGCCTTGACCAGCGGTTCCTTGCGACAAAAGGCTTCTTTGGTAACAATATAGCAGGACTGTGCAAACGTTTGTAAGAAGTTGTTTCCAAAGACGCTGGGACGGTTTTTCGATTTCCTCCTCCGTGCAGCGCAACGGCGGCGACGTCAGGATTGAGTGGGAGCTGCCTTCAAGGCGATCCATCAGACGGAAAAGGCGTTTTCCCGTCCGGTTACCGATCTGGGCGCGCCTTGCGGCAGAATCCTCATTGACAGAAGCAATCGGGCACGGTTTATATGCAATCGATTGCATAAGCAGCCGGGCCAGCCCGGTTCCGGGCGCGTGGTCACCGCCGCGCACGCCCGTCAGGGAGGATCTGTCATGAACAAGGCTCTCAACCCGCGTATCCTGCAGCCGGGCGACATGAACCCGAACTGGCGTTGGGAGGGCCGCCTGCCGGCCTGGGGCCACACGTCGGTCGATTTCGAGCGCCGCGTCGACCACGACCGGCTGCGCCGCTACCGGCTCAGCCGGGCCAAGGATGCTCTGAAGAACAGCGGTTGCGGCTCGCTCCTGCTCTTCGACGTCAACAACATCCGCTACATTTCCGGCACCAAGATCGGCGAGTGGGAACGCGACAAGATGTGCCGGTTCTGCCTGCTGACCGGCGACGACGAGCCCTATGTCTGGGACTTCGGTTCGGCCGCGGTGCACCACAAGAAATATGCCGACTGGCTCAACCCGGACCACTGCCGGGCCGGCGTGGTCGGCATGCGCGGCACCATTCCGCCGTCCTTCGGCCTGATGAAGCTCTATGCCGAGGAGATCGCCGGACTCATCCGCGATGCCGGCATGGCGGGCATGCCGGTCGGTGTCGACTACGCAGAGACGGCGATGTTCTACGCGCTGCAGGAGGCGGGCCTCAACATCGTCGACGGCCAGCAGATCATGCTGGGGGCACGCGAGATCAAGAACGTCGACGAGATCCAGTTGCTGACCCAGGCGGCGTCCATGGTCGACGGCGTCTATCACATGATCTACGAGGAACTGAAGCCAGGCATCCGCGAGAACGACATCGTCGCGATGGCCAACAAGATGCTCTACGAGATGGGCTCGGACGACGTCGAGGCGATCAACGCCATTTCCGGCGAACGCTGCAACCCGCATCCGCACAACTTCACCGACCGTTATTTCCGTCCGGGCGACCAGGCCTTCTTCGACATCCTGCAATCCTACCAGGGCTATCGAACCTGCTACTACCGCACCTTCAACATCGGCCGGGCGACGCCGGCGCAGCGCGACGCCTATGTCCGCTGCCGCGAGTGGCTGGATGCCTCGATCGAGCGGATCAAGCCGGGGGTGACCACCGATCGGGTGGCGGAAGTCTGGCCAACCGCCGAAAGCCTCGGCTTCCCGAACGAACTCGCCGCCTTCGGCCTGCAGTTCGGCCACGGCCTCGGCCTGGCTCTGCACGAGCGGCCGATCATCTCCCGGGCCGTCTCGCTCGACAATCCGATGGAGATCAAGACCGGCATGGTGTTCGCGCTGGAAACCTACTGCCCGGCGGCGGACGGCTATTCGGCCGCGCGCATCGAGGAGGAGGTCGTCGTCACCGACAAGGGCTGCGAGGTGATCTCGCTGTTCCCGGCCGAGGAACTGCCGATCGCCAACCGGTACTGATCGGCCTGCAATCCCGTACCCGCATCGTCCGCTGAAAGGGAGGCCCCCATGGCGCGTCCAAGAAAGAAACCCGTGGCCAGTCCGGGCAACGACGACATCGGCGAAGACAAGCGCCTGGAACTGTGGCGCAAGCAGCTCGAGATCCGCCATTGCGAGCAGCGCGCCTACGACCTGTTCCTGCAGAACCTGGTCAAGGGCACCAGTCACCTGTCGCTCGGCCAGGAGGCGATCGCGGCCGGCTTCGCCGCCGCCATGCGGCCCGACGACAAGAGCTTCTGCACCTATCGTGGCCACGCGCACACGCTGGCGCGCGGCGTGCCGATGGAGCAGATGCTCGGCGAACTGATGCAGCGCGACTGCGGGTTGATGCGCGGCAAGGGCGGCTCCATGCACCTGACCTCGATCGATCACGGCGTCATGGGCTCCTATGCGATCATCGGCGCGCATCTGCCGATCGCCGTCGGCTCTGCCTGGCGGGCGCAGTATCTCGGTCACGACGACGTCACGGTGGTGTTCTTCGGCGATGGCACGACCAACATCGGCGCCTTCCACGAGGCACTCAACTACGCAGTGGTGTTCAAGCTGCCGGTCGTGTTCGTGTGCGAGAACAATCTCTACATGGAATACACGCCGATCGGCGCGATCACCGCGGTCGAGCATCCGGCCGCCGACCGGGCCGGCGCCTACGGCCTCGACAAGATCATCATCGACGGCAACGACGCCGACGAGGTCTACCGCACGGCGCAGACCGCCTTCGCGAAGGCGCGCGCCGGCGAGGGGCCGAGCCTGATCGAGTGCAAGACCTACCGCCACTCGGGCCATTCGCGCGCCGATCCGGGCGCCTACCGGCCGAAGGGCGAGCTGGAGCGCTGGAAGGAGCACGACCCGATCAAGGTCTATCGCGCGCGGCTCGCCGAGTTCGGCATCGCCGACGCGGTGATAGACGACATCGAGCAGGCGGTGAAGGCCGAGGTGGAGCGCGCGACCGCCGTGTGCAAGGCCGCGCCCCTGCCACCCGAGGACATCCTGACGACCGACGTATATGCCGATGGAGGCTGGGCATGGCGGAACTGACCTATCGCGAGGCCGTGGCCGCCGGCATCGCCCAGGAAATGGAGCGCGACGAGCGGGTGGCCTTCCTCGGCGAGGACGTGGCGGCGGCCGGCGGCGTGTTCAAGGCGACCGTCGGCCTGCTGGAACGTTTCGGGCCCAGGCGCGTGATCGACACGCCGATCTCCGAGCAGGCGATCCTCGGCGCGGCGATGGGGGCCGCCATGACCGGTATGCGGCCGATCGCCGAGATCATGTTCTCCGACTTCCTGGCCGTGTGCTGGGACTTCCCGGCCAACGAGTTCTCCAAGGCGCGCTACATGTCCAACGGCCAGATCAAGCTGCCGCTGGTCGTGCGCTGCGGCAACGGTGCCGGCTCGCGCTTCGGCGCCCAGCATTCGCAGTCGGTCGAGAACTGGGCGATGGCGATCCCCGGCCTGAAGGTGGTCGCGCCGTCGACGCCGGCCGACGTCAAGGGCCTGCTCGCCGCCGCCGTGCGCGACGACGATCCGGTGATGTTCTTCGAGCACAAGTCGCTTTATGCTCTGAAGGGCGAGGTTCCCGATGGCGAGCATGTCGACCAGCTCGGCGTGGCCCGGATTGTGCGGCCCGGCAAGGACTGCACCATCGTCGCGCTGGCGCTGATGGTGCATCGGGCGCTTGCCGCGGCCGAGAAGCTCGCCGAGCGCGGCATCGAGGCGGAGGTCATCGACGTGCGCTCGCTGGTGCCGCTCGACACGCGGACGATCCTCGGCTCGATCGCCCGCACCGGACGGCTGTTCACCGTCGAGGAGAACCCGCGCCTGTGCGGCTGGGGCGCCGAGATTGCCTCCATCGCGGCGGACGAGCTGTTCTACGACCTTGACGGGCCGATCGTGCGCATCACGACGCCGCACATTCCGCTGCCCGCCGCCGACAACCTGGAGGACATCGTGCTGCCGACGGTCGACCGGATCGTCGAGACGGTCACGCGGTCCATGGCCTGAGGCTAGGAGACATCCGATGAACAAGCCCGTCCTTTCTTCCGTCCCGACCGATCTCTACATCGACGGCGCGTTCCGTCCCGCCGCCGGCGGCGAGCGGTTCACGGTCTATAACCCGGCGAGCGAGGAGGTGCTGGCGGAGGTCGCCAGCGCCGGCATCGAGGACGCCGTGGCTGCGCTCGACGCCGCCGAACGCGCCGGCGCGGACTGGGCGAAGCGGTCGCCGCGCGAGCGCTGCGAGATCCTGCGCAAGGCGTTCGAGCTGTTCTCTGCGCGCAAGGAGGACTTCGCCCGGCTGATCACGCTGGAAAACGGCAAGGCGCGCTCCGACGCCATGGGCGAGGCGACCTATGCCGCCGAGTTCTTCCGCTGGTATTCCGAGGAAGGCGTGCGCAACATCGGCAGCCTGTCGACGGCGCCGGCGTCGGGCGCGCGCATCCTGGTGCAGCACAAGCCGGCCGGCATCGCCGTGCTGGTGACGCCGTGGAACTACCCGGCGGCGATGGGTACGCGCAAGCTCGCACCCGCGCTCGCCGCCGGCTGTCCCGTGATCATCAAGCCGGCCTCTGAAACGCCGCTGACCATGCTGGCGCTGATGCCGCTGCTGGAGGAGGCGGGCGTGCCGAAAGGCCTCGTCAACGTCATCCCGTCGCGTCGTTCGGGCGCGGTGGTCGACGCCCTGTTGCATGACCCGCGCGTGCGGGTGGTGTCGTTCACCGGCTCGACCGAGGTCGGGCGCAAGCTGTTGCGGAGCGCGGCCGACTGCGTCGTCAATCCGGCGATGGAACTGGGCGGCAACGCGCCGCTGATCGTGTTCGAGGACGCCGACATTGACACGGCGGTGGAGGGCTGCCTGCTCGCCAAGATGCGCAATCTCGGCGAAGCCTGCACGGCGGCCAACCGCATCTACGTGCACGCGGCGGTCGAGGCGGCCTTCGTGGAAAGGTTCACCGCCAGGATGGCGAAGCTCAGGGTCGGCGACGGGCTCGATCCGTCGGTCGACGTCGGCCCGCTGGTCAATGCCGAGACACGCGACAAGGTCGCGGAACTGGTCGCCGATGCCGTGGCAAAGGGGGCGACGGTGCGGTGCGGCGGCGCGGCGCCGCAAGGCCGCGGCTTCTTCTATCCGCCGACGGTGCTGACCGGCGTGCCGGACGACGCCGACCTGCTGCGCGAGGAGATCTTCGGCCCGGTCGCTGCGATCCAGACCTTCACCGACGAGGACGAGATCGTCGCGCGGGCGAATTCCACCGAATATGGCCTGGTCGCCTATGTCTTCACGAAGGACCTCGGCCGCGGCCTGCGCGTCTCCGAACGCCTTGAGTTCGGCATGATCGGCCTCAACCGCGGCCTCGTCTCCGATCCCGCGGCTCCGTTCGGCGGCGTTAAGCAGTCGGGTCTCGGCCGCGAGGGCGCGCACGAGGGCCTGATGGAGTTCCTGGAAACCCAGTACATCTCGGTCGCCTGGTGAGGCGGACCCACGGACACACAAGGCACGAGGGGTCCTCATGGAAGTTCTGATGCCCCAGCTGGGGGAAACGGTCACCGAAGGGACGATCAGCACCTGGTTCAAGAGCGAGGGCGATGCCGTCGCGGCCGGCGACGTGCTGTTCGAGATCGAGACCGAGAAGGTCGCCATGGAGGTGCAGGCGATCGAGTCGGGCACGCTGACCCGGGTGCTGGTGCAGGCCGGCGAGACCGTTGCCGTCGGCACCACCGTGGCGATGATCGGCGAGCAGGCAGCGCTGACCGGCGGCAATCCCGGCCTCGCCGATCCCGCCGGCAGCAATCCCAGCAGCGGCAATCCGGGTCCGGGGGCGATGAACGGTGCGGCCCCGGCGCCGGAGGGCTTCGGTCCCTACAGCGAGGTGCGCACACCGACCGAACGGTTCGGGTCGCGGCACATGGCCGGTGGCCTCAGGATCTCGCCGCTCGCCCGGCGCATCGCCGCGCAGCAGGGCATCGACGTCGCCGGCCTGGCGCGCGACCTGGCTGCGGCGGGACGCAGGAAGATCCTGCGCGACGATGTGCTGGGCTATGCCGAGAGGCAGAAGCAGAGCCCGGCCGCCGCCGCGCCCCGGCCGGCCACGGTCGAAGCCCGGCCGATGCCGGCGCGCGCGTCGCTGCCCGCCGGCGGCGACTACGACCTCGTGCCGCTCAACCGGATCCGCAGGCGGACGGCCGAGCATCTGGCCCGTTCCTGGACGGACGTGCCGCATGTCGCGCAGGCGGTCGAGGTCGACTTCCAGGCCGTCGACAAGGCGCGGCGGCGGCTGAACGACGCGCACGCGGCCGCCTGGGGCTTCCGGCTGACCTACCTGCCGTTCATCGCCCGTGCCGTATGCCTGGCGATCCGCGAGTTTCCGCGTGTCAACGCTTCGATCGACGGGGATGCGCTCAGGGTCCACCGGCGAGTCAACCTCGGCATCGCCGTGGACCTCGACCACGACGGCTTGATGGTGCCGGTCGTGCATGGGGCGGAAGACCTCAATCTTGCCGGACTGGCGCGCGCCATGAAGGACCGGATCGACCGGGCCCGGGCCGGCAAGCTGACCGCTGACGATCTGACCGGCGGCACCTATTCGCTGTCCAATTCCGGTACGTTCGGCACCCTGTTCACCGCGCCGATCGTCAACGCGCCGGAAGTGGCGATCCTGTCTACCGACGGCATCCGCAAGCGGCCGGTCGTCATCGAGGGCGAGGACGAGGACCGCATCGCGATCCGCCCGGTCGGCGTGCTGGCGCAGAGCTTCGATCACAGGGCCTTCGACGGCGCCTATTCGGCCGCCTTCCTGCACCGGGTAAGGACGATCCTCGAAAGCCGCGACTGGATGTCGGAAACGGGATGAGGCTACTTGCCGGTCTCGCCGAGCCCGGACCTCCGGGCCGGCGCGGGTCGGAATGCGGCTCGATGCCGAGATGAAGTTCGCGCTAATGTCCGGCGAATGCGCTGCGGGGTTGCCTGAGGCGCGCGGAAGGGTTCTGGATGGCGGCTGGCTTGCGCGTTGATGTCCGGCGCAGCTGTGCCGGCGCGTCTACGCCGGGCCGGCCTTCTTGCTTGCCAGTTGTTCGCGCAGATGCGGATATTTCTCGGTCAGCAAGGCGCCGTGGTAGTAGGTCGGCTTGTAGGCCGGATGCGACCTGATCGCCTCGAACCAGCGCGCTACGGCGGGCCGGTCGTCCCACATGTGGTCGAGGTTGATGTCGTCCATCCGCACGATCACGGGCATCACCGCGATATCCGCAAGGCTGAGCCGGCTGCCCATCAGCCAGGGTCCGCCGCTTTCGGCCAGAACCTTGTCCATCCGCTCGATGCCGCGTCTAAGCCGGTCCATTGCGGAGTTCATCTCGCTTTCCGGGAAGCCCGTCCGGCCCATGGTGAGCAGGAACTCCTTGCGCAGCGGCTTGGAATTGGCCAGATCCAGGAACTCTTCCTCGCTCATCTTCTGGAAATGCGGCAGGAAGGCCAGGTTGTAGGACGGCACGCGGATTGCCGGCGTCGGCACCTCGTCGATGAAGCGCATCAGCGAGCGCATCCGGGCCAGACCCAGCGCGTCGGCGGGGCGCAACGGCTCGGGATGAGGCCGCGTCTCGTCAAGATATTCGATGATGACCGCGGAATCGACCACGGCTTCGCCATCGTCGAGCAGGGCGGGAACCACGCCGTTCGGGTTGATCGCCAGGTAGTCCGGCTTCAGCTGGTCGCCCGCGAACAGGTCCAGCTTGTGTTCCTCGAAGGCAAGTCCCTTGGCGTTGAGGACGAAGCGGACGCGCTGGCTGCAGGTCGATTGCGGCGCGTTGTAGAGCACATAGGCCATGGTGGTGGATCCGGATTGACGGCGGAGGGGAGGCCGGCCCGTGGGCCGGCCGAACGGACACTCAGTCCCAGTTGAGGAAGCGCGGCAGCTTGCCCGCCTTGGCGAGCGTGCCGACAATGCCGGCCGGGAAGAACATCAGGGCAATCACCATGATCACGCCGGTGCCGAGGATGTTGAGTTCGCTGGCGCCGAAATAGGTGACGAAGAACTCGTTGAAGGCGATCAGCAGCACCGCGCCGACGACGGGTCCGGCCACGGTGCCCTTGCCGCCGAGGATGCACATCAGCACCATGTTGGCTGCGATCAGCACGATGAGGAAGATGTTCGGCCGCAGGTAGGTGATGTATTCACCCCAGATCGCGCCGGCCATGCCGACGAAGAACGCCGACAGCGCGAAGGCGGAGACCTTGTAGAGGCGGGTGTTGATGCCGGCGCTCTCCGCCTTCACCTCGTCCTGGGAGATCGCCCTGAGGCCGAGGCCGAACTTCGAATGCTTGATCCGGTACGAGGCGTAGACCGTCAGCGAAACGACGACCAGCATGGCGTAGTAGTAGGGCAGCTTGGTCCACTGCACGTCGATGGCGAGCTGGGGCAGGGTGACGCCGTTGGCGCCGCCGACGAAGTGCCAGTTGTCGAACAGGATGCGCACGACCATCAGCAGGGCGATCGACGAGATGATGAAGGTCGGGCCGCGCATGCGCAGCGTGATCAGCCCGACCAGGAACCCGACGGCGGCGGCGACGAGGCCGGCCACGGGCGCGGTGATCAGCGAGGTGACACCGGAATAGGCCAGGACCATGCCGGAGAAATAGCCGCCGATGCAGAAGAACACGTTGTGCCCGAGGGAGATGTAGCCGGTGTAGCCGCCGAGGATGTTCCAGCTCGAGGCCATGGCGGCATACATCATCGCGTAGAGCACGAGGTGCAGCAGGTAGTTGTAGCCGCCGAAGAACTGCAGGGCGGGCAGTGCGGCGAGGATCACCAGCAGGGCGATCGGAAAGGCGACGACCCGCTGGCTGGCCTTTTCGCGTGCCAGGCTCCGGTTGTGCTTGCGGCGTGCCTCGATGACGTCGCTGACGTCCATTTGCATGGTCATGATCAGGCCTCCTCGATCTTGTCGCCGAACAGCCCTTGCGGGCGCACCAGCAGGATGACGAACAGCGCGAGGAAGAAGGTCAGCGTCGACCAGGTCGCGCCGGCATAGGTGCCGACGAAGGCGGCGATGACCGACAGGAGGATGGCGCCGACGATGGCGCCGACCAGCTTGCCCATGCCGCCGAGCACGACCAGCGACATCAGGATGGCGATCCATTCCCAGTGCTTGGCCGGGAAGAAGGAGAAGATGAACGACACCAACGCCCCGGCCGCCCCGGCCAGGCCGATGCCGATGCCGAAGGTGATCAGCGATACCAGGCCGACATTGACGCCCATCAGCTGGGCGGCGGCGCGGTTCTGCGTGGTGGCGCGGATGGCGTAGCCGAAGCGGGTGAAGTGCAGGAACACCATGAGCGCGCCGATGACGGCGATGCTGGCGATGCCGGCATAGAGCTGGCCGGTCGGGATGAACAGGTCGCCGATGAAGATCGCGTCGGTGGCGTAGGACGGCGAGGTGACGCGCTGGGTGTTGGAGAACATGGCGCCGAGCGCGCCGTCGAAGCAGAGAGCGACGGCGAAGGTCAGCAGCACGGTCATTTCCGAGTACTTGGCGCTGGCGGCCTCCCTCTCGAACACCAGCTTGTAGAGGATGAGACCGACGCAGAACATGAACACGGCGGCGATCGGCATGGAGAGGATCGGATCGAGGCCGTAGAGCCTGAACAGCCAGTAGCTGACATAGGCGCCGGCGATGATCATGATCGGATGGGCGAGGTTGACGATGCGCATGACGCCGAAGATCAGCGTCAGGCCCGAGGCCATGAGGGCATAGACGCCTCCCAGCGCCAGCCCGAGGATGAGGATCTGGATCACGTCGACCATTGCTGGTTCCTGTCCTTCGCGGTCGGTGTCACGCGGCGGTGCGCGTCTTGCCCAGGTAGAGTTCCTGGATGCGCGGGTCGGTCAGTACGTCGGCCGCCGGTCCCTCGAACAGGGTGGTGCCGAGGTCGAGCACCGTGCCCCAGGTGGAATTCTTCAGTCCGACGATGGCGTTCTGCTCGACCAGGATGACGGTCATGCCGGAGCGCGACAGCATGTGCATGATCTCGAACATCTGCTCGACGATCTGCGGCGCGAGCCCGAGCGAGGGCTCGTCGAGCATGACGATCTTCGGCTTCACCAGCAGGGTGCGGGCCATGGCCAGCATCTGCTGCTGGCCGCCGGACATGGTCCCGGCGTGCTGGTGGGCGCGTTCGCGCAGGATCGGGAACTGCTCCAGCACCTCCTCGATGCGCTGGTCCAGCAGCTTCTGGTCGGAGAGCACGTAGCCGCCCATGCGCAGGTTCTCGCGCACGCTCATCTTGGGAAACAGCGCGCGTTCCTGCGGCACGAAGCAGATGCCCTTGCGCAGCACCTGGTCCGGGCGCAAGCCGTCGATGCGTTCGCCCTCCAGCAGCACCTCGCCCTGGCGCAGCGGCAGCAGGCCGACGATCGCCTTCAGCAAGGTCGACTTGCCGGCGCCGTTGGGGCCGATGATGCACTGCACCTGTCCCGGCTTCACGGTCAGGCTGGCGCCGTTGAGGATGGCCGGGCCACGGCCGTAGCCGGCGACGACGCCGCGTACTTCGAGCAGCTCAGGCATGGGCGGCCTCCGCGTTCAGTTCGGCGGCATGCGGCGTCGCGCCGCCGCCGAGATAGGCCTCGAGCACAAGCGGATCCGCCTGCACGGCCTCAGGTGTGCCTTCGGCAATCACCTGACCATGGGCCATGACCACGACCTTGTGGGACAGAGACATGACCAGGTCCATGTTGTGCTCGACGATCAGCACGGTCAGGCCGCGGTCGTTGAGGGCGCGGATCCGGTCGACCAGTTCGACGAGCAGGCGCGGGTTGATGCCTCCTGCGGGCTCGTCGAGGAGGATGATCTTGGGGTCGGACATCAGCAGGGCGCCGAAATCCATCAGCTTCTTCTGGCCGTAGGACAGGTTGCTGGTTTCCTCGTAGGCGAGGCGGGTGATGCCGAGGAACTCGAGAATCTCCATCGCCTTGTCGTATTCCGCCTGCGAGATCGCCGGGCCGAACAGGGACTTCACGCCCGAGGTCTTCGACTGGACGACGAGGTTTTCCAGGACAGTCAGGTCCTCCAGGTTGCGGGTGATCTGGAAGGTGCGGCTGAGGCCGCAGCGCGTGACCTGGTGCGGCCGCAGCGCGTCGATGCGCTGCCCCTCCAGCCAGACCTCGCCCCCCGAGGGGGTAAGCGTCTTGCTGATGCAGTTGAAGGCGGTGGTCTTGCCGGCGCCGTTGGGGCCGATCAGCGCGGTGATCGATCCGCGCTCGACGGTGAATGTGCAGTCGTCGACGGCACGGATCCCGCCGAAGTGCTTGGACAGGTTGCGCACTTCGAGCATGAGGCATGGTCTCCCGGACGGAATTGGAACTCGGCGGGCCGGCTGCGGCCGGCGGCTGCCGCGATGGCCCGTGCGCGGGCTTGCCGCGCACGGGGAACCGGGGCCGATTACTTCCAGGCCGGCTTGGGATGGATCGCCTGGGCGACGCCGGCGAACTCGTCCGTCGGGTAGATGAAGTTCAGCTTGCCCGCCTGCCACTGCGCCATGAGGAAGGGCCGGTCGATCGGCAGCCCGCGCTCGTCCCAGGCGAACGGGCCGAGGATGGTGCGCACCGGTTCGGCCTTGGTGCGCGCGTGCATCCACTCGCTCAGCTTGGCGTTGTCCGTGGTGCCGATCGCCTCGATCGCCTGCACGACGCCCTGGCACACGGCGAAGGGAATCGCCGAGTCCTCGTCAGCGTCCTTGCCGTATTTCGCCTTGAAGTCGGCGAGGAACTGCTGGTTGGTGTAGTCCTTGCCGTTCAGCGTGCCGACGAAGGGCACTTCCTCGTGCCAGGACGAGTGCACCATGACGCCCTCGGCGTCGTTGCCGAGGCCTTCATGGAACTCGGCCTGGGTGCCCTGGCTGAGATAGAGCAGCTTGATGTCGGCGCGCACGGTCTTGAGCGCGCGGGTGAGCTGCACGGCCTCCTCGGCCGAGGCGGTCAGGCCGATGACCAAGTCGGCGCCGGAGCGCTTGATCGAGTTGGCAAGGTTGAGCCAGTCGGAGAAGCCCTCCTCCGGCCAGGTCTCGGTATAGACGACCTCGATCTCGGATTCCTTGAGATAGCCTGGGGCGAGGTCGGCAACGAGGCCGCCACCGGGGTTGGTCACCTTCTGGCCGAGGAGGCCGGCGGCGATGGCGTTGGCGAAGAAGTCGTCGGCGTTGACGAGCGCGGCCTTCTTCGGCCTCTGGTCGGCCGGGATCACGTCGCGGATGGTCGACACCAGGGTCTCGCCAACGTATTCGGCGGCGTTCTGCTGGAAGTAGAAGGCGTGCTTATGACCCTGCTCCCAGATGCGCAGGGCGCCGCCCGCCGGCACCGGATGGACCTTGCCGTATTTCTCCAGCACCGAGGAGACCGGGAAGGTCAGCTTGGACGAGAAGGTGCCGAAGATGACGTCGGCCTTGTCGACGTTGATCAGGCGCTCGGCCTGGTTGATCGCGGTCTCCGTATCGGAGCGGTTGTCGCTGACGATCAATTCGAGCGGGCGGCCGATCAGGCCGCCGGCGGCGTTGATCTGGTCAACGCACAGTTCATAGCCTTCCTTGTGCTTCTGCCCGCTGACGGAAAAATTGCCGGTCAGCGGCAGGGACGCGCCGATCTTGATCGGGTCCGCAGCCTGGGCCGTCCCGCCGAGCAGGCCGCATACGGCCGCCGTCACGAGCGACGTCTTCAACATATCGCGCATCGGTTTCCTCCCAGATGTGATCGCCGCGCTTGGTTGTTTTCTTCGCAAACGATTGCACAACTATGCGGCGCCATCGCCGGCCCGTCAAGAGGAAAGGCCAGGCTGGGGCGGTGGGCGGGTGGCGGCTCCGCGGCATCCTGGGCGACGTAATTGCGACGCTCTTTCCGGCTTGTCGTCGGTTTTCCCTCGGAACAGGGCAGCTATCACCATTTTGCATAGACCCCACACAGGCCCCGCGCAGGCGCCCGTAGGTGCGCGACGCGAGCCGGCTTGCGCTGTCCGGGAGGCTGTGTTACATCCGGTTCATTAATGCAAACGTTTGCACATTTTGTGCGAATTCCATCAGACCCAAGCCGGCTCGGGAGGCGCGGCGATCTTCGGACGGGCCCGGTGGCGCGTGCGGGAAGCGGACGAGAGTTTCAGGGAGAAGCGTCATGGAAAATGCAAAGCACAAGGTCGCCTGGGTGGGCATGGGCCGCATGGGCTACCCGATGGCCGAGCGCCTGGCCAAGGCCGGCGTCGACCTCAGCGTGTGGAACCGGACCAAGTCCAAGGCCGAACCGCTCGGCGCGCATGGCGCGCGCATCGTCGACACGCTGCCGGAGCTCGCCTCGGCCGACATCGTGTTCACGATGGTGTCCACCGGCAAGGATCTGGAGCAGGTCTATTTCGGCGCCAACGGCATCGCCAGCGGCGCCAACGGCTCGTTCCCGGGCATCTTCGTCGACTGCTCGAGCATCGGCGTCGACCAGTCGGCCGACCTCAGGGCGCGTCTCGCCGAACGCGGTGCGAAGCTGATCGCCGCGCCGGTCTCAGGCAACGGCAAGTGCGTCAAGGCCGGCAAGCTGAGCTCGGTTGCCTCCGGTCCCAAGGACGTCTACGAAATCGTCGAGCCCTATCTGCAGACGATCGCCGGCAACGGCGTCTCCTATGTCGGCGAGGGCGAACTCGCCCGCTTCTGCAAGATCGCGCACAACGTGCTGCTCGGCGTCGTCACGCAGAACCTGATCGAGATCACGCTGATGGCCGAGAAGGCCGGGGTGCCGCGCCACGCCTTCCTCTCGTTCATCAACGACTCGGTGATGGGCTCGATCTTCACCCGCTACAAGACGCCGGCGCTGGTCAACCTCGACTGGACGACGACCTTCACCCCGGCGCTGCTGCGCAAGGACCTCGACCTCGGCCTGCAGGCCGCGCGCGAGCTCGGCGTCAGCGTGCCGGTGACGGCGGCCACCCGCGAGGCGCTGCAGATGCATTTCGGTGCCGCCCAGCTGCAGCCGGATCCTGCGGCCTATCTGGAGAAGGATTTCTCCGCGCTCATGGAGACCATGGCGCTCGCCGCCGGCATGAAGCTCGAAAGCGAGAACCGGCAGGTCGCGTCCGGCCTGGAAATCCCAGGCTGAAGCGGCGGCACGACGCTGCGGAGCGGGCCATGGCCGAGACCGAAAACAGACTGGAGGCGGTCGCCGGCCACTGGCTGCCGCGCATGGAGGTGGCCGGCATTGCCTCGGCCACCGCCCGGGCGATCATGGCCGAGGCCGGCGCCTGGGCGAACTGGTGCAGGGCCTGGACGGCGGCCGGCGACCGCCATCTCGCCCTGGCCGAGGAGGCCGAGGCGAAGGGGCGGCGGGTGACCGCCGGCGACGGCTACGCGCGCGCCGCGCTGCTTTACCACTTCGCTCAGTTCATGTTCTTCGACGATCCCGACCAGAAGGCGTCGGCGAACGCGCGCAAGCTTGCCGCATTCCGGCGCGCCGCGCCGCTACTCGATCCGCCGGCCGACCTGGTCGCGATCCCGTTCGAGGGCGGGCACCTGCGTGCCAGCCTGCGCAGGCCGGCCGGGCAGGAGCCCGTCGACGCGGTGATCCTGGTGCCGGGCTCGGATTCCACCAAGGAGGAGTTTCCGGCGTTGGAAGCTCATTTCCTGAAGCGGGGGCTTGCCACCCTGTCGCTCGACGGTCCGGGTCAGGGCGAGGGGCGGGCGTTCGGACCGCTGCGTGCCGACATCGGCGGCGCCGTTTCGGCGGCAGCCGCATTCCTGCGCGGGCAGCCCGGACTGTCCGGACGGCTTGGCCTGATGGGCATGGCCTTCGGCGGCAACCTGGCCTTGCGGGCTGCGACCGCGGTCCCGGATCTGGCCGGCGTCGTTTCCGTCAACGGCTTCCACGACCTTGCTGCCATGTGGCCGACGTTCCCGCAGGTTTATAGGGACAACATGCGCTTCGCGCTCGGTGCGACATCCGCCGAGGCAGCTTTCGAGGCGGCAGCGGCCTTCACCCTGGCCGGCGTGCCGGCGCCGGAGTGCCCGGTGCTGGTCCTTCACGGCGCTCGCGACACGATCTTTCCGCCGGTCGAGGCGCAGCGGCAGGTCGACTGGGCCGGTGCACGAAGCGAACTCCACGTGTTCCCCGAAGGCAATCACGTCTGCAACAATATCGCCTGGCTGTATCGCCCCCTCGTTGCGGACTGGCTGGCGGAACGGCTGCGTTCCGGCTAAAACCGGTCAGGGCAATTTCGTCTCGATTCTTAGAATACGAGAAAATTGGAGGGTAGCGATGCGTACCATCGCCGTGACCATCAACGGCAAGGCCGTGTCCGCCGACGTCGAGCCGCACCTGCTGCTGGTCGATTTCCTCAGGCGGACGCTTCGGCTCACCGGCACCCATGTCGGCTGCGATACCAGCCAGTGCGGCGCCTGCACGATCCATGTCGACGGTCGGCCTGTGAAATCCTGCACGATGCTGGCGGTTCAGGCGGACGGCGCGGAAATCGTCACCATCGAGGGACTGGCGAAGGATGGCACCCTGCATCCGATGCAGGACAGCTTCCACCGCCTGCATGCCCTGCAGTGCGGCTTCTGCACGCCGGGCATGATCATGAGCGCGGTCGCCCTAGTGCAGGGCCGTCCCGACCTCACCGACGCGGAAATCCGCGAGGGGTTGGAAGGCAACCTGTGCCGCTGCACCGGCTATCACAACATCGTCGAGGCGGTGAAGGACGCCGCCCGCGCCATGGCGGGGGAGGGCTGACATGTATCGGTTCGACTACCATCGGGCAGGCAGCGTCGCGCAAGCCGCAGCCCTGCTGGCGGAGCGCGGCGAGGCCGTACCGCTCGCCGGCGGCATGACCCTGATCCCGACGCTCAAGCACCGGCTCGCCGCGCCGTCCGATCTGGTCGACCTCGGCTTCATCGAGGGCCTGTCCGGCATCGCGATCGGCAGCGAGACCGTGACCATCGGTGCTATGACCCGCCATGCGGATGTCGCCGCCAGTGCCGAACTTGCCCGCGTGCTGCCGATCCTGCCCCGCCTGGCCGGCCATATCGGCGACCGTCAGGTGCGCAGCCGCGGCACCATCGGCGGCTCGCTGGCCAACAACGACCCGGCCGCCTGCTATCCGGCCGCGGCCCTCGCGCTCGGCGCGACCATCGTCACCGACCGGCGCGAGATCGCGGCCGACGACTATTTCCAGGGGCTTTTCGCCACGGCGCTGGAGCCCGGGGAACTCATCGTCGCGATCCGCTTCCCGCGTGTCGACGCCGCCGCCTACGCCAAGTTCGCCAACCCGGCCTCCCGCTACGCGATGGTCGGCGTCGCGGTCGCGCGCGGTGCCGGCACGATCCGGGTCGCGGTGACCGGCGCCGGCTCCGGCGGGGTGTTCCGGCCGGACGTGCTGGAGGCCGCGCTCGCCGTCGACTTCTCGCCCGAGGCGGCGTTGCGGGCGCGGGTGGATGCGGACGACCTGATGTCGGACATCCATGCGCAGGCCGATTACCGCGCGCATCTGATTTCCGTGATGGCGAGCCGTGCCGTCGCCGACTGCCTTGGAGGAGCCGCATGAGCGTCCTGCGCATCGGGGAAGCCGTTCCGCGGCTGGAAAACCGCGACCTTGTCACCGGTATGGCGACCTACACCGACGACCTCGCGTTCGACGACGAGGCGGTCATGGTCATCGTGCGCTCGCCGCATGCCCATGCGGCCATCCGGGCGATCGACTGCAGCGCGGCGCGCGCGATGCCGGGTGTCCTCGCCGTGCTGACGGCGGCGGAGATGCAGGAGGACGGTATCGGCGGCTTCCGCCCCCAGTTCACCGTCCCGGATCCCGACGGTGCGCCGATGTTCGTGCCGGACTTCTACCCGCTGGTGATCGACCGTGTCCGGGCCATCGGCGATCCGGTCGCCGTGGTCGTCGCGGAAACTCGCGAGCAGGCCGAGGACGCCGCGGAACGCGTGGTCGTCGACTACGAGGACGCCGAAGCCGCGATCCATCCGCGCGCGGCGGTGGAGGCGTCCGCGCCGCTGGTCTGGGAAGCGGCCGGCAGCAACAGGCTGTTCAGCACGAGTTTCGGCGACCGGGCGGCGCGCGAGGCGGCCTTCGCCGCTGCCGACCACGTCGTCACGCTGAGCTACCGGATCAACCGGGTCACCGCCAATCCGCTGGAGCCGCGAGCGATGATCGCCCGCCACGATCCTGCCACCGACGAGACCACGTTCTGGACCGGCACGCCGGCGGCCAACCGGACCAGGGAACTGCTCGCGGAGCAGAATTTCCCAGGCACCGCGCCCATCCACGTCGTCTCGACCAATTGCGGCGGCTCGTTCGGCATGAAGAACTCGCCCTCGCGCGAGAGCGCGCTGACGGTGTGGGCAGCGCGGCGGACGGGCCGCACCGTGCGCTGGCTGTCGACGCGTACGGAGGGCCATCTCGGCGACGCGCATGCCCGCGACTGGGACGTCACCGTCAGCCTGGCGCTCGATGCCGACGGGACGTTCCGCGCGGTGCACAGCGAGAGCTACGTCAATCTCGGCGCCTACCTCGGCTCCACCGCCCTGGTCATGGCCGTGTCCTATCATGGCGGCATGGCCGGCATGTACCGCACGCCGGTGGTGACCGCCGACGTTCATGGCGTGCTCACCCACACCCAGCCGCTGGCGCCCTATCGGGGCGCCGGGCGGCCGGAATCCCTGTTCGCGATCGAGCGCATCATCGACTACGCGGCGGCGACCCTCGGCTTCGACCGGATCGAGCTGCGGCGCAGGAACCTGATCCGCCCGGACGAGATGCCGTTCCGCACCGGGCTGCATTACGTCTACGACAGCGGCGACTTCCCGGCGGTGATGGAGCGCGCGCTTGAGCTTGCCGACCATGCCGGCTTCGAGGTCCGACGCCGGGAGGCGGCGGCGCGCGGCTGCTTGCTCGGCTTCGGCCTCGCCAACGGCATCGAGATCGCCAACAACGGTCCGGGCGGCAAGCTGCCGCCGGTGCCGGAGTTCGCCCAGATCGTTTTCGAGGCGGACGGCCGCCCGATCGTGCGCATCGGCGGCGGCGAGGGCGGCCAGGGCCAGAAGACGGTGTTCTCCCAGATTGCCGGCTCGCTGCTCGGCCTCGACGTCGACCGCTTTTCCTTCGAGATCGGCAACACGCGCCGTGTCGAGAAGGGCGTCGGCACGTTCGGTTCGCACACTTCGGGCGCGGCCGCCCATTCGCTCGCCGATGTGGCCGAGCAGGTGAAGACCAAGGGCCGGGCGCTGCTTGCCGCCGCCTGGTCGGTGTCGGCGGACGAGATCGCCTACGAGGACGGCGTGTTCCGGCATGCCGGCGGCAACCGCTTCAAGGACCTGGAAGAGCTTGCCCGGGACAATCCCGGCGCGCTCGACAGCAAGGCCTTCGTGCCGGCGGACGGCTGCACCTATCCGAATGGCACCCACGTGTGCGAGGTCGAGATCGACAGGCTGACCGGGCAGGCGCGGATCACGCGCTACGTGGTCACCGACGACGTCGGCACTGTCATCAATCCTCTGCTGCTGAAGGGCCAGATCCACGGCGGCGTGGCGCAGGGCGTCGGCCAGGCGCTGATGGAAGACATCGTCTACGAGGACGGCAGCGGCCAGATGCTGTCCTGCTCGTTCATGGACTATGCCATGCCGCGGGCGGACCATTTTCCGCCGCTCAAGGTGGAGCCGATGCCGACGCCGACCGCAGCCAACGCCATAGGCGCCAAGGGCGCGGGCGAAGCCGGCGTGGTCGGGGCGATCCCGGCGGTGATCAACGCCGTCTGCCATGCGCTCGCCCCGCTCGGTATCCATCACGTCGACATGCCGGCGACGGCGCAGTCGATCTGGCGGGCGATGCGGGCGGCGAGCCGGGACTGACGGCGGCGGCTGCTGCGGCCGCCGTCACAGCAGGGCGTCGACGACGATCTTGATCGCGATGGCGCCGAGCAGCACCAGGATCAGCCGGTCGAAGGTCTGGCGGGACAGCTTCTTCGCCAGATGTGTGCCGACCGGCATGGCGGCGAGCACGGTGGCGGTCGCCGCCAGCCCGAGCAGGAAGCGCTCGCTGTCGAGCAGGCCGAGCGTGTAGAGCCGCTCCATCTGCAGCACCGACATGACCAGGAAGAACACCGAGATCGTCGCGATGAAGGTCTCGCGGCCGAGGCGCAGGGCGTTGAGGAAGGTGATCGACACCGGCGCCGAGATGCCGGTCGCTCCCTGCAGGATGCCGGCGACCATGCCCATCGGGAACGACAGCGCCAGGCCAGGCTTGTAGGCGAGGCTCCAGTCAGAGCGCAGCAGGCGGAAGGCGATGTAGACGAAGACCACGCCGGCGACGCCGAGCGACAGGGTGTCCGGCGGCAGGGCGGCCAGCAGGTGGGTGCCGATCCCAGCCCCCAGCGCCCCGGCGACCGAGAACAGCAGCAGAAACCGGCCTGGCAGCAGATGGCCGCGGTACTGCCAGGCCTGCCAGATGTTGACCAGTAGGTTCGGCACGATGAACACCGTGACCGCGAACTGGACGTCGAACAGCATTGCCAGGACCGGAATCGCGATCACCGGCGCGCCGGCGCCGGTGGCGCCCTTGAGGATGCCACCGAAGATGAAGGCGATGAAGGCGTAGATCATGCCGGGGGCGTCCGATGGCGAGCCGGATCGTGCATCTGGCGTGTGGCAGGCATGGGCAGGCTCAGTGGCTGTCTGAAACGGCGATGCGCAGGTCGAGGACCGCCTGCCGCCGCTCGGTGCGGATCACCTTGATCGCACGCTCGAGCGCTGCTGGCAAATCCCTGCCGTGCTCGACGCGTTCGGTGTAGGCGCGGCTCGCCGCGGCGACCTGCAGATAGTCCGGCGCCGGTTCGAGCGAGGTCAGCGGCATGGTGTTGGCCCTTGCGGCTGCGCCCTTCGGATAGGCGTTGACCACCGAGCGGCGGACGGCGTTCCACAGGCCGTTGTTCTTGATCATGACCAGGATCGGCAGGTCGAGCGCCTCCGCGATCTGGTGGCAGGCGACCGGGTTGGCGAAGATGTAGGAGCCGTCGCCGATACAGGCGACGACCAGCCGCTCGCGATCGGCGAGTTGGGCGCCGAGGGCGGCCGGAAGCGCCCAGCCGAGCCCGCCCGAGTGGGGGTTGTTGAACATCCGGTTGGGGCCCTTCAGCGTCATCGCGCCGGGCACCACGCCGAGCTCTCCGAATACCACTGCCCGCTCGTCGAGCGCTTCGGACAGGCACAGGCTCATCCATTCCGCGCTCATCGGGCTGGCACAGCCCGAGACGGCTGCGGCTTTCGCAGATGTCCGGCGGGTTTCCGACAGGGTTCCGGCAGCGATCCGGCGCTTTTCCGCACGCTCGTCCGATGCCGGCATGGCGGCGTCGAGGGCGGCGTCGAGGGCGACGATGGCCGCGGTCGCGTCGCTGGTTATCACCAGGTCGGCCTGATAGCCGCGCACCGGCATGCGTTGGAAAAGCGGGTCGGGACCGACATGGATGACGCGTACGTCCGGACCGGGCCTGTGCAGAGCCTCGATCCAGGGCACGCCGCTGTCGAGCACCAGCACGACGTCGGCCGCGGCCATCGGCCCCCTGGGGTCGTAGCCGAGGAACATGGGGTCGTCGGAGGCCATCACGTTCCTGATCGTAAAGGGTTCGACGACGCCGATGCCATGGCGGTTGCACAGGGCCGACAGCCGTTCGGCCAGCAGGCCTTGCGTGTCGGAGCGCTGGCAAAGGATCAACGGATGGCGTGCGCCGGCAAGCCAGGTGGCGGCGGTGGCAATGGCGTCCGGGTCCGGCCGGGGCGCCGTCGCCGGGGGATTGGCGGGCACGGAAAAATCGGCGCTGGGCGCGATATCCTCCATCAGGGGTTCGCGCGGCAGGCTGAGATAGACCGGTCCTCTCGGCTCGCTCATCGCCAGCGCCGCCGCCCGCGCCACCAGCGGTTCGCCCTGCTCCGGATAGCGCATTTCATAGTAGAATTTGGTGATCTCGCCGATCATTGCGGTCTGATCGTACATTTCCTGACCGTACTGGATCGGTGTAATGCGCGACCCTGGACGTCCTCTCTCCGTAATCGGCGTGCGACCGGACAGGACGATTACGGGAACATTGTCGCTCGCTGCGTTAATCATGCCCATGACACTGTTAGCAAGCCCAACATTGACATGAACCATCACAGCTTGTGCCTTGCCGGTCACCAGGTAATAGCCATGGGCCATCGCGACGCCAGCCGTCTCATGCGGCACGGTCACCGGCTCCGGAATCTCATCCGGCCCCAGAGCCGCAAGGGCTTCTATGATCGGCGGAAAATCCGTTCCGGCATTGGCAAAGAGATAGTTCACGCCACTGCGCTTGAGACCCAGAAGGACCGCTTCCGCACCGTTCTTCGGCTGTTTTCCGGGATTTTTCACCGGTTCTCTCATCATCCGCCTCCTCCCGCTCCGGCGGCAGGCGCCGGCCGAAAAATTTTCCGCAGTAGGCCTTGTAAAACTACGTAGTTCAAGGGCATTCTAATCAGAAATCTCGTTATAAGGGATTTTTGATCGATTTGGCGCTGCTCGGCGCCAGGTCAACCAGGGAGGAAAGCAATGCGGAAATTCATCGCCATGGCGGCGCTCGCCGCCGGACTGGGCTTCGCTGCGTCAGCCTCGGCGCAGGTCGTCGGGATTGCCACGTCGAACCCGGGATCGCTGTTCCACAACATCGGCACGGCCGTCGCCAATGCGGCCAACCAAGCCGGCCTCAACACCACGATCCAGCCGGCGACCAGCCCGAACCAGTTCATTCCCTTCATCAATTCGGGCGGTATCGAGTTCGGTGTGGCGAATCTGCAGGAGGTCACCTACGCGCTCGAAGGCAAGGGCTGGTTCAATGGCACCGCCTTTCCGAACCTGCGTGTGGTGGCAATGCTGATGCCGCTGCAGGAAGCGATCTTCGTGCGCAAGGACAGCGACATCAAGTCCGTGGCCGATCTCAAGGGCAAGCGGATGGTCGACGGCTACACGGCGCAGAACACGATCTTGCCGCAGCTCGACGCCATCTATTCGACGGCCGGCCTCACCCGCGCGGACATGACGCCGGTCTACGTACCGAGTGTGGTCGAGGGCGCGAACGCCTTCATCGCCGGCGAGGCGGACGGCTTCATCTTCGCGCATGGCGCGGCGAAGGTGCGCGAGGCCGATGCGGCCGTCGGCGGCTTGAGGGCGCTTGCCATCGATAATCCGACCGACGAGACGCTGGCCAAGGCGCGCGAGCACTGGCCGACCGCGTTTTTCTCCCACATGAAGGCGGGTTCCAGCCCGGGCGTGCTTGAGGATGCGGCCTATTTCGCCTTCCCTCAGGTGATCTTCACCCATGCGAACGCATCGGAGGACGCGGTCTACCGCATGGCCAAGGCGATCCACGAGGGCAAGGAGGCTATGGTCGCCACGTTCCCGCCGTTCCGGGCCTTCGACCCGGCCGCGATGCGTGGCGATCCGGGCGTGTCGGAATTCCATCCAGGCGCCATCCGCTTCTTTGAAGAAGCCGGCCTGAAGTAAAGGGAAGCGGGATGGCCGGATCGATTGGAGGCGAAGCCGGATCTGGCCTCGCCAGGCGGTACTGGAAGCCCATCGCGGACGGTCTCGCCCTGCTGCTGACGTTGACGGCGATCTGCTGGGCGCTGTCCGTGCCGCGCCACCTCGGCGTCGGCTTCTATCCGCAGCAGTTCTTTGCGGCCATCCTCGCCCTTGCGCTGCCGATCGCCTACCTGAGCCTGCCTGCGCGCCGCGATGCGGCGCGCGAGCGGGTGCCGTGGGTCGACATTGCTTTGGCCGTGCTCAGCTTCGCGGCCGTCTTCTACATCGCGATCCGCTATCCAGACCTCGTCCTCAAGATCTTCTCGCGGTCGCCGGAGATCTGGATTGCCGGACTGCTCGTCATCGTTCTCGTGCTGGAAGCGCTGCGCCGGGCGACCGGCTGGGCGCTGGTCATCATCATCGCGGTGTTCCTGCTCTACGCGCTGTTCGGAAACCTGTTGCCCGGTCGCCTGTCCGGCCGATCGCAGGACTGGCAGATGCTGGCAAGCTACATGGCCGTCGACACCAACGGCATCCTCGGTCTGCCGCTCGCCGTCGCCGCCACGGTCGTGATCACCTTTATCCTGTTCGGCGGCCTGCTCGCGGTCACCGGCGGCACCCATTTCTTCACCGACGCGGCGATGCTGGGGATGGGCCGGTTCCGCGGCGGCTCGATGAAGATCGCCGTTCTCGCCTCGGGCCTGTTCGGGTCGATTTCCGGCTCGGCCGTGGCCAATGTCGTCGGCACCGGCGTGGTGACGATCCCGATGATCAAGCGCGACGGCTATCCCGCCCACAAGGCCGGAGCGATCGAGGCCGTTGCTTCGACCGGGGGGCAGCTGATGCCGCCCGTCATGGGCGCGTCGGCCTTCCTGATGGCGGAATTCCTGGCCGTACCCTATTCCGCTGTGGTCATGGCGGCGCTGGTTCCGGCGATCCTCTACTACGTCGCCCTGTTCATCCAGGCCGATCTGGAAGCGGCGCGGCTCGGTATCCGCCCGGTGCCGAAAGCGCAGCTGCCGGCCGGAGGCGCGGTGCTGACGGGCCTGCATTTCATCCTGTCCTTCGCTGTGCTGATCCTGGCGCTGTTCGTCCTGCGCTGGCAGCCGGAACGGGCGGCGCTCCTGGCCGGCGTGAGTCTCGTCGTCACCTCGCTCGCCATCGGCTACAAGGGCCGGCGCCCGCGGCTCGTCGACCTGTTCATGAGCCTGTCGCGCACCGGGCACGCGGTGGTCGAGATCATCCTGATCTCGGCGGCCTCCGGTTTCGTCATCGGGGTGCTCAACGTCACCGGCCTCAGCTTCAACCTGACCTATGCGCTCGTCCAGGTCGGCGGCGGCAGCGCCATCGTCCTGCTCGTCCTGTCGGCCCTGGTCTGCATCGTGCTCGGCATGGGGTTGCCGACGCTCGGGGTCTATGTGTTGCTCGCCGCGCTGGTCGCGCCGGCCCTCGTCCAGGTCGGCATCGAGCCGGTCGCCGCGCATCTCTACGTGCTCTACTTCGGCATGATGTCGATGATCACGCCACCGATCGCGCTGGCCGCCTTCGCCGCGGCGAGCATCGCCAAGGCGTCGTCGATGGCGACGGGCTTCGCTGCCGTCCGGTTTGGCTGGTCGGCCTACGTGATCCCGTTCCTGTTCGTGTTCTCGCCAACCCTGCTGCTGATCGGCGAACCGGCCGACGTCGCCATCGCGGTCGCCACGGCGACCATGGGTGTCTGGCTGGTCTCCTCGGCACTCGCGGGTTATTTCTCCGACACGCTGAGCATGCCGATGCGCGGGCTGTTCGCGCTGTCCGGCCTGCTTGCGCTCATCCCCGCGAAGGCATTCGAGGGGGCGCTCTACAGCGACATCCTGGGCGTGTCCTTGGGGCTTGCCCTGATGCTTCGGGAGCTTTATCGCCGCCGCAGGATTGTCCCCGCAGCGGAAGGTGAGACATGACGGCGCGCAACAGCCTGGAACGGGTCCTGTCCGTTCTCGAGGTCTTCTCCGAGGACCGACTGGAATGGACACCCGAGCAACTGATGGAGGAACTCGGCTACAGCCGGCCGACGCTCTACCGCTATCTCAAGACATTGAAGGATGCCGGCTTCCTGATCTCCATGCCAGGCACGGGCTTCACGCTGGGGCCGAAGGTGGTCGAGATGGACTACCTGATGCGCAAGTCCGACCCGGTGATCCTCAACGGCCAGAAGTACCTGGAGCGGTTCGTCGGCAAGTATCCGTGCGCCGCGCTGCTGGTGCGCTGGTACGGCACCCGAATCCTGTGCGTGGCCTCGGAATGCTCCACCCCCGATGCGATCAGTTCCTATTCGCGCGGCCGGCCGATGCCGTTGGCGCGCGGTGCCATTTCCCGCTCAATCATGGCGTTTCTGCCGAGGCGGCAGCTGCTGCCCCTGATCGAGCAGAACCTGGCCGATCTGCGGGCGATCGGCCTGGGCGAGACTTCGGAAGCGGTGCAGGACAGTTTCCGGAAGGTGCGCAAGGCGGGGGTCGCGATCGCCTACGGCGAGGTCACGCCCGGCGTGGTCGGCATCGCGGCCCCGGTGTTCGACACGGGCAAGAGCCCGATCGCGAGCATCTGTCTGACGATCCCGGGCAACGACATCTCGGGCAATCGCCTGGACCAGATGGCCGCCGAAATCCGCGCTGCGGCCGAAGCGATCAGTGATGAGCTGAGCCGCCGGCGTTGCGACAAAATTGAGAAATAATCTCATATTGCGAGATAAATTGACAAATTGTCAGAACTGTGCCGAATAGGGCAACACCAAGGGGGACGCTCATGAAGAAAATCGACATCTTCAATCACATCTGGCCAGAGCCCTTCTTCAAGGCCCTGATCGCCCATATCGGCGAGATGACCGACATCACCATGCGCAGCGGCGCCGTGCCGATGATGACCAATCTCGACCGCCGGTTCGAGGTCATGGACATGTTCGGGCCGGACTACATGCAGGTGCTGTCGCTCGCCTCGCCGCCGCTGGAAAAGCTGGCCGATCCGGCGAAGGCGCTCGAGCTGTCGCGGATCGGGTCCGATTCCCTTGCCGAGTTGTGCCAGCGCTATCCCGAGCGGTTCCCGGCCTTCATCGGCACCGCGCCGCTGAGCAATCCCGCAGCGGTGGTCGGCGAATGCCGGCGCGCGATCGAGGATCTGGGCGCGGCGGGCATGCAGATCTTCACCAACGTCGCCGGCAAG
Source organism: Polymorphum gilvum SL003B-26A1 (assembly GCF_000192745.1). Taxonomy (NCBI): domain Bacteria; kingdom Pseudomonadati; phylum Pseudomonadota; class Alphaproteobacteria; order Rhodobacterales; family Paracoccaceae; genus Polymorphum; species Polymorphum gilvum. The sequence continues at coordinate 1,130,667 of NC_015259.1, forward strand.
CCGCTGGACCTCGCCGAGTTCGAGCCGTTCTTCGAGTACATGGCCTCGGCCGGCAAGCCGGTCTGGCTGCATCCCGCGCGCGGCGAGGCCTTTGCCGACTATCAGACCGAGAAGCGCTCCGAATACGAAATCTGGTGGACCTTCGGCTGGCCCTACGAAACCTCGGCCGCCATGGCGCGCCTCGTCTTCTCGCGCATGTTCGACAAGTACCCGGGCTTGAAGGTGATCACGCATCACGCCGGCGGCATGGTGCCCTTCTTCGAGGGACGGGTCGGACCCGGCTGGGACCAGATGGGCGCGCGCACCACAGACCGCGACCTTGCCGCCGTGCGCAAGGCGCTGAAGCGGCCGCATCTGGACTATTTCAAGGAATTCTACGCCGATACGGCTTCGTTCGGCTCGCGCAAGGCAATCGAGCACGCCATCGAGTTCTTCGGCGAGGACCGCGTCCTGTTTGCTTCCGATGCGCCGTTCGACCCGGAAGGCGGGCCGATGTACATCCGCGAGACCATGCGCTGCATCGACAGCCTCGACCTCACCGACGCGCAGCGGCGCAAGATCTATCATGGCAACGCGACCGCCCTGCTCGGGCTTTCGCTCTGACGGCCGGTGACCGCGAAGCCATGGCCAGGACGGAAAAGAACGGCGGCGGGATTGTCCACGATGTGCTGATCGTCGGCGGCGGACCCGTCGGCATGGGGCTTGCCATCGAACTCGGCCAGCGCGGCCTGCGCTGTGCCGTCGTGGAGCGTTACGAGACCATCCAGCCGATCCCCAAGGGTCAGAACCTGACCCAGCGCACTATGGAGCACTTCCACTTCTGGCGGGCGGAACGGGAGCTGAGGGCGGCGCGTACGGTTCCTGCGGACTACGGCATCGGCGGGCTGACCAGCTACGGCACGCTGCTCGGCGGCTACCACTACGACTGGCTGCAGCGCGAGCTTGTCCGGCCGTATTATTTCACCGACAACGAACGCCTGCCGCAATACGCGACCGAAGCGGTGCTGCGCCGCCGTGCCGCCGACCTTCCGACCGTCGATCTCCTGTACGACACCGTCGCGGAGGATCTCGACCAGGATGCGGACGGCGTTACCCTCGTCGTGCGCGATCGGCTCGGGTCGGGCAGGCGGACCTTGCGCGGACGCTATCTTGTCGGCTGCGACGGCAGCCATTCGACGATCCGCGACAAGGCCGGACTGACCCAGACCAAGACCGACCACGACCGGCTGATGGTGCTTCTCGTATTCCGTTCCCCGGACCTGCACGACCTGCTCGCGCGCTATCCGGGCAAGTCATTCTACAACGTGCTGCATCCCGATCTCGACGGCTACTGGCAGTTCTTCGGTCGCGTCGATCTCGGCAACACGTGGTTCTTCCACGCTCCGGTGCCGCCGGGCACGACGCACGACAGCTTCGACTTCGCGGCCTATCTGCACCGCGCGGTGGGGGCGGAGTTCAAGGTCGCGTTCGAGCATATCGGCTTCTGGGACCTGCGGATCGCGATCGCCGATGCCTATCGGACGGAACGGGTCTTCATCGCCGGCGACGCCGCCCACAGCCACCCGCCCTACGGCGGCTACGGCGTCAACACCGGCTTCGAGGATGCCCGCAATCTCGGCTGGAAGCTGGCGGCCGTGCTCCAGGGCTGGGGCGGGCCCGCCCTGCTGAACAGCTACGACGCCGAACGCCGGCCGGTGTTCGCGTCGACGGCGCGCGATTTCATCGAGAAGGCGATCGACAGTGACCGCCTGTCAACGGCGGAGCAAAAGTCGTCCATTGGGCGGCGTAAAAGTAGGCCACCTGACGCCGCACGCGGGGAACGTCGGGAGGGCGTAGCCCGACCAGAGTTTCCCGCGTGCGGCGTTGGCGACTTTTTGAGGGGCTTCAGCCTGCCCTTCGGGCGCGGCTTTGAGCGAGACGATAGCTGTCGCCGTTCATCTCGAGGATGTTGACGTGGTGGGTCAGCCGGTCGAGCAGTGCGCCGGTCAGCCGTTCCGATCCCAGCGTCTCGGTCCATTCGTCGAATGGCAGATTGCTGGTGATCAGGGTGGCACCGCGTTCGTAGCGTTGCGCGATCAGCTCGAACAGCAATTCCGCCCCGGTCTTTGACAATGGCACGAAGCCCAGTTCGTCGATGATCAGGAGCTTGTAGGCTGCCATCTGCTTCTGGAAACGCAGCAGACGTCGCTCGTCGCGCGCCTCCATCATCTCGCTGACCAGGGCAGCGGCGGTCGTGAAGCCGACGGACAAGCCCTTCTGGCAGGCGGCCAGACCGAGACCGAGCGCCACATGGGTCTTGCCCGTGCCGCTGGGGCCAAGCGCGATGACGTTCTCGCGCCGCTCGACCCATTCGCAGCGGGCCAGCTCCAGCACCTGCATCTTGTTGAGCTTCGGGATAGCGGCGAAGTCGAAGCTGTCGAGGCTTTTGACGACCGGGAACCTCGCCGCCTTGATGCGGCGTTCGACCTTGCGGCGATCCCGTTCGATCATCTCCTGCTCAGCAAGCCGAGTGAGGTATCCGACATGGTCCACGCCCTGTGTGGCGCAGAGCCGGGCCAGCTTCTGATACTCGCGCTGGAAGGTCGGCAGCTTGAGGGTCTTGAGCGTGTGGGAGAGCAGGATCGCAGGGGGATTGTCTGACGCTTGGGTGCTCATGCGGCATCTCCCGCATGCGTCGACAGAAGCCGCATATAGGCCTTTGCCGATGTCTTCTCGACGGTGGCTCTTGGCAGGTACGGGTAGATGGACAGGTCCAGTCTCGGCGGCCGCCGCTCCACCTGGCACAGGAGAAGATGCTTGACGGCATCGAAGCCGATGGCCCCGATCTGGAGGGCCTGCTTCACCGCCACATGCAGATCGGCAAGCTCGAAGCTTTCCAGCAGCCGCAGCACCTGCACATACTCGCGCCGGCCATGCTTTGCCATGCGCGCTTCCATCAGGCGGCGCAGCGTGGCGAACGCCTCGGGCAGATCCCAGCCCTGAAGAGGAGCGGCCTGATCCAGCGCGTTGATCTTCTGTTCGATCAGCGGCAGGTAATGCAGCGGGTCGAACACAACGTCTTCCCGTTCCCAGCTTCGAGGATGACGAGCGATGATCTCGCCACGGCAGCCGATCACCACCTCGTCGACATAGCCCCGGATCCATACATCCTGATGGCCGAAGGCGACCGGGACGGAGTAGTCGTTGGTCCTGTAGCGCACCAGCGCCTGGGAAGAGACCCGACCGCTGGCCTGATCGCAGGCCTCAAAAGGCGAAGCTGGCAGCGGCCGCATCGCCGCAAGATCGCGCTGCAGCCGTTCTGCGATCGTCTCGCTCTCGCCGCGCAGCCTGTCGCGCTGGCGCTTGCGGCATTGCTCTTCCAGCCAGGCGTTGAACTCATCCCACGTCGCAAAGCGCGGGATCGGCACCATGAAGTTGCGACGGGCATAGCCGACGAGGCCTTCGACGCTTCCCTTGTCATTACCCTTGCCGGGGCGGCCATAGCGATCCCGGATCAGGTAGTGGGACAGGAAGCCGCTGAACAGCACTGTCCGCTTGCGCGTGCCATCGGCCAGGATCTTCGACACCAGGCAGCGGTCGTTGTCATAGACGATCGATTGTGGCACCGCCCCGAAGAAGGCGAACGCATGGACGTGGCCATCAATCCAGGCCTCTGACACCGCCGCCGGATAGGCCCGCACATAGCAGGCGTCGCTGTGCGGCAGGTCGAGCACAAAGAAGTGCGCCTTCTGCTCCACGCCGCCGATGACAACCACAGCCTCGCCAAAGTCAGCCTGCGCGTGGCCCGGCGGATGCGATAACGGCACGAACACTTCCTGCCGGCGCTGCTCCCGCTCGCGCATGTAGTCCTTGATGATCGTATAGCCGCCGGTGAACCCGCACTCAGCCCGCAACCGGTCGAACACACGCTTGGCCGTGTGGCGCTGCTTGCGCGGTACCTTCAGGTCTTCGTCCAGCCAATGATCAATGGTCGAAACAAAGGCGTCCAGCTTCGGCCGACGCACCGGGGCCTGACGGCGATAGCCCGGAGGCGTCGAATACGACAGCATCTTGGAAACGCTGTCGCGTGAGATATTGAAATGCTTCGCTGCCTGACGTCGGCTCATCCCCTCCGAGACCGCCAGACGCACCTTCAGATATAAGTCCACGGTGTAGATCCCCTGACCCTCCTGCACATGTTGCAGAAGGAAAATAGGTGGACGACTTTTACGCCGCCCGCGGCAGGACTATCCCGCCGCTACCGTGGCCGAATTTTGCACCGCCGCTCTCAGACTTCGGCCTCGGAACGGCCGATGATGGTCGCGGCTTCGCGCGGCTTGAAACCTTCCAGCGTCGTCAGCAGCAGGGTCTGCCGGCTTTCCGGCGTCATCGCGGCAAGTCGCTGCTGCGTTGTCTTCTCGAAGATGGACACCGCGCCTTCCGCTTCGGACGGGGGCATCTGAGTGGCGTTCCAGAGGGTGTGGAACAGGCGATAAAGGGCGACCTTGGTTCCGAGGGAGGGATCGAAAACGGAGGCGTCTGCGACGATCGCCTGTAGGCAGGCCTTCACATAGGCGTCGCCGCTTTTCTGCGAGCCGGCAAGCGCCCTGGCATAGCGGCGCAAATACGGGAGATGCGGAGCGATTTGCTGAGACAGACTTCCCGACATGATGTCCAATTCCTTTCCCTGGTCCTTGCTCAGCCCGCGAAGGACGGGCCGAATTCGCGGCTTGGGGCTCGCGTTCGTACGTAAACCTCCCTAGGAAAAAAAAGTTCCGCGGCCGGGAACTTTTTTTTGGGCGGCGCGTTCCAACTACGATCCGGTATCTGGAAGACATCGAGAACGCGCGGAAATTCGCCGAAGGAGTGATTATGGCCCGTGATAAGAAAGTGAGCCGGCCAGCAGGTGCCGGCAGCTTGGAACTGCCGAGGGCTGTCGGAAGCACGAAAGAGGACTGGATCGGGAACCAGTTGAAGCGCATCTACAACGAGGCGCTTGAGGAAGACATCCCGGACGACATGATGGCACTTCTCAACCAGCTCGATGCCGAGCCGGCGGACGAGGAGCGCGTTCAATGAGCGAGCAGGATTTCAAGCGGGACCTGGTCAATGCCATCCCCTCGCTGCGGGCCTTCGCCCGCTCGCTCAGCGGCAACCGAGATCGGGCCGACGATCTGGTTCAGGAAACCCTCGCCAAGGCGATCGCCAATCGCGAGCGCTACACGCCGGGAACCAACCTGGCGGCGTGGCTGGTGACGATCCTGCGCAACCACTACTATACGGAAGGGCGCAAGCGGAAACGGGAGGTGGCCGACAGCGACGGTGCCTATGCGGCCACGCTGACGTCGACGCCGCAGCAGCCCGGCCATCTCGAGCTGTCGGATTTCCTCAGCGCGCTGCAGTCCATCCCTGATGACCAGCGCGAGGCCCTGATCCTGATCGGAGCCAGCGGCTTTTCCTACGAGGAGGCGGCGGAAATCCTCGGAACGCGCGTCGGGACCGTGAAGAGCCGTGTGTCGCGGGCGCGGGCGCGGCTGGAAGAACTGATGAACGGGGGCGGAGGATTCAGGCGCGACGATGCCGCCGTTCAGCAGTCGGCGGCGCTGCTGAGCGAGGCCTTGTCGGGTTAAGGCAGGCGGCTTCGGATCAGCTTCGGACTAGGAATAAGCGACGGCTCCGAGACCGTCGCCTTTTCCGTTCTTTTGTCAATTATAAAGTAAAAACAAATGGATAAACGGGAACGGGCCCGCGCTGGGCGGGCCCGTTCAGCTTCGTCCTGGGGCAGGGATCTCAGGCCCGGCCGCGGACCAGGTGGACCAGTGCCGAGATCACGAACAGCGCCAGGGCCACGACGAAGATGAGTTTCGCGATCGAGACCGCCGTGCCGGCGATGCCGCCGAATCCAAGGACAGCCGCGATCAGGGCGACGACGAGAAAGAAAAGAGCCCAGCTGAACATCGTTTTTCTCCTGCTCTTCAGTGTTTTTCATTCCGACAACTTAACGGATTGATGGAGACTTGGTTCCATTCTCTTCGGAAAGAATTCCAATCTTCCTTCACAGGGGGGGCGAAGGCCGACTCATTTTTGCTTTTCGTCACTTCCTTTTACCCGAGTGATGCCTGCGGGGCGCTCGAAGGCGCGCTTGAGATGATCGCGGGTGCCGACGTCTCGGGCGAGCGTGCCGCCGGTGCGACCGCCGGTCGTCGGGGCATCCCCGGCGAGGGTCAGAGGTGCCTCAAGTTGTTTCTGGCGTTCGCCTTTCTTGGCTTCGGTCATCGAACGTGCCTCCTTTCCGGCGTGTCTTCGGAGATTAACGGACGAGGCGAAGTGAAGTTCCGGCGAGCGGCTGTCGCACGGGTCCTGAAACCGTCCTGAAACCCGCAGAAGACCCGCCGGAGACGTGCCGGAAACCTGCCGGAGCGTTGTCGCATTCGGTTCGGTGGGGAGACCCTTGCGCCGAGAAGGTCCGCCCGGGCCGGGAACCGTTCGACGGGTGTGTTCGTTGTAGCCGTGACTGCAGCGCAACCGAGGAGCGACATCATGGAATATGGACTCATTGGCCTGCTCGTCCTGATTGCGGACGTCTATGCCATCGCCAGGACCCTCTCCAGCGGCGCTTCGACCGGCGCCAAGATCCTGTGGACCCTGGGCATCCTGATCTTCCCGGTGGTCGGCGTGATCGTCTGGTTCCTGGCCGGTCCACGTGGCCCGGGACGTTCGATGGCCTGAGGCCGGGGACGAGATCAAAACCCTGAAACAAGGATCCGAGAACGGCCTGCCGGCACGAGCAGTCCGGAATTCTTCTTTCGCAAGCTTTGTTCCGAAAAATCGGAAGCATCTCGCAGAAATGCGGGGTGCTTTTTGTTTTTCAAAGCCTTTATCAAGCTTATGAAAAGAAAATTATCAGTATCGGAACCAATAGATCCTTGTTTCGTTTTCCGGTCAGCACGGCGACACCGTGCGCCATTGACCAGACACTTTCTCAAGGAGATGTAACGATGTTGCGCAAGCTGCTTGCCACTACTGCCGTTGTGACGCTGATCTCCGTTCCGGCGTTCGCCGAAACGCAGACGACCGCTCCGGCCCAGAACAACACGTCGGTCTACATGTTCGACATGAACGGCCTGGCCAACGCGCAGATGCGCGGCTACCTGGCCTCCAACCTGATCGGCAAGCCGGTCCATGTCTCGTCCGCCGAAGACGCCGAGCGCGTCGGCGAGATCAACGATATCGTCATCGGCGAGACCGGCGAGGTCCGTGCCGCGATCGTCGGCGTGGGCGGCTTCCTCGGCATCGGCGAGAAGGATGTTGCCGTCGACTTCGGCCGGCTGACGATGGTCGCGACCGACGAGGACGAGTTCCGCGTGACGACCGACGCGACCAGGGAGGAGCTGGAAGCGGCGCCGGCCTACGAGCGTCCGGATTACATTCCCATGGGCGAGACCATGTCCTCCGTGCGCCGTGACGTGACCGGCGCGATGGACGACGCCGGCACCGGGGTGCGCGAGGAGGCGGCCGAAATCCGGCAGTCGCTCGCCGAGACGCGCGAGGACGTGCGCAACGAGGCGCTGAACGAGGGACTGTCGGATCGCGAGCGCTGGCTGGCGGACAAGACCGAGATCCAGCAGGGCGCGATCGATTCCGAACGCCTGATCGGCGCGACGGTCTATGATGTCGCCTGGAACGACCTCGGCGAGGTCGGCGAGGTCGTGCTGACCGTCGACGGCCAGATCGAGGCGGCGGTCATCGATGTCGGCGGCTTCCTCGGCATCGGCGCCAAGCCGGTCGCGGTTGCCTTCGAGAGCCTGCGCTTCTTCGAGGACGAGGGCGGCACGCTCTATGTCGCGGCGCCGTTCACCGAGGAACAGCTCGACCAGGCGGCTTCCTACGACGCTGACACCTACCAGAGCGAGCGCGACTCCATGCTGCTGATCGGCATGGCCCGCTAAGCAGGCTTTTCACGCAGCCATCGACCAGACCGCTGACAAACCTCCACGCGCGTTATCCCGCACGCAGCGAAGCGCAGATGCGGGATCGGTGAGCCGAGGCCCTCTCGGTCTCCTTCGTTGACATCATCGTTACCGTGGCTCGCCGGTTCCGGCTCGCGCTTCGCTTGGCCGGAATGACACTGGAGAGTCTGCAGGTTTGTCAACAAGCTGGACGGCCCGCCACGGCGGGCCGTCTTGCGTCGCGTTGCGCGGATCAGGGCCCGCAGAGCTCGACACGAGTATCCCAGCCGGCGCAGCGGGCGGCCAGCGACGCGGCCAGCGGCCGGTCGGTGAAGACGGTGTCTATGTCGGCCAGCGAGCCGATGCGCACCGGGGCGCTGCGCTGGAACTTGAAATGGTCGCAGACCAGGAAGGTGCGGCGCGTCTGGCGCAGGATGGCCTGGCTGACGCCGACCTCCTGGATATCGAAATCGAGCAGGTCGCCGTCCACGTCGATGGCCGAACAGCCGATGGCGGCGTAGTCGAACTTGAACCGTTCGACGGCCGCCGTCGTCAGCGGTCCGGTCAGCCCGCCGTCGGAGCGGCGCAGCGCGCCGCCGGCGACGACGATCTCGCAGGACGGGTTGGCGACCAGGATGTTGGCGACATTCATGTTGTTGGTGACGACGAGCAGGTTGCGGTGCTGGAGCAGCTCGCGCGCAAGCGCCTCCGTGCTGGTGCCGATGTTGAGGAACAGCGAGCAGTCGTCCGGGACGGCGCGCGCGCACAGCCGGGCGATGGCCTGCTTGGCGGCCCGGTTGAGGTTGCGGCGCTCCTCGTAGCCGATGTTGGCGACGCCTGAGGGCAGGATGGCGCCGCCGTGGACCCGTTCCAGGCGCCCGCTTTCGGCGAGTTCGGCCAGATCGCGGCGGATCGTCTGGACGGTGACGCCGAAGTGCTCGGCGAGGCCATCGACCGTCACCTTGCCCTTCTGGCGGGCGATCTCGAGGATTTCGGGCTGGCGAAAGCTCTGCGACACGGATTCGGACCTCCCAAGGCGCCAACCATGTTCGGTCGGGTTCGGTTTTGCAAGCGCCCGCGGGAACCGAACGGAAACGAAACCCCCGGCGGGCGGGATGCGGTGCGATCCTGGGCCGGCCCCGCGACTGACATGCCGTCGGAACAGAATTCGATCATAAACGAAATCAAACGAAATTCGTCAATTGACGAAGGGCGTATCGTATGGTTCGTTTGAGTTCGCATGCGCCGGGTACGGAGGTGGCAGGTGACACGGGGTTCCAACGACGACGTGCCGGTCGATCTGTTCGTTATCGGCGGCGGCATCAACGGCTGCGGCATCGCGCGCGACGCCGCCGGGCGCGGGCTTTCGGTCGCGCTGGCGGAGCAGGGCGATCTCGCCTCGGCGACCTCGTCGGCCTCGACCAAGCTGTTCCACGGCGGCCTGCGCTATCTGGAATATTTCGAGTTCCGCCTCGTGCGCGAGGCATTGATCGAGCGCGAGGTTCTGCTCGCCGCCATGCCGCACATCAGCTGGCCGATGCGCTTCGTGCTGCCCTATCACAAGGACATGCGGTTCGAGGCCGAGACGCCGACGTCGCGGCTGCTCGGCGTCGTCATGCCCTGGATGAAGGGCCGCCGCCCGGCCTGGCTGATCCGGCTCGGCCTGTTCCTCTACGACCATCTCGGCGGGCGCAGGATCCTGCCGGGTACCGCGACGGTCGACCTTGCCCGCGATCCGGCCGGGGCGCCGCTGCAGGACCGATTCTCGCATGCCTACGAATATTCCGACTGCTGGGTGGAGGATTCGCGCCTCGTCGTGCTCAACGCCCGCGACGCGGCCGCATGCGGGGCGGAGATCCTGGTGCGCACCGAAGTCGTCTCGGCACGCGTCGAGGACGGGCTGTGGACGCTCGTCCTGCGCGACGCCGACACGGGCGAGACGGCGACGCGGCGCGCGCGCATGGCGGTCAATGCCGCCGGCCCCTGGGTGGAACAGGTGCTGCGCGGCACGCTTGGCATCGACACCGGCGAGGGCGTGCGGCTGGTGCGCGGCAGCCACATCGTCACGCGCCGGCTCTACGACCACGACAAGTGCTACTTCTTCCAGGGCGAGGACGGGCGGATCATCTTCGCCATTCCCTACGAGACCGATTTCACGCTGATCGGCACGACGGACGCCGACCACACGGACGCTTCCGTCAGGCCCGAGTGCACGCCCGAGGAGCGCGACTACCTGCTCCGCTTCGCATCGGCCTATTTCCGCACGCCGGTCACCGCCGACGACGTGGTGTGGACCTATTCGGGCGTCCGGCCGCTCTACGACGACGGCGCATCCTCGGCGACGGCCGCGACACGGGACTACGTGCTGAGCGTAGACACGGCGGCCGGCGCGCCGCTGCTCACCGTGTTCGGCGGCAAGATCACCACCTATCGGCGGCTGGCGGAATCCGCGCTCGACAAGATCGCGCCGTTCTTCGACGCAGTCCCGGGTCCCTGGACCGCGGGTGTGGCACTTCCGGGCGGCGACTTCCCGGTCGACGGGGTGGCGGAGCTGATCGCGGAGCTGCAGGCGGCCTATCCGTTCCTGGATGCCGCCTGGGCGCGCCGCCTGGTGCGTGCCTACGGCACGGAGGCTGCCGACATGCTGGGCGACGCCAGAAGCGATGCCGATCTCGGTCGACCGTTCGGGGCATCGCTGACGGAGCGCGAGGTGCGTTGGCTGATGGAGCGCGAGTTCGCGCGCCGCGCAGAGGATGTCGTCTGGCGGCGGTCGAAGCTCGGCCTGCGCCTGTCCGCGGACGCGATCGCCGCGCTGGACGCCTTCATGACCGGCAGTGCGGCGGGAGCCGGGGCAGACCGCGCCGCCGCTTCCGGTCTATAGTCCGCTGGACACGCGTCCGCTTTCCCCGATAGCCGCACGGACCATTTGCCGATGACCCACATCCTCGCCATCGACCAGGGCACCACCTCCAGCCGCGCCATCCTGTTCGACGAGACGATGGCGATCGCATCGATCGCCCAGGAGGAATTCCCCCAGCACTATCCGGCGAGCGGCTGGGTCGAGCACGATCCCGCCGACCTTTGGTCGTCTACGGCCGGCTCGTGCCGCGCGGCGATAGAGCGGGTCGGGGCGAGCGGCGCCGACATCGCGGCGATCGGCATCACCAACCAGCGCGAGACGACGCTGGTGTGGGACCGGGCGACCGGCCAGCCGATCCACCGGGCGATCGTCTGGCAGGACCGGCGCACGGCGGGTCTGTGCCGGGACTTGCGCGAGGCCGGCCACGAGGCGACGGTCAGCGAGCGCACGGGGCTGCTGCTCGATCCTTATTTCTCCGGCACCAAGCTGAAATGGATCCTGGACAGCGTCGAGGGCGCGCGGGAGCGCGCCAAGCGCGGCGAACTCCTGTTCGGCACGGTCGACAGCTTCCTGATCTGGAAGCTGACCGGCGGCGCGGTGCATGCGACCGACGCCACCAACGCGGCGCGCACGCTGCTCTACGACATCCGCAAGGGGCGCTGGAGCCGGACCATGTGCGAGCTGCTCGACATTCCCATGGCGATGCTGCCGGAGGTGCGCGATTGTGCCGCCGAGTTCGGGCGCACGCGCGCCGACCTGTTCGGCCGAGAGATCCCGATCCTCGGCGTCGCCGGCGACCAGCAGGCGGCCACCATCGGCCAGGCCTGCTTCTCGCCCGGGATGATGAAGTCGACCTACGGCACCGGCTGCTTTGCGCTGCTCAACACCGGCGACACGCCGGTGGCCTCGAAGAGCCGGCTGCTGACCACCATCGCCTACCAGTTCGACGGCAAGCCGACCTACGCGCTTGAAGGCTCGATCTTCATCGCCGGAGCCGTGGTGCAATGGCTGCGCGACGGGCTGAAGATCATCCGTGCGGCGGACGAGACCCAGGCGCTGGCGGAAAGCGCCGACCCAAGACAGTCGTTGATCCTGGTGCCGGCCTTTACCGGCCTCGGCGCGCCCTACTGGAGCGCGGAGAGCCGCGGGGCCATCTTCGGGTTGACGCGCAATTCCGGACCGGCGGAATTCGCCCGCGCGGCGCTGGAAAGCGTCGGCTTCCAGACCCGCGACCTGCTGGAGGCCATGCTGGTCGACTGGCCGTCGGGCGCCGGTGGCGGCGTGCTGCGCGTCGACGGCGGCATGAGCGCCAGCGACTGGGCGATGCAGTTCCTGTCCGACATCCTCGGCGCGCCGGTCGACCGGCCGCGAGTGCTGGAGACGACCGCGCTGGGCGCGGCCTGGCTCGCCGGCATGCGCGCCGGCGTCTATCCGGACCAGGAGACCTTCGCCGGCAGCTGGGCGGTCGAGCGACGCTTCGAGCCGCGCCTGGCGGGCGATGTCAGGGCGCGCAAATACGACGCCTGGAAGGCGGCCGTTCGGGCGACGATGAGCGTCTGAGCGGGCGCCGGTTCTCGCTCGGCCTGCGCAGCGACCTGCACGGCACGGGTGTGCGCGTGACCTCGATCGAGCCGGGCGGGTGCGAGAGCGACTTCACCCGGCTGCGCGCCGGCGGCAACCGGCCGGCCTGACGCGCTCAGATGATGCGCTCCAAGGCGGCGCCAACGCGATCCAGCCGGACCGTATCGCCAACACCATGCGCCGGGTCGCGAGCCTGCTGCCTCCTGTCACCCGCAACAGCCTGGAGGGATGCCGGTGGGCCCGTCGTGGGCGCCGGTCCAGATCCACCGCGAGACGGCCTAAGGGGCTCGGCTCATGTCAAGGAAGGCGGGAACTCGGACTTAACTTGCAATTCTGATAGCACTTGAAGTATTAATCAAGTATCGTAAATTTTTATATTTACAATATAAAGTATTTTTTGTTGATAAATCCGATTATTTATTTAAAGTTTCATGAGGCAATTTCTTTTGGGAGGGCTTGGTGGAAATGAGAAGGACGGTGGACATCGCGTCGGCATCGGCGCTTGTGGTCGGCGGCACGGCGGGCATCGGACATGCCGGTGCGCAGGCGCTGCTCGAGGCGGGGCTGAGGCGGCTGGTGATTTCCGGGCGGTCGCCTGGGCGCGGCCTTGCCGCACGCGCGCGTCTGGCGGAGCGCTTTCCCGGGGCGGAGATCCACTATCTGCAATGCAACGCGGTGCATGCGGAGGAGGCGGATGCGCTGGCCGAGGCGACGGCGGAGCGGCTCGGTTCGATCGACATCCTGCTCAGCAGCGGCGGCGGCGATCCGATGCCGCGGCTGTTGCACCAGATCCCGACGGCCGAGCTGATGCCGACGATTTCTTCGATCGTCGCCGGCATCATCCATCCGGCGCGGGCGGTTCTGCCGCACATGAGCCGGCAGGGCGGCGGCGCGGTGATCTGCCTCGCCTCCGACGCGGCCAAGGTCGCGACGCCGGGCGAGACGGCGATCGGCGCGGCCATGGCGGCCATCGTCATGTTCTGCCGAGGCATGGCCAACGAGGCCAAGCGCAACGGTATCCGCGTCAACTGCCTGACGCCGAGCATCGTGCGCGGCACGCCGCTCTACGACACGCTGATGGCCGATCCGTTCTGCAACAGGCTGTTCGGCAAGGCCGAGACGATGGCCTCGCTCGGCATCGTCGAGCCCGAGGACCTGGCCGCGATGGTGGTGTTCCTGGCGAGCCCTGCGGCGGCCCGCCTGACCGGCCAGACGATCAGCATCAACGGCGGCATTTCCGCGGTCTGATCTCACCGCGCGGCGTCCAGGAGGCGCCGCGCGCGGGCCAGATGCGGCGCGTCGACCATCTGGCCGTCGACCACGGCGACGCCGGTCGAGGAGACCGCCAGGGCGTCGACCACGGCCCGCGCCCAGGCCAGATCAGCCTCGGCCGGGGTGAAGACGGCGTTGATGGCGCCGATCTGGGCCGGATGGATGGCAGCCTTGGCGGCGAAGCCGTCGCGGCGGGCGGCCTCTGTTTCCCGGCGCAGCCCGCCGGTGTCACGAAAGTCGGTGTAGACGGCGTCGATGGCGGGCACGCCGGCAAGCCGTGCGCCATAGAGGCAGAAATTGCGCGCCATGCGGAACGGTTCGGTATAGGCGCCGGCCTCGTCGCGGTTGGCGGTTGCGCCAAGGTCGACGGAGAGATCCTCGCCGCCCCACAGCAGCCCCCTGAGGCGCGGATGCGCCCAGGAGCGGGTCAGCAGGGAGACGGTCGCCTCGGCGGTCTCGGTCGCCACGACCAGGATGCCGGTGCGGCCCGGGTCGGATTCGAACGGCGCGAGCAGGCCGGCGAGGCGGGCGACGTCCTGCGGTCCGGTCGCCTTGGGCAGCATCAGCAGATCGGGCGCATGCGGGACGACGGCGGCGACGTCCGCGGCGCACCACGGCGTGTCGAGGCCGTTGACGCGCACGGCGATCCGCGGCCCGTCCGGTCGCCGATCGGCCGGGCGGGCGGCGAGGTGGCCGGCGACGAGCGCACGCGCTTCGGCCTTGGCCTGCGGCTGGACGGCGTCCTCCAGGTCGAGGATGACGACGTCGGCGGCGCAGTCGGCTGCCTTCGCCATCATCTTTGCCGAGACGCCCGGCACGAACAGCAGCGAGCGCATCAGGCGGCGGCGTTGCCGGCGGCGGGGTCGTTGGCGGCGGGGCGCATGCGCATCAGCGCAGCGCGCTCGCAGGTGCCGCACAGCACGCCGTCCTGGTTGAAGGCCTCGTGGCGCAGGGTGACGATGCCCTCGCCGGGGCGCGACCTGCTCGGCCGCTTGCCGAGCACGGTGGTGCGGATCCTGATCGTGTCGCCCTCGAACAGCGGGTGCGGGAAGGCCACGTTGGTCATGCCGAGATTGGCGATGGTGGTGCCGAAGGTGGTGTCGTTGACCGACATGCCGACCATCAGGCCGAGGGTCAGCAGGCTGTTGACCAGCGGCCGGCCCCAGACGCTCTTCGCCGCCGCGTGGGCGTCGATGTGGACCGGCTGGGTGTTCATGGTCAGCAGCGAGAACCAGCGATTGTCGGTCTCGGTGATGGTGCGGGTCCATTCATGGTCGAACACCATGCCGTCCCGGAAGTCCTCGAACCAAAGTCCTGCCATCGGTCATTCCTCCCCAAGTGGTGCAATCTCGATCAGGTGGTGGTCGGCCGGCACGGTGTCGCCGACCGCGCAGCGCAGCGCCGCGACGGTGCCGTCGATGGGCGCGACGAGCGTGTGGACCAGTTTCATTGCCTCCATCTTCATCAGCGGCCGGCCCTTTTCGACGCGCTCGCCGGCGGAGACGGAGATGTCCGTGACCAGGCCGTGGAGCGGGGCGACGACGGTGCCGTCGCTGGCGGCGGACAGCGTCGCGCTGCGGTCGACGTCGATGGCCGGGCGCAGGCGCACGGAGGCGGCAAGGCCGCGGTGCGACAGGTGGACGACGTCGTCCGCGCAGCGGAAGGCGACCGGGGCGCCGCCGACCTCGACTGGGCCGGAGCCGAGGTCGAGCGGGCCGAGCACGATGTCCCGGTCGTCGATGCGCAGCGCGAAGCCGTCGGGGCCGAGCGTCAGGCGCGCGGAGGCGGTGCCGTGGTCGTCGGAGAGCTCCAGCTCGACGGAGGCGGGCCGGCGGGCGCCGGTGACGCGGAAACCGCCGCGCTCCTGCCAGGGACTTTGGGCGGCGGGCAGGCGGGTTGCCCAGATCGCGGCGGCGAGAGCGCGCAAACGGTCGACGCCCTGGGGCTTCCAGCCGTCCGGAAAGTTCTCGACGAGGAAGCGGGTGGTGGCGCGGCCCTCGGCAAAGGCGGGCCGGGCGACGCAGTCGCGCAGGAAGGCCTGGTTGGTGGCCAGACCCAGCACGGACAGCTCCGACAGGCCCTGTTCCAGCCGGTCGCGCGCGGCGCTGCGGTCCGGCCCGTGGGCGATCAGCTTGGCAAGCATGCTGTCGTAGAAGGGCGTCACCTGCGAGCCGCCCTCGACGCCGGTGTCGAAGCGCAGGCCGACCGGCGCCTGGAGCGCGGCGATGCGACCGATGGAGGGCTGGAACGAGGCCTCGGGCCGTTCGGCGGCGACGCGCGCCTCGATGGCGTGGCCGACGGCGCGGATGGCGTCCTGGTCAAGCGGCAGAGGCAGTCCGGCGGCGACGAGCAGCTGCCATTCGACCAGGTCGATGCCGGTGATCGCCTCGGTGACCGGGTGCTCGACCTGCAGGCGGGTGTTCATCTCGAGGAAATACGGCTCGCTGCCGCCAGCCTCCATGATGAACTCGACCGTGCCGGCGGAGCGGTAGCCGATCGCGCGGCCAAGCTTCAGGGCGGTGTCGTGCAGCCGCGCGCGCACCGCGCCGGGAAGGTTCGGCGCCGGGGCCTCCTCGAGAACCTTCTGGTTGTTACGCTGGACCGAACAGTCGCGCTCGAACAGGTGCACCAGGTTGCCGTGGCTGTCGCCGACGAGCTGGACCTCCAGGTGCCGCGGGTTGGCGATGTAGCGTTCCAGCAGGACGCTGTCGTCGCCGAAGGCCGAGCGGGCCTCGGTCCTGGCGGTCTCGAGGGCGGCGGCAAAGTCCTGCGGTCGTTCGACCAGCCGCATGCCGCGGCCGCCGCCGCCGGCCGAGGCCTTGATCAGCACGGGATAGCCGATGCGCTCCGCCTCGGCGGCCAGCCGGACCGGGTCCTGGTCGTCGCCGTGATAGCCGGGCACGGTCGGCACGCCAGCCTCGACCGCGATGCGCTTGGCCTCGATCTTGGAGCCCATGGCCGCGACGGCGTCGGGCGTCGGGCCGATGAAGACGATGCCCGCTTCCTCGCAGCGGCGCGCGAAGGCGGCGTTTTCGGACAGGAAGCCGTAGCCGGGATGGATCGCGTCGGCGCCGCTCGCCCGCGCGGCGGCGAGCACGGCGTCCATGTCGAGATAGCTCTCGGTGGCGGGGCCGGCACCGATGCGGTGGCTGTCGTCGGCGCTGCGCACATGCAAGGCGTCGGCGTCGGCGTCGGAATGGACCGCGACGGTGCGCAGGCCGAGGCGGCGGCAGGTGCGCATCACCCGGCAGGCGATCTCGCCACGGTTGGCGACGAGCACGCTGCGGATCGGGCGCGGGGCATTGAACAGGACCGTCATGGCGACCTCACATCCGGTAAACGGGACGATTGCCGGGGATCTCGGGACGCATCGCCCCGGTCGCCAGGCACAGGGCGAGGACCTTGCGGGTGTCGCGCGGATCGATGATGCCGTCGTCCCAGATACGCGCCGTGCAGTAGTAGGGGTCCGACTTGGTCTCGAACATGGCGCGCAGCTCGGCCTCGTAGGCGGCCAGTTCCTCCTCTGTCGCCGGATGGCGCGAGATGCTGGCGCGGCGCAGGTCCATCAGCACCGAGGAGCCTACGTCCGGATTCATGCCGCCGAGGCGGGCGTTCGGCCACATGAACATGAAGCGCGGCCGGAAGCCGCGCCCGCTCATGCCGTAGTTGCCCGCGCCGTAGGAGCCGCCGGTGACCAGGGTGTAGCGCGGCACGCGGGTGTTGGAGACGGCATAGACCAGCTTGGCGGAATGCTTGGAGATGCCGCCGCGCTCGGCGTCCGAACCGACCATGAAGCCCGTGGTGTTCTGCAGGAACAGCAGCGGCACGCCGCGCTGGTCGCACAGTTCGATGAAATGCACCGCCTTCAGCGTGGTTTCGGAGAACAGCACGCCGTTGTTGGCGACGATGCCGACCGGCAGGCCCTCGATGTGGGCGAAGCCGCAGACGATGGTGGTGGCGAACTGGGGCTTGAACTCGTGGAACTCGCTGCCGTCGACGATGCGGGCGATGATCTCGCGCTGGTCGAGCGGGCGCGACAGGTCGGTGCCGACGATGCCGGGCAGCTCCGCCGGGTCGTAGAGCGGCGCGCGCGGGATGCGGATGTCGCCGGCGAGCGGCTGCGGATAGTTCAGTGCGCCGACCATGTCGCGCAGCCGGGCGATCGCCTCGCGCTCGTCGGCGGCGCAGTAGTCCGAGACGCCGGAGACGGTCGAGTGCATCAGCGCGCCGCCGAGCGTGTCGCGGTCGACCGTCTCGCGGATCGCCGCGCGCACGATCTGCGGGCCGCCGAGATGGATCGAGGCGTTCCCGGCGACCATGACGAACTCGTCGGCAAGCGCGGGTATGTAGGCGCCGCCGGCGGTGCATTCGCCGAACACGGCGGCGATCTGCGGCAGGCCTTCGGCCGACATGCGGCACTGGCGGTAGAAAGTGCCGCCGAAGTGCTCCTGGTCGGGGAACACGTCCTCGAGGTTCTTCAGGTTGGCGCCGCCGCAGTCGACCAGGTAGACGACCGGCAGGCGATTCTCGAGCGCGATGTCCTGGGCGCGGATGTGTTTGCGCACGGTCTCGCGGAAGAACGAGCCGCCTTTCACGGTGGCGTCGTTGGCGATGATGACGCAGGTCACCCCACGGATGGTGCCGATGCCGGTGACGATGCCGGCCGACGGCACCTCGTTGTCGTAGAGACCCCAGGCGGCGAGCGGCGACAGCTCCATGAACGGCGTCAGCGGGTCGACCAGCAGGTCGATGCGGTCGCGGACCAGGATCTTGCCGCGGGCGTGGTGGCGGCCGATCATCCTGGCGCCGCCGCCGCCGAGCGCCCATTCGTACTTGCGGTAGAGGTCGTCGAGCAGCGCCTGATAGGCGCGCCGGTTGTCCTGATAGACCGGATCCGCGGGATCGCACTTGGTTCTCAATATGGCCATACGCCTGCCCTTTACCGGGTGCCGAATTGACTCGGTCGATTTTTCAATCTAACGTTTGTTAGAATATCGAACCCGGAAAAGCAACCCCGCAAACGCGACAACGGATCGGCCGGCGGTCTTGCGGAGGCGGATCCTTCCGGTAGAGTCCCGATTGGGCGGGCGGTGCGAGCGATGCGATGGACATGAAAAACAACGAGAAATCGAAATCCTCTGGCAAGGGCTCGATTCAGGAGCGGACCCGCAGGACGATCCTCGACCATGCGGCCCGGCTGTTCCGGGAGCGCGGCTACGCGTCGACCTCGCTGCGCGACATCGCGACCGCGACCGGCATGAAGGCCGGCAGCCTGTACTACCATTTCGCGTCCAAGGAGGAACTCGCCGAGGAGGTGATGTCGCAGGGCATCGCGCTGGTCGAGGACCGGGTGCGTGCGGCGATCGCCGCGCTGCCGGAGGGGACCGATCCGGTCGAGGTCATCCGCCATGCGATGACGGCGCATCTGAAGGCCCTGCACGATCGGGGCGACTACGCCTCGGCCAATATCCGCTGCTACGCCCATGTGCCGCCCGACGTGAAGGACCGCTTGCGCAAGGTGCGCGCGACCTACGAGGACCTGTGGGCGGGGTTGATCGCCGCGGCGCGCGCGGCCGGCCGGATCCGGGCGGAGGTCGATCCGCCGGCCCTGCGCTACGCGCTGATCGGCATGATGAACTGGACGCTGGAATGGCGCCGCGGGGCGAGCCCGTCGGCGGAGGATCTCGCCGCCCAGTTCTACGCCATCGCCTTCGCCGGAGCGCTGGCGGATGGCTGACGGCGGCGCGCGCCAGGGCCCGCTGTCAGGCATCTCGGTGGTGGAATTCACCGGCATCGGTCCGGCGCCCTTCGCGGCCATGCTGCTCGCCGATCTCGGTGCCCGTGTGCTGCGCATCGACCGGCCCGGCGGCTATCCGCCGCCCGATCCCGGCCTCGACTTCAACGAGATGGGCCGCCACGCGATCTTCAACCGCGGCCGGCATGCGGTGCGGCTCGACCTGAAGGCACCGGCGAGCCGGGACCTGGTGCTGCGGCTGGTCGGTGCGGCCGACGCGCTGATCGAGGGCTACCGTCCCGGCACGATGGAGCGTCTGGGGCTCGGCCCGCAGCCGTGCCTCGCCGCCAATCCGCGCCTCGTCTATGCGCGCATGACCGGCTGGGGGCAGACCGGGCCGCTGGCGCTGACGGCCGGCCACGACCTCAACTATGTCGGCCTGTCCGGGGCCCTGTCGTTGTTCGGCCAGGACGGCACGGTGCCGCGCGCGATCCCGCCGCTGGTCGGCGACATGGGCGGCGGCGGGCTGATGATGGCCTTCGGGTTGCTCGCCGGCATCCTCGAGGCGCGCCAGTCGGGACTGGGTCAGGTGCTCGATGCGGCCATCGTCGACGGTGCGGCGGCCCTGTGCGCATTGCCAAAGGCGCTCAGGCTCGCCGGCGCCTGGGCGGGACCGGCCGGCACCGGCACGCTCGACGGCGGTCGCCACTACTACCGCCAGTACCGCTGCGCCGACGGCCGTTTCGTGGCGGTCGGGGCGATCGAGCCGGCGTTCCGCACGGCGCTGCTGGACGGGCTCGGCCTCCTCGACGATCCGCGGTTCCTGTTGGGCCGGGAGGACGACGAAGCCCATTGCACGCGGCGGCTGGAGGAGATCTTCGCCTCCCGCGACCGGGACCACTGGGCCGATCTGTTCGCCGCCACCGACGCCTGCGTGACCCCGGTGCTGGGCCTGGAGGAGGCGGACGGCCATCCGCAGGCGGCGGCGCGCGGCGCCATCGTCACGATCGACGACGTCGCCCAGCACGCGCCGGTGCCGCGCTTTTCGCGCACGCCGGGTGCGGTCGCCGTGTCGCCGGCGCAGGGCACGCGGAACACGCCCGGAGCCTTGCGCGACTGGGGGCTTTCGGAAGACGAGATCGAGGCCCTGATCGCCGACGGCATCGTCGAGGCGGGCTAGACGTCCTTGCGGTCGACGAGGCTGGCGTCGATGGTGAAGTCCTGCGTGCCGCCGACCCAGCGCAGCCGGTCCGCCTTCAGCCGCGTCAGCTGGCGGAAGGCATCGGTCACGGCCGGCTCGAGCGCCTGCGGGATGTGCCCCGCCCCGGCCAGCAGTTCGAGCAGGATCGACTCGCGCCCGTCGATGCGCTCGACCGCCGCGCGAGCCTCCAGGATGCCCTCGACGCGTTTCGCCAGGGCCTCGACATGGGCCGGATAGACGAAGATCTCGCGGGCCTTCACCGCTGCGCCGACGCGGCCTTCGAGCGGTCCGATGCGCGCCACGCCGCCGTCTTGTGCGGTCGCCAGCGCCCGGGCGGCGTCGCCGGTGCCGAAGCGGATCATCGGCCAGCCGCGGGCAAGCGTGGTGACGACGATCTCGCCGGGCTGGCCCTCCGGCAGCGGCGCGCCGGTGTGCGGATCGCAGATCTGCACGTAGCGGTCGGCGTGAATGGCATAGCCGGCCTCGCCCGGCGTCTCGTAGCCGATCAGGCCGAAATCCGCGGTGGCGTAGCAGGACCAGGTCTTGAGGCCGAGTTCGGCCTCGATGCGCGCGCGTTTGGCGCTCCAGTCGCCGAACTCGCCGCCGAGGAAGGCGTGTTTCAGCGCCCAGGCATCCGGCAGCCGGTGGCCAGCCGCCCGCAGGTGGTCGCACAGGGTCTGGAAATAGGCGGTGCTGCCGAGGAAGACGTTGGGCCTCAGGGTCAGCAGCAGCGACGCCTGCAGTTCGGTGTTGCCGGTGCCGGACGGGACGACCGTGGCGCCGACCGCCTGCAGGCCTTTGTCGAACAGCAGGCCGGCGGGCACCAGATGGTAGGACCAGGTGTTCAGCGCCACGTCACCGGGGCCGACGCCGGCGCTCTGGAACATCATGTTCATGCCGTGGCCGGTGCCGTCGTCGGCGAGCGAGGGCTCGAAGATCGGCCCCGGCGAGACGTAGATGTGGCCGAGTTCGACCGGATCGCAGGCGAGGAAGCCGGCGAAGGGCGGCTCGGCGGCCTGCAGTTCCAGAAGGCGTTCCTTCTTCAGCACCGGCAGGCGCGTCAGGGCGTCCGCGTCGGTCAGGTCGTCCGGCGTCAGCCCGGCGGCGGCGAAGCGGGCGGCCAGCGCCGGCGCCCGTTCGACCGCCTGCGCATAGACGCGGCGGATGCGCGCAAATCTGCTCATGGCGATCCCTATCCCAGCCACCGCTTGCGGCGGCGGTAGTGCTTGATGTCGCGGAAGCTGGTCCGCTCCTCTGCGCCGGAGAAGCCGAGGTAGAATTCCTGGACGTCCTGGTTGTTCTCCAGCTGCTCGCGGCTGCCGTGCAGCACGATGCGGCCGCCGTCCATGACGTAGCCGTAGTCGCACTGGGCGATCGCCGCGCGTGCGTTCTGCTCGACCAGCAGCACCGTCAGGCCCTCCTCGCGCTTGATGCGGCCGATGATCTCGAACAGTTGCTCGACCAGGATCGGGGCGAGACCCATGGACGGCTCGTCGAGGATCAGCAGCTTCGGCCGCGCCATCAGCGCCCGGCCGATCAGCAGCATCTGCATCTCGCCGCCGGACAGATAGCCGGCGGTGCGCCTGAGCAGGGCGGGCAGGCGGGGGAAGTAGCCGAAGATGCGCTCCAGGTCGGTCTTGACGGCGCGATGGTCGGAGCGGGCATGGGCCCCGACCATCAGGTTCTGTTCCACCGTCAGGTGCTCGAGGACCTTGCGGCCCTCGAGCACCTGCACGATGCCTTTGCGGAAGATGGTGGCCGGATCGCCGTTGGTGATGTCCTCGCCGTCGAACAGGATCCGGCCGGCCGTCACCTCGCCGAGATCGGCGTGGAGCAGGCCGGAGATGGCCCGCAGGGTGGTGGTCTTGCCGGCGCCGTTGGAACCCAGCAGCACCACCATCTGCCCGTCCGGAACTTCCAGGTTCGTCGATCTGAGAACCTGGATGACGCCGCCATAGACGACGTCGACATTGCTCAAGGACAATCCCATCGGCCTGCTCCCGAAGTTACGCCGTTACCATTTTTCCAGGGCCGGAACGCTCATCCAGCCGTCGCCGACGGGAACGATCTTGCCGTCCTGGACGATCTCCGCACTCGCCTTGATGTCGCCGATCGGGAAGGGTGCGGTGTCGTCGAAGTCGAGCGTCGGCAGCGCGCCGAGCAGTTCCTCCTCGGTGAAGACGTTGTCGAGCAGGGCGGCGCGCATCGCCTCGCCGTCGACCTCGTCGGCGCCGACCTTGGCGACCGCCTTTTCCAGCATGCGCAGGGCGAGCAGGGCCTGGGCGGCGGCCTGGGCGGTGATCAGGCCCCAGGAGCCGTCCTTCTTGTTGGCCTCGAAGACGTCGCGCAGCGGCAGGTCGGCCCTGGCGGGCGGGGCGAAGGAGAAGGCCGCGTAGGAGCCGTTCAGCTTGGCGAGGTCGATGCCCTTGGCGACCTCGTAAAGGCCGTTGTGGGTCGACGTGACGATCGGGATCGAGAGGCCGAGTTCCTCCATCGCCTTGGCGGCGGCGATGACCTGGGCGGTGGTGCCGCCGATCAGCAGGATCTCGGCGCCGGCCGACGACAGGGCGCGCAGGTTGCTGGACAGGGACACCGGCGAGGTCTCCGCCCACTGGACGTCGACGACCTCGAAGCGGTCCGGATAGGTCTCGGCCAGCTTCTTGATGCCGTTGACCTGGTCGACGAAGCCGGCCTGGTTCTGCGTGCTGATGGCGCCAATGCGCAGTTTCTTGCCGCTCTTTTCCTGGATGTCGGCGAACAGGCCGGCGAACTCGTGGCTGTAGGTCGGCCGGATCGAATAGTGCCAGCCGTCCGGCGCCCAGACCAGGCCGACCATGGCCGTGCCCATGATCATCGGCACCTTGTCGTTGGGCAGGCGCTTCATCAGCGTCACGAGGTCGGGCGTGCCGAAACCGAGATGGGCGATCGGGGCGTCGGCGCTCAGGATCGCCGGCCAGGTCTTGGCGACGACGGCGGCGTCATAGCGCATGTCGTAGATCTTGATCTGGGCCTTGACGCCGAGCTTGTCGCCGACCGCCTTGTTCCACCAGTCGGCGACGGCGTTGATGCCGGCCATGGCGTTGGGCATGACGTCGGCGAAGGGGCCGGAATAGTCGGCGCTGGCGCTGATGACATAGTCCTTGGCCGCTGCCGGCAGGCTCATCACCGCGGCGAGCGTCGCCGCCAGAAGCATCGATTTCAGTCTCATGTCAGTCCTCCCTGGAAAGGCCCGCGGGTGTCCCGTCGGGCGAGCGGCCGTGCGCTAGCTGCGCGGGAACGGCCAGAGCTGGAATGCGGTGCGCAGCACGTGCCAGCGGTGCGCGAGGCCGCGGGGTTCGAAGATGAGGGCGATCAGGATGCAGCCGCCGAGGGCGATCGAGGTCAGGGCGAACAGCATGCCGCCGCTGGTCGCCGCGCCGGCCTGCACCACCTTGTTGGCGACCCCGTGCAGGCCTTCCTGCACCAGGGTGATGAAGACCACGCCGAGGACGGCGCCAAGCGCGCTGTGAGCGCCGCCGACGATCAGCATGCCGAGGTACCAGACCGAGGCGAACAGCGTGAAGCTCGACACGGTGACGAACTGCAGCACATAGGCGGTGCAGGCGCCGGCCACCCCGGCGAACAGGGAGCCGGCGAAGAAGGCCAGGATCTTGGTGCGGAACACGGGGATGCCCATGACCTCGGCCACGACGTCGTTGTCGCGTACTGCCATCAGCGAGCGGCCGAAGCGCGAGCGCTGCAGGTTGAAGGCGGCGACGGTCAGCACGGCGGCGAGGACGAGGGTGAAGTAGTAGTAGTGCAGCGGCGTCGTCAGGGTCAGCCCGCCGAGGCGGACCGGCTCGACCGACAGGCCGACCAGGCCGCCGAGCCAGTCCATCGGCAGGGCGAGGATGACGATCGGGAACATCACCTGGGCTGCCAGGGTGGTGAGCGCGAGGTAGAAGCCCTTGACCCGTGCTGCCGGCAGGGCGAACAGCACGGAGATCGCGCCGGTGACCAGCGCGGCGGCGGGCACGATCACCCACACGGGCAGGCCGTATCCGGACAGCTTGGCGGCGGTGAAGGCACCAATGCCGACGAAGGCCGACTGGGCGATGTTGATCTGGCCGGCCATGCCGACGGTGACGTAGAGCCCGTAGACCGCCATCAGGGTGATGAACATGTGGGTCATCACGCCGAGCAGGTAGGGACCGGAGGCGAGCGGCAGGGCGATGAGGCCGGCGACGAGCGCCGCTGCCCACAGTCCGGCGCGGCGGGTCTTGAGGATCTTCGCCTCGCCGGCATAGGTGCCGAAATGGATTCCTGTCGGAAGCATGGGTCAGAGCCTTTCGATTTTCTTCCAGCCGAACAGGCCCTGCGGACGGACCAGCAGAACGGCGATCATCACGACGTAGGGAAGGATGCCGGAGGCGGCGCCGTTGGTGAGCGGATCGAGATAGGCGATGGCGAGCGCCTCGCCGACGCCGATCATGACGCCGGCGAGCGGGGCGCCGCGGATCGACTCCAGCCCGCCGAGCAGGGCGACCGGAAGCGCCTTGAAGCCGATGTGGGCGACCTCCAGCGAGATGATCCGTCCCGACAGCAGCACCATGGCGGCGAAGGTGGCGACCACCGCCCCCAGGATCCAGGCGACGGCGATCGCCTGGCGGACCGAGATGCCGAGCGACAGCGCGGTCGAATGGTCCTCGGCGACGGCGGCGAGCCTGAGACCGTGGCGCGAGCGGGTGAAGAACAGCTGCAGGGCGACCATCAGCGCCAGCGTGAAGATGCCGCCGATCAGCAGGCCGGTGTTGATCAGGAAGGGCCCGACCTGCAGCGCACCCTCCGGCAGGATGGTCGGCGCGGGACGGGTCTCGGCCGACCAGACGAACTGGGCGACGCCGCGCAGCAGGATCAGCAGGGCGACGCTGGCCATGAAGATGGCGAAGGCCGACTGGCCGATCAGCGGGCGGAACACGAAACGTTCCAGCACCAGGCCGAAGCCGACGCAGCCGAGCACGGTCAGCGCGATGCCGACCGGCAGCGGCAGGGGGTAGCCGGCGGCCTGCGCGCCGAGCGTGAAGGTCCACAGGAACAGCGCGCCGAACACCAGCACTTCGCCCTGGGCCAGGTTGATGATGCGCGAGGCGCGGTAGATGACGACGAAGGAAATCGCGACGAGGCCATAGACCAGGCCGACCAGCGACCCTTCGATCAGGATCTGGAACAAGTTGATCATGCGGGCTCTCCCACGCGGTTCAGGGCGACCGCCGTCGACAGCACGCTCGTGGTGCCGTCCTGGTACTTGACCTCGATGTCGGTGCGCAGGACGGCCTCGCCGCGGTAGAGCGCGTCGATCATCGCCTGGTAGCGGGCATGGATCTGCTCGCGGCGCAGCTTGCGCGAGCGGGTCAGTTCGCTGTCGTCGGCGTCCAGTTCCTTGGGCAGGTTGGCGAAGGCGACGATGCGCGCGCTCGGATCGACCAGGGCGTTGACCCGGCCGATCGCCCTGGCGATCTCCTCGCGCACGGCCGGCAACTGGCTGAGTTCGGGGAAGGTGCCGAAGGCGAGGCCGTGCATCTCGGCGAAACGGCCGCAGATCTCGGCGTCGATGTTGACCAGGGCGACGACGCTGTCGTGGTTCTCGTCGCCGATGACGATGGCGTCGCGGATCAGCGGCGAAGCCCGCAAGTGGTTCTCGATGAACTGCGGCGGATAGGCCTGGCCGTTGCTCAGCCGGCGCAGGTCCTTGATGCGGTCGAGGAAGATCAGTTCGCCGGCCTCGTCGACGCGCACCGCGTCGCCGGTGCGGTAGCCCTCGTCGGCACGGCCCATCTTCCCGGTCGAGGCGTCGTCGTCGAGGTATCCGGAGAAGGCGAGCACCTTGAGGCGCAACTCGCCGTCGTCGGCGACAAAGGCCTCCATCGGGTCCGTGATCGACGGATCGGAAGGCATCAGCGCGCCCATGGTCTGCGGATTGCTACGCCCCGGCCGGTGGGTCGAGATCAGGCCGAGCTCGCTGGAGCCATAGAGGTTGCCGAGCGGCACGCCGAAGGCGTGGTAGCGCTCGAACAGTTCGGCCGACAGGCCGGCGCCGCCGGACAGCACCGCGCGGGCGCGGGTCAGGCCGAGGACGTCGCGGATGCCCTTCAGCACCAACTGGTCGGCCAGCGGCCACAGCACGGCGCGCGACAGCAGCCCGCCGCGACCCCTGGCGCGCGCTCGGCCCTGTTCGAGGCCCCACTGGTAGAGACGGCGCTGCCAGGGCCTGGCGTCCATCATGCGCGCCTCGACGCCGGAGGCCTGCATCTCCCACTGGCGCGGGGTGAACATCAGGAACTCGGGGCCGATCTCGCGCAGGTCCTTCTGGATCGTCTCCGGCTTCTCGGCGAAATGCACCACCATCGGCGCGAGCAGCGGCAGGGCGACGCCGAAGAACTGCTCGGCCGCCCAGGCCGGCGAGATGTAGGAGAGATAGTTGTCGCCGTCCTGGATCTCGAGCGCGCCCATCAGACGGTAGGCGTTGTCGAGGATGAAGGCGTGCGACAGCATCGCCGCCTTCGGCCGGCCGGTCGTGCCCGAGGTGTAGCAGTAGACGGCGACGTCGTCCTGGCGGCCCCTGGCGAGTTCGTCGAGCACCCAGGCGTCCTCGGCGAAGCCGTCGCCGGCGCGCAGCATCTGGCCGAAGGAGACCAGCCGCTCGTCGCCGTAGGTCCACAGGCCGCGGCCGTCGACGTAGATCACCTTGCGCACCGCCGGCGCGTCGGACAGGCAGGCGAGGGTCTTGTCGACCTGTTCCTGGTCCTCGCCGAGCACCATGGCGGCGCGGGCATGGGTCAGCACGTAGCCGAGCTCGTCGGCGGTGGCGTCCGGATAGACGCTGACCGTGCGCGCGCCGATGGCGAGCGCCGCCAGCTCGAGCACGAGCTGTTCCTCGATGTTCTCCGAAACGAGGGCGAGCACCTCGTCGCGCCGCAGGCCGAGGGCGGCGAGGCCGCGCGCGGCGCGCAGCACCAGCGTGAAGGTGTCGGCCCAGGTCTTCGCCTGCCAGATGCCGGCGCGCTTTGACTTGATGGCCGGCCGCGTGGCGAAGTCCTTCGCGTTGTCGCGCAGGATCTGCGGCAGGGTGCGGCCGTTGGATTGCCGCGCCGCGGCGACCGGCTCGGCGCGCATGAGGGTCGGGATCATTGCTGCGCACCTCCCAGATAGGCGGCGATCACCGCGTCGTTGGTGCGGATCTCGGCCGGCGTGCCGCAGGCGATGACCTGACCGAAGTCGATCACCGTGATCCGGTCGGAAATGTCCATCACGACTTCCATGTCGTGCTCGACGAGCACGACCGGGATGCCGAGGCCGTCGCGGATGTCGAGGATGAAGCGGGCGAGGTCGCCCTTCTCCTCGGCGCTCATGCCGGCCATCGGCTCGTCCATGATCAGGATCTTGGGGTCGAGCGCGAGCGCCCGGCCGAGGTCGACGCGCTTGCGCAGGCCGTAGGACATGTCGCCGACGATCTCGTGCCGGCGCTCCTCCAGTTCGAGGAAGTCGATGATCTCCTCGGCGCGCCGGGCGAAGGCCTCCTCCTCGGCGCGCACCCGACCCCAGTAGAGCAGGGCCGAGAACAGGCCGGTCTTCATGCGCAGGTGATAGCCGGTCAGGATATTCTCCCTGGCGGTCATCGACGGATAGGTCTGGATGCCCTGGAAGGTCCGGCTGATGCCGAGGCCCGCGCGCTTGTGCGGCACCAGGGCTGAAATGTCGGCGCCGTTGAAGCGGACGGCGCCCGACTGCGGTTTGTAGAAGCCCGACAAGCAGTTGAGCAGGCTGGACTTGCCGGCTCCGTTCGGGCCGATGACGGCGTGGATCTCGCGTTCCCTCACGGTCAGCGACACCGACTTCAGCGCCTCGACGGCGCCGAAGCGGAGGCAGAGGCGGTCCGCGGACAGCACGTCTTTCGCTGGGGCGGATGGCGTGTGCATGGACATGGCTTTCCTGTGCAGCGCGCCGCATGCGGCGCCTGCTCGGCCTTGGGACAATGTCGGAAGGGCGGAAGGGCTACTGGAACGTTACGTCCAGCCCGCATTCGCGGGCAATCAGCAGCGTCTGGATCTGCGAACTGCCGTCGCCGATGGTGCAGATGCGGTTGTCGCGCAGGTAGCGGGACACCGGGCAGTCGTCCATGAAGCCCCAGCCGCCGTGGACCTGGATCGCCATGTTGGCGACCTCCGAGCCGGTCTCGGTGGCGTGCAGCTTGGCCATCGACAGGGCCATCAGGTCGTCCTGGCCCTGGTCGACCTTCCAGGCGGCGCGGTAAGTGACCAGACGCGCGCTGTCGACCTTGAGCGCCATCTTGGCGATCATCTCCTGGACCAGCTGCAGGCGGCCGAGGCTGCCGCCGAAGGCCTGGCGGGTCTTGGCGTAGGCGATGGAATGGTCGAGGCTGGCCTGGGCGAGGCCGAGCGAGCAGGCGGACAGGAAGAGGCGGGCGGCCTGGTAGCCCTTGTGCAGCACCCAGCGGCCCTTGTGCGCACCGCCGACGATGGCGGAAGCCGGCACCCGGCAGTCGTCCAGATAGAGCGGGCGGGTGTCGGAGGAGCGCCAGCCCATCTTGCGGTACTTCTCGCCGCGGCTGTAGCCGGGCGTGTCGTTGGGCACGAGGAACAGGGTGTACTGCTTCTTCTCGGCCTCCTTCGGGCTCGACACGGCGAGGATGATGGTGAAGGAGGAGATGTCGGTGCCCGGATTGGTGATATAGGCCTTCTCGCCGTTCAGGGTCCAGGTGCCGTCGGCGCCCTCGACCGCGCGGGTCTTGAAGCCGGCGGTGTCGCTGCCGGCGTCCGGCTCGGTGCCGGCGATGGAGCAGATCTTGCGGCCGGACACGATGTCGGGGAGCCAGGTGCGCTTCTGCTCCTCGGAGCCGAAGCGGGCGACGGTCAGGCCGGTCGCCATGGAGACCATGGCCGAGACGGCGAGCGACTGGTCGGCGCGGGCGATTTCCTCGATGGCGAGGACAGCGTCGAAAACGCCGAGGCCCATGCCGCCGAGATCCTCGGAAAACGGAATCGACATCACCCCCAGCTCGCCGAGCCTGTGGAACAGGTCGGTCGGGAACACGCCGTCGCGGTCGAGCTGTTCGGCGTGCGGCGCGATCTCGGCCTGGGCGAAGTCGCGGATGTTGGCCTGCAGGGCTTTCTGGTCAGGGGTAAGTTCGAAGTCCAAGGTTTCCTCCCGATGGTCTTAAGGCTATTCCGATGGCCGCTCGAATGGCAGCGTGACGTGGTGGATCTTTGCCTGCAGGCCCTCCGCCGGGTGGGCGGCAAGGCCTCGCGTGGCCATTTCGATCAGGGCGTCGGAGACGTCGTCCGCGGTCCAGGGGCCGTCCGGCGAATACCACTTGGTGACCCAGTGGACCGCGCCGAGCAGCATGAACACCGCCAGCTTGGAGTTGAGCGGCACGACGCTGCCGTCCCGGACGCCTTCCTCGAACAGGCCGCGCAGGCGCTTTTCGAAGGCGTCGCGCAGGGCGATGATCTTCTGCGCCCGTTCTCCCGTCAGGGCGTTCTCCTCCAGGATCAGCACGGGCACGCCCATCGATCCGATCATCTCGCGCAGGTATTCCTTCATGCCGATCTGGATCTTCTCCAGGCCGGTACGGCCTTCCGCCTCGCCGATGTCCAGTGCCTCCCGGGCGATCTCCATCGCCTCCTCGTGGCAGGCGAACAGAAGGTCGTTCTTGTTGCGGACGTAGCGGTACAGCGCCGTCTTGGTCACGCCGAGGCGCTCGGCGACGTCGTCGAGCGTCGTGCCGTGGCTGCCGCGGCGGCTGAACACCCTGGCGGCCTCGCGGATGATCGCCTTGCGTTTGCTTTCCAGCTGCTGTTCGCGGTCCGGTACTGCATTGGCCCAGCGGTTCATGTCACTCCCCGTCGCTTGTTCACAGGACGCCCAAGGATAGGCGCTCCGGGACTTGAATGCCCGCTTGTGAATGACTGTATGCGAAAAATAACACCTGTCAACATAAGTTACTCGTGAGTAACTAACGTTTATGAAAATTTTTCTGCCCCGCGTCCGTCCGAGACCGGCGAGGATCGAGCGCAGGCCGGGCGCTGCTCCGGCACAGGCCCCGGGAAGGCCTTGGCGAGGGGCTGGAGAGGGGCCGGGGTGGGCGATCACGGCCCCCCCCCCCAGATTGACGTGTATCAATCCCATCGCCTGCGGGGCCGGCTACGGTTTCGGGACGGGTGCCGTGGGGCGATCCGGGGACGATCCGGGGGGGGGGCGATCCGGGCGTCACGACCCTGCAACCCGCTCCGATCCGGGAGGAGGACCCGATGGCCGAGGAGACAGACCCAACGGTGCGCACCGTGGTGCGGTTCGACGTGCGCATGACGCGCCATCTGCTGCCCGACGGCACGCCGGTCGGCACGCTGCCCGATTTCGCCCGCGATCCGGCCGAACTGGAGCGGCTCTATCGCGCCATGGTGCTGACCCGTGCCTTCGACGAGAAGGCGGTCGCCCTGCAGCGCACCGGCCGGCTCGGCACCTTCGCCTCCTCGCTCGGCCAGGAGGCGGTCAGCGTCGGGCTCGCCGCCGCGATGCGCGCCGAAGACATCCTGGTGCCGTCGTTTCGCGAGCAGGGCGCGCAGTTGTGGCGCGGCGTCAGCGCGACGGAAATCTTCCTGTTCTGGGGCGGCGACGAGCGCGGCAGCGACTTCGCCGGTCCGCGCCAGGATTTCCCCGTCTGCATCCCCGTTGCCAGCCAGTTCCCGCATGCGGTCGGTGCCGCGCTGGCGCTGAAGCTGCGTGGCGAGCCGCGCGTCGCGGTCTGCGTCGCCGGCGACGGCGCCACCTCCAAGGGCGACTTCTACGAGGCGCTCAACATCGCCGGCGCCTGGGCGGTGCCGGCCGTGTTCGTCATCGCCGACAACCAGTGGGCGATCTCGGTTCGGCGGCAGGCGCAGACGGCGGCCGGGACGCTGGCCCAGAAGGCGGTCGCCGCCGGCATTCCAGGCGAGCAGGTCGACGGCAACGACGTCGTCGCAGTGCGCGCGGTGGTGGCGCGGGCGGTGGAGCGCGCCCGCCTGGGCGAGGGGCCTAGCCTCGTCGAGGCGATCACCTACCGCCTCGCCGACCACACGACCGCCGACGACGCCCGCCGCTACCGCGATCCGGCCGAGGTTTCCGAGCACTGGAAGGAGGAACCGGTCGCAAGGCTGCGCAACCATCTCATCGCTCTTGGCGCCTGGACGCGCGAGGACGAGGAACGCGCGCTGGAGGACAGCCAGCGCCTGGTCGCCGAGGCGGCCGAGGCCTATCTGGCCACCCCGCCCGCGCCCGCGACCGCCATGTTCGACCATCTTTACGAGACGCTGCCGGCCGCCCTTGCGGCGCAACGGGCCGAGGCGCTGGCGCAGGAGGCTTCCCATGGCTGAGCTGACCCTGGTCGAGGCGGTCACGCTGGCGCTTGCCCGCGCCATGGAGGAAGACGAGCGCGTCCTGGTGCTGGGCGAGGACGTCGGCGTCGACGGCGGCGTGTTCCGCGCCACGGCCGGCCTGATCGAACGCTTCGGGGCGGAGCGGGTGCGCGACACGCCGCTCGCCGAGGCCGCCATCGCCGGCGTCTCGGTCGGCCTCGCCGCGCAGGGGTTTCGCCCGGTCGGCGAGATCCAGTTCATGGGCTTCATCTATCCCGCGCTCGACCAGATGGTGAACCACGCGGCGCGGCTGCGCACGCGCACGCGCGGCCGGCTGAGCTGCCCGATGGTGCTGCGCGCGCCCTACGGCGGTGGCATCAAGGCGCCGGAGCACCATTCGGAAAGCATGGAGGCGCTGTTCGCCCACGTGCCGGGCCTGCGGGTGGTGATCCCGTCCTCGCCGGCCCGCGCCTACGGCCTGCTGCTGGCGGCGATCCGCGATCCCGACCCGGTCGTGTTCCTGGAGCCGAAGCGGATCTACCGGGCACTGCGCGAGGAGGTCGCCGACACGGGCGAGGCGCTGGCGCTCGACCGCTGCTTCGCGCTGCGCGAGGGGGCCGACGTGACGCTGGTTACCTGGGGCGCGATGACGGTCGAGACGCTGCAGGCCGCCGAGACGCTGGCCGGGGAGGGGATCTCCGCGGAGGTGATCGACGTCGCCACGCTGAAGCCGCTTGATGCGGACACGATCCTCGCCTCGGTGGAGCGGACCGGGCGCTGCGTCGTCGTGCAGGAGGCGCCGCTGACCGGCGGCTTCGGCGCCGAGATCGCCGCGCGTCTGGCCGACGGCGCGCTGACCAGCCTGCTCGCGCCGGTGCGCCGGGTCGCCGGCTACGACACGGTGATGCCGCTGCCGCGCACGGAACACCGCTATATGCCGTCGGCAGCGCGCATCGCCGCCGCCGTGCGTAAGGTAATGGAGTTCACATGAAGACCTTCATGCTGCCAGACTTGGGGGAAGGGCTGCAGGACGCCGAGATCGTCGCCTGGCATGTCGATGAAGGCGCGCGCGTTGTCGCCGACCAGCCGCTGGTCTCGGTCGAGACGCAGAAGGCGGTGGTCGAGGTGCCCTCGCCGTGGTCGGGCACGGTGACGCGCCTGTGCGCGGCGCCGGGAGATGTGGTCGCTGTCGGCGCGCCGCTGGCCGACTTCGACCTCGAGGACGCGGGCACCGATGCCGGCTCCGTCGTCGGCACGCTCGAGGCGGCCGCGCCGGCGGCTGCATCAACCGCGAAGCAACCGCCGGCGCCCGCCGCCGGCGTCAGGGCCGCCCCTGCGGTGCGCCGTCTGGCGGCCGAGCGCGGCGTCGACCTCGCCGCCGTCGCCGGCACCGGGCCGGGCGGCGCGATCACGACGGCGGACGTGGAGGCTGCCGCCGGCGGCAGGCCGGGCGGCGGCTACGAGCCGCTGCGCGGCGTGCGCCGCGCGATGGCGCAGAACATGGCGCGCGCCCATGCGGAGATCGCGGCGGCGACGGTCACCGACGAGGCACGCCTCGACCGCTGGCCGGCCGGCGAGGACGTCACGCTGCGCCTGGTGCAGGCGATGGCGGTGGCGTGTCAGGTCGAGCCGGCGCTCAACGCCTGGTACGACGGCGCGCGTGCGGCGCGCCGTCTGCATGCGGTGGTCGACCTCGGCATCGCCACCAACACCGACGACGGCCTGTTCGTGCCGGTGCTGCGTGACGTCGGCAGCCGGTCGGCCGACGATTTGCGTGCCGGGCTCAAGGCCATGAAGGCCGACATCCGCGCCCGCACCATCCCGCCGCGCGAGTTGCAGGGGCAGACCATCACCCTGTCGAACTTCGGCATGATCGGCGGACGCCACGCGGCCCTCGTCGTGCTGCCGCCGCAGGTGGCGATCCTGGGCGCCGGGCGCATCACCGAGGAGCCGAGGGTGGTCGACGGCTCGGTGCGGCCGTGCCGGGTGCTGCCCCTGTCGCTGACCTTCGATCACCGCGCCGTCACCGGGGCGGAAGCCGCCCGGTTCCTGATGGCGGTCGTGCGGAGCCTGGAGAAAGAATGAATGGCTGAGGACCTGTTCCGTTTCGCGGACGGCTACGGACCGGAAAAGATCGTCCATCTGCATCACCCGGGCCTCGGTCTGAAGGCGATCGTGGTGGTCGACAACACCGCTGCGGGCCCGGCGATCGGCGGCACGCGCATGGCCGCCGACGTCAGCGTCGAGGAGTGCTTCCGCCTCGCCCGTGCCATGACCTTCAAGAATGCCGCCGCCGGCCTGTCGCACGGCGGCGCCAAGTCGGTGATCGTCGCCGACCCGGCCATGCCGGCGGCCGACAAGGAACAGGTGATCCGCGCCTTCGCGGTCGCCATCCGCGAACTCGCCGATTACATCCCGGGTCCGGACATGGGCACCGACGAGACGGCGATGGCCTGGATCCGGGACGAGATCGGCCGCGCGGTCGGCCTGCCGCGGGAGATCGGCGGCATTCCGCTCGACGAGATCGGCGCCACCGGCTTCGGCCTGTCGATCGCCGCCGAGGTCGCGCAGGCGTTCTGCGGTGTGTCGCTGAACGGCGCGCAGGTGGCGATCCAGGGCTTTGGGGCCGTCGGCAAGCATGCCGCCCGCTTCCTGACCCGTCAGGGTGCCGTTCTCGTTGCGGCGTCGGATTCGCGCGGCGCCACCGTCAACCCCGACGGCCTCGACGTTGCCGCCCTCGTCGCGCACAAGGAGGCCGGCGAGCCGATCGCCGCGTTTGCGGGCGGACGGGCGCTTGCCGGCGACGCCATCGTCGGCGTCGCCTGCGACATCTGGATCCCGGCCGCGCGGCCGGACGTGCTGCGCGCCGACAATGTCGACCGGCTCGATTGCAGGATGGTGCTGCAGGGCGCCAACATCCCGGCGACGGTCGAGGCGGAGGAACGCCTGCACGCGCGGGGCATCCTCGTGGTGCCCGACTTCATCGCCAACGCCGGCGGCGTCATCTGCGCGGCGGTCGAGCATGCCGGCGGCACGCAGGCCGCCGCCTTCGCCGTGATCGAGGAAAAGCTGCGCGCCAACACCGCCGCCGTGCTGCGGCGGGCCCGCGACGAGGACCTTAAGCCGCGCGAAGCGGCGGTGCTGCTGGCCGGCGAGCGCGTCAGGACGGCCATGAGCCTGCGCCGCTGGGGGCGTGCGCGGTAGCGTCAGCCCTGCAGATTTGGAAGGCGCCATGCGCTGCAGGGATGCTTGGCGGCGGCGGGACGGATTGATCTCGGTCCGAAAAATCGTACACTAATGTATACGATTGATGGAGGAGAGCATGTCGACGACCTATTCCGAATGCATGGTGCTCGCCAGGGTCGAACTGGAAGTGGCCAAGCGGTTGGTCAACGAGGAGATTTCGGCCTATCCGGCGCCGATCGCCGGCTGCGACCAGCAGTTCAACCAGCTCCTGTCAGAGCGTCACCGCATCACGCGCGCGCTCCAGGAACTGACCGCCGAGGTCCATATCCCGACGCCGCGCGCGCCCTGACGCCCGGCGTGTCGTTGCGCAGGAGCCCTATCGGGAGGGAAGCCGGTCCGGTTGGTCCGTGGGGCAGGGAGCGATGACGACCGGTGCGCCGGCCTCAGCGCCGATGTCGTGGCAGTCGCCGGCCGAGCACAGCGTCCAGCCGGCACCGGTCGCGCCGGACGCGGCCAGTACGATGCGCGGTTGCGGCGGCAGGTCGGGTTGCCATACCCACCAGCCCTCCTCGAGCCATGCGCCGTCGCCCGGCTCCATGCCGGCGCCCGAGCCGCGCACGCGCGCCTCTTCGAGCACCAGCCCGGCCGGGGTGATCGACCAGCGTTCCTGCCAACCGGTCCGTTCCACCGAATGGGTCCAGGACAGGGTGAAGCCGGCGGCGACCGCGAGCGCCTTGGCGCCGACGGCGAGGCACAGGCTCATGCCGCGGCGCGGCGGTTCGCCCGCCACGCCAGCAGGGCGAAGACGGCGGCGAGCGCAAGGCCGATCTCGTCGGTGACCGGCAGTGCGGCGACCAGGGTGAAGGCCGCGGCCATGGCCAGCGCCCGCATCCACAGCGGCAGCGGCACGCCGAGCCAGCCGATCACCGCCGTGCCCCACAGGCCGATGGCGACGGCGACCTTGAACACGATGTAGATCACCGCCGGCACGTAGCCGATGGCGCCGGCCAGCGCGCCGCCGTCCTGCAGCATCAGCGTCGGGGTGTAGACGGCCATGAAGGGAATGACGAAGCCGGCGGCGGCGACCTTGATCGCCTCGAAGGAGATCTTCAGTCCGCTCTCGCGCGCGATCGGACCGGCGGCGAAGCAGGCCAGCGCCACCGGCGGCGTCAGATCGGCGAGGATGCCGAAATAGAACACGAACATGTGGCTGACGATCAGCGGCACGCCCAGTTCGAGCAGCGCCGGGCCGGCGATCGACGAGGTGATGATGTAGTTCGGGATGGTCGGGATGCCCATGCCGAGCACGATGCAGGTGAGCATGGTCAGCACCAGCGACAGGAACAGGCTCTCGCGGCCGACGCTGACGATGAACTGGCCGAAGGTGTTGGCCGCGCCGGTCAGCGTCATGGTGCCGATGATGATGCCGACCAGCGCGCAGGCGATGCCGACCGGCAGGGCCGTCTTGGCGCCCTCGGCGAGGCCGTCGCGGCAGATCGCCAACGTCTGGCGGCCGCCGTTCGACAGCGCGTTCCAGGCGATCAGCACGCCGACGGCTGCCAGCACCACCCAGATGCCGAACTGGAAGAAGGCGGCGGCGACGAGACCGAGGCCGATCCAGAACAGGTAGCGGATGACGCCGGCCGGCAGGCCGAGCGCGGCCGAGCCGCCGAGGATCAAGAGCACGGTCAGCGCCAGGCCGATGGTGCCGGCGTAGAGCGGCGTGAAGCCGGTGAACAGCAGGTAGACCAGCACCGCCAGCGGCAGGATCAGATGCCAGCCGGCCCGGATCGCGCGCAGCGGCGACGGCAGGTCCTCCCGCGCCATGCCGCGCAGGTTGTGCTTGCCTGCCTCCAGGTGGACCATCCAGAACGCCGAGGCGAAATAGAGCATGGCGGGGATCAGCGCCGCCTTGACGACCTCGTAATAGGGAACGCCGAGCGTCTCGGCCATGATGAAGGCGACTGCGCCCATCACCGGCGGCATGATCTGGCCGCCCATGGAACTGGTCGCCTCGACGCCGCCGGCAAAGGCGGGGCGGTAGCCGAAGCGCTTCATCAGCGGGATGGTGAACTGGCCGGTGGTGACGACATTGGCCACGCCGGAGCCGGAGATCGTGCCCATCAGGCCCGAGGAGACGACCGAGACCTTTGCCGCGCCGCCGGTGCGGTGGCCGACCAGGCCGAGGCTGACGTCAGTGAACAGGCGGATCATGCCGGCCTGTTCCAGGAACGAGCCGAACAGGATGAACAGGAAGATGTAGGTCGAGCTGACGTAGACGGGAATGCCGTAGATGCCTTCGGTGCCGTAGGCCATGTGGTCGATGACCTGGGCGAAGTCGTAGCCGCGATGGTCGAACGGCGCCGGCAGGTGCTGGCCGAACAGGCAATAGGCGAGGAACAGGCCGGCGATGATCGGCAACGCCGGACCCATCATGCCCCAGGCGGCGAGGAACACCACGACGAGCGCGGCGACGCCGACGACGATGTCGCGCGGCAGGGGGTCGCCGGCGCGCAGCAGCAGGTCGACATATTCGACCCACTGGTAGAGCGCCACGGCGACGCTGATGCCGGCCAGCGCCCAGGCTAGCGCGCGCAGCGGGACCGGCCGGTGGCGGACGGCGGTGATCAGCGGAAAGGCGAGCAGGCCGAGGAAACCGACGTGAAACGCGCGCACGACCTGGCTCGGCAGGTCGATCACATGGGCGGCGGTAGCGATCTGGAACGTCGAGAACAGGACAGCGATCCAGAACAGGAGGCGGCCCTCCCGGCCGGCCGGGAAGCCCGCGGCATGGGGGTCGTGATGCGCCGCTGCCTGGGGGGATGTCTCGTTCGTCATGACGTTCCGCTCGTTCTTGCCCGCTTGTTCTTGCTTTCCGTTCGCCGCCCATGAAAACGGGGGCGCGGCGAACCGCGCCCCCGACAGCCGGACGTCCGGCCTTACATCATGCCCTTTTCCTTGTAGAAGCGCTCGGCGCCCGGATGCAGCGGGATCGGCATGCCGTTGAGCGCGTTGTCGAGGCTGATCGCCCTGGCGGCCGAGTGGGCGGCGACCAGTTCGGGTAGGTTCTCGAACAGCAGCTTGGTCATCTGATAGGCGGTCTCCTCGGAGACGCCGTCATGGGTGACCAGGAAATTGACCACGGCGACGGTCGGCACGTCCTCGCTCTGGCCCTCGTAGGTGCCGGCCGGGATGGTGGCGGCGATGTAGGGCGCGCCGAGCGCGGTCACGACGGATTCGGGAACTGCGACGACGTTGATCGGCACCGAGGTTGCCAGGTCCTTGATCGAGGCGACGCCGAGGCCGGCGGACTGCAGCGTGGCGTCGAGCTGGCGGTTCTTGATCAGTTCGACCGATTCCGCGAAGGGCAGATACTCGGTCTTGCCGAGGTCGCCGTAGCCCATGCCGGCGGCGCCGAAGATGGCGCGCGCGTTCAGTTCGGTGCCGGACTTCGGCGCGCCGACCGACAGGCTCTTGCCCTTCAGGCCGTCGAGCGAGGTGATGCCGCTGTCCTTGGAAGCGACGATCTGGATGTAGTTGGGATAGACGGCGGCGATGCCGCGCAGCTTCGACAGCGGCGCCTTGAAGCCGGCTTCCTCGTTGCCTTCCCAGGCGAGCTTGACGCTGTCGCCGAGCGACAGGGCGAGCTCACCCTTGCCCTGCTGCAGCAGGTTCAGGTTCTCGACCGAAGCCTTGGTCGACTGCACCTGGGTGCGGGCGCCGGGGATCTTCTCGCCGTAGATCTTCGCCAGCGCGACGCCGAGCGGATAGTAGACGCCCGACGTGCCGCCGGTCAGCACGTTGATGAAGTCCGCCCGCACCGGTGCGGTGGCGAGCGTCAGGGCGGTGGCGGCCGCAGCGGCAAGGCCGAGCGATCGTGCGATGAGGGTCATGAAGCGTCCTCCCCTTTACTGGTTGCTGTTTGCGTCGCCCCGCCCGGCACCCGGCCCCGCCGCCGCGGTCGGCGGCAGGAGGTCATGGCACCAGGGTGGCACGACGTCCGGAGCAACCTAGCCGCCCGCGGCGGCTGCCGGCAACCGTGTTTCCACGCAGACGCCGGCGGCAAGATGTCCGGACGGGAGCCGGCCTTGACCGGCCGGCCGATACCTCAGCCGGCGCCGTCGACGACGAGCCCGCCGGCCGCGTCCCGGCGCAGCGTTGCGCCGAAGCGGCGGCATTCGGCATTGAGCCTGTCGGCGAGCCAGGCGGTATCGGCGGCGCAGGCGCGGTTGAGGCGGAAGCGCTGCATCCGGAACGGCACCATCCGGACCCGGTGGGGGATGGGCGGCGTGCCGCGAAAGGTGACCAGATACATGACCGACAGGTCGCTGCGGAAGCTCTCGTGGCCCTCGATGCCCTCGTAGTCGGTGATGAAGTCGCCGCAGCCGTAGAACACCGGCCTGCCGTCGCGCATCTCCAGTGCCTTGGCATGGTGGGAGGAATGGCCGTGGACGATGTCGGCGGCGCCCGAATCGATCAGGAGATGGGCGAAGCGGCGTTGCTCCGCGGGCACTTCGTAGCCCCAGTTGCCGCCCCAGTGGACCGAGACCACGACGACGTCGCCCGGCCGGCGTTCGGCAAGGACCCGCTCGGCGAGGCGTTCGGCGCTCGCGTTGGACAGATCGGGAAGCAGCGCGACGCCCGGCCGCGCCGGCCCGGCGGCCCAGTGGCCCGGGATGCCGCTGGAGCCGTGGCCGGCGCCGAACACCAGCAGGCGTCCGCCGGCGGGCAGCGGCCTGACCCAGGGCGTGGCCGCCGAAGCGGCGTCGCGTCCGGCGCCGGCGTGGCCGATGCCGGCGGCGTCGAGGCTGTCGAGCGTGTCGGCAAGGCCCCTGCGGCCCCAGTCCAGCACGTGGTTGTTGGCAAGCACGCAGCAGTCGATGCCGGCAGCGCTCAGGCAGGCGATGTTGTCCGGGCTCATGCGGTAGTTGATGCCCTTGGGCTCGAAGTCCTCGCTGAGCGTGATCGCGGTCTCCAGGTTGACGATGCGCGCCAGCGGGGCCGCGCGCGCCAGTTCGTCCAGCGCCTCGCCCCAGACATGGTCTGGCGCGACCGGCGCGGGGATCGGCCCGCTGGCCCGCTCGGCGAGGCGCACGTAGTCGCGGGCCGAGCGCAGATAGCCTTCGTAGATCCCGGGCGGAGCAGGGTGCGGCAGGATCTGGTCGATGCCGCGGCCGGTCATCACGTCGCCGCACAGGAAAAGAGTGAACCCGGGATCCGTGGTCATGATCGGTCGCCGTCCTCCGCGATGGCGCGCGCCGCCTCCGCGCGGGTTTGCGCGCCATGGTCGCGCCGCGGCGCGTCGTTGCCCTTGATCCACGTCATTTGCGCGGCCGTCTCCGGCCTGTAGCGTCAAAGTCAACGAGAACGGCTGCCATGGAGCGGCCCCGCTTTCAGGGCGAGGACATGACCCGGGAGATCATCCGCAAGGATCCGGCCTACGCCGCTACGGCGAACATGCCGGACTACGCCCGCGAGGCTGCGACCTTCACCTGGCAAGCGGCGCGGGCGCGGCTTTCCGGCCTGCCGGGCGGCCGGCTCAACATCGCCCACGAGGCGCTCGACCGTCATCTCGCCACGCCGGCCGCCGACCGGATCGCCCTGCGCTGGATCGCCCGGGACGGCACGCGCCGCGACTTCACCTACCGCGCCCTGGTTGCCGAGACGGCGCGCTTCGCCGGCGTGCTCAGGGCGCTGGGCGTTGCACGCGGCGAGCGGGTTTATTCCCTGCTCGGCCGGGTCCCGGAGCTCTACGTTGCCGCACTCGGCACGCTGAAGGCCGGCAGCGTGTTCTGCCCGATGTTCTCCGCTTTCGGCCCGGAGCCGATCCAGGCGCGCATGGAGATCGGCGGCGCCCGGGTGCTGGTTACCTCGCAGGCGCTCTACCGCAAGAAGGTCGCCCCGGTGCGCGACCGGCTGCCGGAGCTGAAGGACGTGCTGCTGATCGACGGCGACGGCTCGATCGAGGGCACCCGCGACCTTGCCGCGCTGATGGCGGCGGCGCCGGCAGAGTTTCCGGCCGAGCCGATGGCGCCGGAGGACATGGCGTTGCTGCATTTCACCAGCGGCACGACCGGCCGGCCGAAGGGCGCCGTCCATGTCCACGAGGCGGTCGTCGCCCATCACGTCACGGGCGTCCTGGCGCTCGACCTGCGGCCCGACGACGTGTTCTGGTGCACGGCCGATCCCGGCTGGGTGACCGGTACCTCCTACGGCATCGTCGCGCCGCTGACCGTCGGCGCGACGATGATCGTCGACCAGGCCGAGTACGATGCCGAACGCTGGTACCGGATCCTGGAGGAGGAGAAGGTCACCGTCTGGTACACCGCGCCGACGGCGATCCGCATGCTGATGAAGGCCGGCGCGGAGATGGCGAAGGCGCGCGACCTGTCGCACCTGCGCTTCATGGCGAGCGTCGGCGAGCCGCTCAATCCGGAGGCGGTGGTGTGGAGCGACGTCGTGTTCGGCCGGCCGTTCCACGACAACTGGTGGCAGACCGAGACCGGCGGCATCATGATCGCCAACTACGCTTCGATGGACGTCAAGCCCGGCTCGATGGGCAAGCCGCTGCCGGGCATCGTCGCCGGCATCGTCGAGGCGAGCGCGGCGGGCGTGCGCGAGGTGACGCGGGCGGGGGCGATCGGCGAACTGGCGCTCAGGCCCGGCTGGCCGTCGATGATGCGCGCCTATCTCCACGAAGAGGCGCGCTACGACAAGTGCTTCTCCTGCGGCTGGTACCTGACCGGCGACCTCGCCCTGCGCGACGAGGACGGCTACTACTGGTTCGTCGGTCGCGCCGACGACGTCATCAAGAGTTCCGGCCATCTGATCGGCCCGTTCGAGGTCGAGAGCGCGCTGATGGAGCATCCCGCCGTCGCCGAGGTCGGCGTCATCGGCATTCCCGACGAGACGGCGGGCGAGATCGTCAAGGCCTATGTCGCGCTCAAGCCCGGCCATCGGGAAAGCGAGGACCTGCGTCTCGACCTGCTCGGCCACGCGCGCCGACGGCTCGGTCCGGCGGTCGCGCCCAAGGAGATCGTCTTTCGCCCCGCGCTGCCGAGGACGCGCAGCGGCAAGATCATGCGCCGGCTGCTGAAGG
Source organism: Polymorphum gilvum SL003B-26A1 (assembly GCF_000192745.1). Taxonomy (NCBI): domain Bacteria; kingdom Pseudomonadati; phylum Pseudomonadota; class Alphaproteobacteria; order Rhodobacterales; family Paracoccaceae; genus Polymorphum; species Polymorphum gilvum. The sequence goes on from NC_015259.1 coordinate 1,172,918, forward strand.
CACGCGAACTGGGCCTGCCCGAAGGCGACCTGTCGACGCTGGAGGGCGACGAAGCATGACCGGCACCAAACCGCATCTCAGCCGCGCCCACGCGCTCGACCTGCTCCGCGCGATGATCCGCATCCGCCGCTTCGAGGCCAAGTGCGCGGAACTCTACACCCAGGAGAAGATCCGCGGCTTCCTGCATCTGTACGACGGCGAGGAGGCGATCGCGGTCGGTGTCATCCCGCTGCTAACGGAGCGCGACCGCATCGTCGCCACCTACCGCGAGCACGGTCACGCGCTGGCGCGCGGCCTGCCGATGGGCGCCGTTCTGGCCGAGATGTACGGCGTGGCGGAAGGCTGCGCCGGCGGGCGGGGCGGCTCGATGCACCTGTTCAGCCGCGAGGCCAATTTCTACGGCGGCAACGCCATCGTCGGCGGCGGCCTGCCGCTCGCCGCCGGGCTCGCGCTCGCCGACCGCATGCGCGGCGAGGACCGGGTGACCGCCTGCTTCTTCGGCGAGGGCGCCGTCGCCGAGGGCGAGTTCCACGAGAGCCTCAATCTCGCCTCGCTGTGGCAGCTGCCGGTGCTGTTCGTGTGCGAGAACAACGGCTACGCCATGGGCACGGCGCTCGACCTGTCGGAGGCGGTGACCGACATCCGCGCCAAGGCGGCCGCCTATGCCGTCGACGGCGAGGTGGCCGACGGTATGGACGTGGTCGCGGTCGAGGCCGCGACGCGGCGCGCGCTGGAAGCCATCCGGGACACCGGCAGGCCCCGTTTCCTGGAATGCCGGACCTACCGGTTCCGCGCCCATTCCATGTTTGACGCCCAGCTCTACCGCGACAAGGCGGAAGTGGAGGAATGGCGCCGCAAGGGGCCGATCGTGCGCTTCCAGGGCTGGCTGGAACAGAGCGGCCTCGTCCATGTGGACGAGATCGCGGCGATCGAGACCGAGGTCGAGGCCGAGATCGCCGAGGCGGTCGCCTTCTCCGAGGCCGGCACCCTGGAGCCGGTCGAGGACCTGACCAAATACGTCATGGCGCCGGAGCGGCCGCTTGCGCCCACTGCGCCCGCGCCGTCCGCCGAGACGGTCGAGACGACCTATCGCGAGGCGGTGCGTGCGGCGATCGTCGACGCCATGACCCGCGACGAGCGCGTCTTCCTGATGGGCGAGGACGTCGGTCGCTACGGCGGCTGCTACGCGGTCAGCAAGGGTCTGCTGTCCGAGTTCGGTCCCGAGCGCATCCGCGATACGCCGCTGTCGGAATCCGGGTTCACCGGTGCCGGCATCGGCGCGGCGATGGCCGGCATGCGGCCGATCGTCGAGGTCATGACGGTCAACTTCTCGCTGCTGGCGCTCGACCAGATCCTCAACACCGCAGCGACCTACCGGCACATGTCGAACAACCAGTTCGGCGTGCCGGTGGTGATCCGCATGGCGACCGGAGCCGGCCGCCAACTCGCCGCCCAGCACTCGCACAGCCTGGAGGGCTGGTACGCCCACATCCCCGGCCTGCGCGTGCTGGCGCCGGCAACCCTGGAGGACGCGCGCGGCATGCTGTGGACCGCGCTGCAAGATCCCGACCCGGTGCTGATCTTCGAGAACGTCATGCTCTACAACCGCACCGGACGGCTCGCCGCCGACGCCGGACCGGTCGACATCGATCGCGCCGCCGTGCGCCGGGAGGGGCGGGACCTGTCGCTGGTCACCTACGGCGGCTCGCTCCACAAGTGCCTGGAGGCGGCCGAGGTGCTGGCCGGCGAGGGCATCGAGGCGGAGGTCGTCGATCTGCGCACGCTGCGCCCGCTCGACATGGACACGGTGCTGGCCTCGGTCGCCAGGACCCACCGCCTGCTCGTCGTCGACGAAGGCTGGCGGACCGGCAGCCTGGCCGCCGAGATCGGCATGCAGGTCACCGAACGGGCCTTCTACGACCTCGACGCCCCGCCCGCGCGCGTGTGCAGCGCCGAGGTGCCGATCCCCTACGCCCGCCATCTGGAGGAGGCGTCCATTCCCCAGGTGCCGGCCATCGTCGCGGCGGCGAAGTCGCTGTTCGGGAGCCGCTGAGCCATGGCCGCCTTCGTCATGCCCTCGCTCGGCGCCGACATGGCGGCGGGCACGCTGGTCGAATGGCTGAAGCAGCCGGGCGACGCGGTGCGGCGCGGCGACGTCGTCGCCGTGGTCGAGACCGACAAGGGCGCCATCGAGGTCGAGTCGTTCCAGGAGGGCTTGCTCACCGGCTATCTGGTCGATCTCGGCCAGAAGGTTCCGGTCGGCACGCCGCTCGCCGTCATCCGGGAGGAAGGCGAAACCGGGGAAGCGGCCGACCTGGTGCCGCCGGTCGCGCGGCCCGCCTCCGAAGCCGGAGCGGATCGGACAGGGATCGGACGGCCTCCGGAGCCGCCCCGGACAGTCTCCGGTGTCGCGGTCGCACCCGGGATCGTGTCTGGAATGGACTCCGGAGGAAGGCTGAAGATCTCGCCGGCGGCGCGCCGGCTGGCGCAGACCCTGTCGCTCGATCCGGCCACGCTCGCCGCCACCGGGCCGCAAGGGTCCATCGTCCTCGCCGATGTGCTCGCCGCCATCGAGGCACACAAGGGCGGGCCGGAGGTCGCCGCGATGCGGCCGGACGGCGGCGAAGGCCTGACCGGCATGCGGGCCGCCATCGCCGCCGCCATGGCGCGCTCCAAGCGCGAGATCCCGCACTACTACCTCGGCCATACCGCCGACGTCACCGCCGCCGAGGCCTTTGTTTCTGAAGTCAATTCTTCCCGTCCGCCGGAAACGCGGCTGCTGCTCGGCGCGCTCTTCGTTAAGGCGGTGGCACGCGCCGCCCGCAAGCACGCCGGCTTCAACGGCCATTTCGAGGCCGGTGTCTTCCGCCCGTCGGAGGCGGTCCACGCGGGCATGGCGGTTGCCATCCGCGGCGGCGGCCTGGTCGCCCCGGCGCTGCACGACGCCGACAGCCTCGACCTCGACACCTTGATGGCGCGCATGCGCGACCTGGTCGTGCGCGTGCGCGCCGGCCGCTTCCGCGCCTCCGAGCTATCCGACCCGACAATCACCGTGTCGAGCCTCGGCGAACGCGGCGTCGAGGCGCTCTACGGCGTCATCTATCCGCCCCAGGTGGCCATCGTCGGGTTCGGGACGCCGATCTCAAGACCTTGGGAACACGAAGGAAACCTGGCAGTGCGGCGGATCGTGACGCTGACGCTTGCCGCCGATCACCGCGTCAGCGACGGCCATGCCGGCGCCCGCTTCCTGGCCGAGATCTCCACCCTTCTGCAGCATCCGGAGGCCCTATGACCCGTGCCGATCTCGAAGCCGTGCTGCGCGCGGAACTGCGCCGGATCGCGCCCGACATCGACGTCGACGCGATCGACCGCTCGGCCGATCTGCGCGACCAATTCGACATCGATTCCATGGATTTCCTCACGCTCGTCACGGCCTTGTCGAAGCGCCTCGGCCTGCCGATGCCGGAGGCCGACTACGGCGAGATGGGTTCTTTCGACGCGCTGCTGGATTACCTTTCGGCGCATCTCGGCTAGGCTGGCGCCAGGGAGTGGTCCCTCCGGCAAGGGAAAGGAAACGCATGCTGTTCTTCGCGCTCCACGGGTCCGACGATCTCGGCCGCGCCATGGCGGCGGCGGGCGGCTTCGCCGTCGCCGAGCATGAGGAGCGCGAGTTCGAGGGCGGCGAGCACAAGGCCCGGCCGCTGGTCGGCGTGCGCGGCGCCGACGTCTACGTCCTGCACGGCCTGCAGGGGCGCCCCGGGGCCTCGGCCAACGACCGCCTGTGCCGGCTGCTGTTCTTCATCGCCGCCTGCAAGGAGAACGGCGCGGCGCGCGTGACCGCGCTCGTGCCCTATCTCGCCTATTCCCGCAAGGACCGCCAGACCAAGCCGCGCGATCCGGTCACCACGGCCTATGTCGCGCGCCTGTTCGAGGCCGTCGGCACCGACCAGGTGGTGACGCTGGACGTGCACTCGATCACCGCGTTCCAGAACGCCTTCCGCTGCCGCACCGTGCATCTCGACACGCGGGCGCTGTTCGCCGACAGGCTGGCGCCCCATGTCGTGGCCGGACCGGTGGCGATCGTCTCGCCCGACGGCGGCGGCATCAAGCGGGCCCAGCTGCTCAAGGAAGCGCTGGAGGCGCGCACCGGGCAACAGGTCGACTTCGGCTTCATGGAGAAGCGGCGCAGTGCCGGCGTCGTCTCGGGTGCGCTGTTCGCCGGCGACATCGAGGGTCGCTCCGCCTTCATCGTCGACGACCTGATCGCCAGCGGCGGCACGCTGCTGCGCGCGGCGAAGGCCTGCCGCGCGCACGGCGCGGCCGCCGTGCATGCCGTGGCGACACACGGCCTGTTCGAGGAGCCTGCGCTGCCGCTGCTGAGCGACCCGGCGCTCGACGGCATGATCGTCACCGACAGCGCCGCACCCTTCGCCGTCGCGCCGGAGCGCTTCGCCGGCAAGCTCGAGGTTCTGTCCGTCGCGCCGCTTCTTGCCGGTGCGGTGGCGCGCCTTGCCGGCGGCGGGTCAATCGAGGCGTTGCTGCAGCCCTGACAGGCGCGCGGCGACGTCGAGATAGGCGCGCGCCTGCCGCGGCCATTTTTCCGGCGTGCGCGGATGGGCGTCGAGCAGGTGGTCGATGGCGAGCCGCGCCCTCAGCAGGGCGCGGAACAGGCCGTAGGCCGTCATGAGATCGGCAGACGGCGGGTGGCCGAGCGCCCTTTCCAGCGTTCCCAGCAGCACCGGAGCGATCCAGTCGGCGCCGAGCATGGTGCATTCGAGCCCGAGATAGTTCATTTCGTCGTAGGGGTCGATGAAGCGCATGTCCGCGCTGAATTCCAGGCAGTCGATGACCACCGGCGGCGACAGCAGGCAGACGTGCTCCGGCCTCAGGTCGCCGTGACCCTCGACGATCAGGCCGGCGGCGATCCGGTCTTCGATCTCGCCGCGGCAGCGGTCCAGCCGGGCTTGGGCCGTCTCCACCAGGGCATCGGTGAAGCGGCCGTCGAGATGGTCGTGAAGCGCGTGCAGATGGCCGGTGTTCTGGGCGCTTTCGTCGTCGAGATGGGCAAGGTAGGGGGTGCCGGAACTCCGTGCCGGGATCCGCGCCGCATAGAAACGGGCCATCTTGTCGGCGAGCGCGTCGATCTCCGGCCGGCTGACTCGCCCGGCCTTGAGCCGGTGGTCGAGCAGGTCCGCCTCCGGCAGGCGGACCATCTCGACCAGCCAGTCGACGACCAGCCCCGCGCCCCCGAGCGACAGGCTGCCGTCGGCGTCGAGCATCAGCGGCACGGTGCCGAGATAGATATCGCCGGCCAGCACCCGGTTCAGCCGCACCTCCTCGCGACAGACATGGGCACGCGCCTCCAGGCTGCGGAAGTCGAGAAACGGAAAGTGGACCGGCTTCTTCAGCTTGTAGACCCGGTCATCGGTCAGGAACACGAAGGACGTGTGGGTTTCCTTCACGTCGACGGCAGCCGTCGGACGGGCATGGCTCTCCGGCCGGGACAGGAACCCGACCTTGTCCGAAAGGGTGATCGCCGCCGCCTCGTTCAAGACCGGATGTCCTCGCGCCGCGTCGTCCGCCTCGCCCTACGGCCAGAGATCGCGCAGTTCCTTGCGCATGGCGTGGCGAACCTGTTCGATCTCGCCGCCGGAGACGTGCCGGTCGAGCAGCCAGAACACCGCCGACACGGCGGCCTCCGGGTCCGCCAGGCTGTCCTTGGAGAAGGCCTTGTCGATCCGCTCCATGAAGGCGGTCTTGCTGCGCGGGTGGACCGGCGTCGACGACGGGTTCCAGCCCTCGTAATAGACGCCGCGCACCAGCAGGGGCAGCTGCGCCGCGAGATCCGCCGCCTCGTCCGGGTTGAGCCAGTCGCGCACCGCGTGCAGCACCGTGCGCAGCAGCAGATAGGAGGCGCGGTTGTCGCGCGGCCAGTCGAGCCTGTCGGAAAGCTCGTTCAGCCATTCCGCCGCGACCTGGACGGAATGGTCGAGGGCGGTGATGCCTGTCGTTGCCATGTCGGTCTCCTTCCCCGTGGCGCGGTCGTCACGGCCGCGTTCCGGCGTCCATGGTGGCGGAAGCGCGACGGCGCGCATTGTCCCTGATCAAACCGGGGGTCGAAAAGAGACGTTGTGCGACCTTGGGGCGAGTGCGACCTCAGGCCAGCGCGCGCGTCACGGCGCCCGCCAGCTTGTCGACCAGTTCGCCGATCTGGTCGTCGGAAATGATGAAGGGCGGCGCGAGCAGAATGTGGTCGCCGTTCACACCGTCGATCGTGCCGCCCATCGGGTAGCAGATCAGGCCCGCCTGGAAGGCCTCCGCCTTGATGCGCGCGGCAAGCCTGCGCGCCGGCTCGAACGGCGCCTTGGTCTCCCGGTCGGCGACCAGTTCCAGGCCGCGGAACAGGCCGCGGCCGCGGATGTCGCCGACATGGGGATGCTGGGCGAAGGCGGCGCGCAGCGCGGCGTCGAGCTTGTCGCCCTGGCTGCGCACGCGCGCCAGCAGGCCGCGGCCGAGGATTGCGTCGAGCACCGCCTTCGCGCCGGCGGCGGCCATGGCGTGGCCCATGTAGGTGTGGCCGTGCTGGAAGAAACCGCTGCCACTGGCGATGGCGTCGTAGAGGCGTCCGGAAGTCAGCAGCGCGCCGATCGGCTGGTAGCCCGCACCCAGGCCTTTGGCGATGGCGATCATGTCCGGGGCGACGCCGTCCTCCTCGCAGGCGAACAGGTGGCCGGTCCGGCCCATGCCACACATCACCTCGTCGAGGATCAGCAGCACGCCGTGGCGGTCGCAGATTTCCCGGATGCGCTTCAGGTAGCCCGGAACGGCGGGCACCGCGCCGGCGGTGGCGCCGACCACCGGCTCGGCGATGAAGGCCATCACCGTTTCCGGACCGAGCCGGCGGATCTCCGCGTCCAGCTCGTCGGCGACCCGAAGCCCGTAGGCTTCCGCACTCTCGCCCTCGGCGCGGTCGCGGTATTCGTAGCACGGCGCGATGTGGGAGGTCTCGACCAGCAGCGGGGCGAACTGTGCCCGCCGCCAGGCGTTGCCGCCGGCCGCCAGCGCGCCGAGCGTGTTGCCGTGGTAGCTCTGCCGGCGGGCGATGACGCGGTGGCGCTGCGGCTGGCCGATCTCCAGGAAATACTGCCGGGCGAGCTTGAGCGCGGCCTCGACCGCCTCGGAGCCGCCGGAGACCAGATAGACCCGCTCCAGGCCCTCCGGCGCGTTGGCGACCAGCAGGTCGGCCAGGTCCTCGGCTGCCTGCGAGGTGAAGAAGCCGGTGTGGGCGAAGGCGATGCGGTCGAGCTGGGCGTGCAGGGCGGCGCGCACGGCCTCGTCGGAATGGCCGAGGCAGGACACGGCGGCGCCGCCGGAACCGTCGAGGTAGCGCTTGCCGGCGGCGTCGACGATGTAGCAGCCGTCGCCGGCGACGGCGACGGGAAGCTGGCCGCTGGTGCTGCGGCCGAAGATGTGATGGGGCATGGTCTCGTTAGTCCCTGACGACGTAGACCGACTGCCGGGCGTGGCGTACCACGCGGGCGGCGTTGGGTCCCAGAAGATAGTCGCGCAATTCCGGTCGGTGCGCGCCGATGACGATGACGTCCACGTTCAGCTTGTCGGCCGCGCGCAGGATCTCGTCGTAGATCGAGCCGTGAAGCACGTGCGGATGCACCTCGACGCCGTCCGGCACGTTGGTCTTGACCCAGTCGGCCAGAGCGACGCCGAAGGCGTGAAGCGCCTCCTTCTCGAAGCCCTTCCTGAAGAAGCCGCCGACGGCGGGCATGCCGAAGTCCGGCAGCACGGAGACGACATGCAGCACGCCGCCGTCGCGCAGCATATCCAGCGCCTCGGCGAGCGGGCGCCGCCAGGTCTTTTCCACCGACAGGTCGACGGGCAGGAGGATCGTGCGGGGCATCGGGCTCTCCTCAGAAGGCGGGCTTGGTCTGGCGCCGGCGCTGCAGGGCGACCACCAGCGCCAGCACCAGCAGTGCCGGAATGTAGAATACTTCCTTCGGCATGCGTTCGGCCGGGATGCGCAGGGCGACGAGTTCGACCTTGCGCTCGGGATGGTAGAAGTCGAAGCCCCGCAGCGCCTGCTGCATCGGCGAGCCGAAGCGCGGTTCGTCCAGCAGCAGGCGGTCGCCGTCGCGCATGATCATGAGCCCGGTCTCGGCCAGCCGCTGCGGTGCCGGCGTGTCGGCGACGATCAGCTGCAGGCTGGTCTCGGTCTGGTTGCCGGTGTTGAAATCGGGCCCGGCGACGCGCAGGCGGAACTCCGCGCCCGGTTCGGCCTCGGCCAGTTCCTGTTCGAAGGCGGCCGGCGGCAGGTCCTCGTGGGCGGGCTGGATGCGGTTGAGCCAGAAGTTGGGCACGAACAGCGTGAAGGCGACGAGCAGCAGCAGCACGGATTCGTACAGGCGCGAGCGGGCGAGGAAATAGCCCTGCGTCGCGGCCGCGAACAGCAGCATCGCCACGGTCGCGGTGACGAAGACGAGCGCCGCCTGCGCCATCCCGGCCGCCGTGCCGAGATCGACGCCGTAGAGGATCAGCGCCGGATTGTAGATGAACAGGAACGGCAGCGCGACGGTGCGCATGGAATAGAAGAAGGCGGTGAAACCGGTGCGGATCGGATCGCCGCCGGAAACCGCGGCGGCGGCGAAGCTGGCGAGGCCGACGGGCGGCGTCACGTCGGCCATGATGCCGAAGTAGAACACGAACAGATGCGCCGCGATCAGCGGCACGATGAGGCCCTCCTGTGCGCCGAGGCTGACCACCACGGAGGCCATCAGCGACGATACGACGATGTAGTTGGCGGTGGTTGGCAGGCCGAGGCCGAGGATCAGCGAGAACAGACCGACCAGCAGCAGCATGAGGAACAGGTTGCCCATCGACAGCTGCTCGACCAGGCCGGCGAGTTCGGTGCCGATCGGCGTGCGGGTGACGGTGGCGACGATGATGCCGGCGGCGCCGGTGGCGACCGCGATGCCGATCATGTTGCGCGCGCCGGCGATCAGGCCGTCGATGAGGTCGCCGACGCCGGCGCGGAATTCCGCGGCGAGGTCGCGCCGGCCGCGCAGCAGCGCCTTGATCGGCCGCTGGGTCAGGATGATCGCCAGCATCATCGCGACCGCGTAGAAGGCGGACTTGGCCGGCGACTGGCGCTCGACCATCAGGAACCACACCAGCACCACGATCGGCAGCAGGAAGTGCAGGCCGGCCGGCACCACGTCCTGCATCTTCGGCAGGTGGATCTGGCGGGCGTTGGGGTCGTCCAGTTCCAGGTCAGGCCGGCGCGCGGCGATCGCGAGCGCGCCGAGGTAGAGGGCGGCCAGCACCGCGGCGACGACCGGTCCGGCGAGACCGGGGGCGGCCGCACGCAGCGCGCCGACGGCCCAGATCGCGCCGTAGAAGACGGCGCCGGCGGCGACGAAGCCGATTGCCACTTTGAGGAACATCTGCAGCAGGCTCTTCGACTCCCCCAGCGCCGGCATGTCGTTCTTCAGCGCCTCGAGGTGCACGATGTAGATCAGCGCGATGTAGGAGATCACCGCCGGGATGAGCGCGTGCTTGATCACCTCGACATAGGAGATGCCGACGAACTCGACCATCAGGAAGGCGGCGGCGCCCATCACCGGCGGCATGATCTGGCCGTTGACCGACGAGGCGACCTCGACCGCGCCGGCCTTCTCGGCGCTGAACCCGACGCGCTTCATCAGCGGGATGGTGAAGGTGCCGGTGGTGACCACGTTGGCGATCGAGGAGCCGGAGATCAGGCCGGTCGCGCCCGAGCCGACGACGGCGGCCTTGGCCGGCCCACCGCGCAGGTGGCCGAGGCCGGCGAAGGCCATCTGGATGAAGTAGTTGCCGGCGCCGGCCTTGTCGAGCAGTGCGCCGAACAGGACGAACAGGAATACGAAGGCGGTCGACACGCCGAGCGGGATGCCGAACACGCCCTCGGTGCTCAGCCACTGGGCGTTGACGATGGCGGTGAAGGAACGGCCCTCGTGCTCGATCAGTTCAGGAATGAGCCAGCCTTGGCCGAAATAGGAATAGGCGAGGAAGATGGAGGCGACCACCGTGAGTGCCGGGCCGAGCGCGCGACGCGATGCTTCCAGCAGCACCAGAATGCCGATCGAGCCGACGACGATCTGGGTCTGGGTCGGCAGGCCCTCGCGGGCCGAGGCCGAGATCTCGCGCGCGAACCAGAACACGTACAGGGCGCAGCCGCCGGCGGCGAGGGCGAGCGCCCAGTCGTAGAGCGGGACGTGACGGCGCGGCGCGTTCCTGTAGGCGGGATAGGCGAGGAAGGCCAGGAACAGGGCCAGCGCCAGGTGCATCGGGCGGGTTTCGGCCGAACCGAGGATCTTCAGGAAGTCCAGCGACTGGGCGAACCAGAACTGCGGTTCGGCGATCCAGATCTGGAACAGGGACCAGAACAGCGCGATGCCCGCGATCAGCAGCGCGACGGGCCGGCTGGTCGGCGCGCGCGCGCCGGAATCGGTGCTGGCGACCAGGTCCTGGAGTTCGTCTTCGGTGAACTGGCGCCCCTGCGGCGCATTCTGATCCGTCATCGGGGCGCTCCCGGCACTGCGGTTGGTCGATCCGGCGCCCGTCCGCGGCGCCGCGGACGGACGCGGGCCGCCGGCGGCGCCCGCGTCCGTCGCGCTCAGCCTAGTTGAGCAGGCCCGCTTCGCGGTAGTAGCGCTCCGCGCCCGGATGCAGCGGCGCCGAGTTGCCGTCGGTGACCATCGCCTTGGGGTCGAGGTTGGCGAGCGCCGGATGCAGGCTCTTGAACTGGTCGAGGTTCTCGAACACAGACTTGACCACCGCATAGACCACGTCGTCCGGCACCTCTGCGGAGGACACGAAGGTCGCGCCGACACCGAAGGTGGTCACGTCCGCGTCTGTGCCGCGATACATGCCGCCCGGGATGACCGCGGTGCGGTAGAACGGATTGTCGGCGATCAGCGTGTCGATCGCCTCGCCGGTGACGTTGACCAGCACCGCGTCGCAGGAGGTGGTCGCTTCCTGGATCGCGCCGGAGGGGTGGCCGACGGTGTAGACCATGGCGTCGACGTTGTTGTCGCACAGGGCGGCGGCCTGTTCGGCCGGCGGCAGTTCGGAGGCGACCGAGAAGTCGCCGGTGGTCCAACCCTTGGCCGCCAGCACCACGTCCATCGTGCCGCGCTGGCCGGAGCCCGGGTTGCCGATGTTGACGCGCTTGCCCTTCATGTCGTCGAAGTCCTTGATCCCGGAATCGGCGCGAGCGACTACGGTGAAAGGTTCTGGGTGCAGCGAGAAGACCGCGCGCAGGCCCTCGAAGGCGCCGCCTTCCTCGAAGCGGGAGGAGCCGTTGTAGGCATGGTACTGCCAGTCGGACTGGGCGACGCCGAATTCCAGCTCGCCCGAGCGGATGGCGTTGATGTTGAAGATCGAGCCGCCGGTCGATTCCACGCCGCAGCGGATGCCGTGCTCGGCGCGACCGCGGTTCACCAGGCTGCAAATCGCGCCGCCCGCCGGATAGTAGACGCCGGTCACGCCGCCGGTGCCGATCGAGATGAAGCTCTGCTCGGCGGCCGAAACGGCACCGGTCATCAGGGCGAGCGCGGTGGTCGCCCCCAGGATCGTTCTTTTCATGACATTACCTCCTGTTGCTTGAAACTGGTCACATGCGTAAAGGCCAGCTAAGCCTCTCTCGGGATCCCTCTGTGCGATAGAATACAAATGTGTTGTAATCGTCAACTCGCCAAATCGAATGTGTTATCTTGCGCTCGTCGCAACGGTGCGGAGGAGAATGCGGCCCGATGACGGACAGCCTGCCGAGGGAGACCGGCGCCGACGCCTGCCGGTGTCCCGAGACCATGCCGGCTCTGCGCCAGTGCCTTGCCGGCCTGGCCACCGACGCGCCGCCGCAACTGGCCAAGCTCGCCCACTGGCTGATCGATCGGCCGGAAGAGATCGCCTTCAATTCGGTGCGCATGCTCGCTGCCCTCGCCGACTGCAACGCCAACACGGTCGTGCGTCTTGCCCGCACGCTCGGTCACACCGGCTACGATCCCTTGCGTGCGGCCGTGCAGGAGATGCTGCGGACGCCGCCGTCCGGCTATGCGGCGCGGGCAGCGGCGCTGGCGACCCGGGGCGCGGCCGACGTCTTTGCGGAAATGAAGTCGGCCGCCCACGCCAACATCGACCTGCTGTTCACGCCCGAACTGTCGGCCGGGCTGTCGGAGTGCATCGACGCGCTGCTCAACGCCCGCCAGGTCCACTGCATCGGCGTGCGCAGCTGTTTCGCCGTCGCCCACTACTTCACCTATGTCGGCGCGATGGCCTTTCCCAATATCCGTCCCGCGCCGGGCCAGCCGGGCCAGATCCTCGACACGCTGTCTGCCTGCACGCCCGACGATGTGGTCATCGCCGTCTCCTATGAGGACTATTCGCTTGAGGTCGTGCGCGGCTGCCAGATCGCGCGGGAAAGCGGCGCGCGCGTGCTGGCGCTGACCGACAGCTATGCCTCGCCGATCGCCGAGGGCGCCTGGCAGGTGATCCGTCTGCCGATGGCCGGTCCGCACTTGCTGCCCTCGCTGGTGACCGCCTTCCACCTGGTCGAACTGCTGCTGGCCGAGCTTTCCGCGCGCGATCCGAAGACGGAGGCGCGCGTGCGCGATTTCGAGGCGCGCCTGCTCCACTACGGCGGCTACGTCCGGCGCGGCCAGGCCGACCGGTAGTCCGGGCCGGCCGCGCCAGCAGGTCTCCAGCCGGCTTCCGGCGGGTCTTCGGCAGGAAGCCGGCGAGTCTCAGGAGGGAAGTGGGACGGTCTCAGGTGTCGGTCGAAACAGGCTCACGATCCCGGCACGAGGGCCTGTTCGTGGCGCTTGATCTGGTGTCTAAGTGTCTCGAATTCTTTGCGAATATGCCTGGAGAAGGTGTCGACGGCCGGCGCGTTGGGGGCGCCCGTCAGGCGTAGCAGGCCGAGTGCCCGGTCCGGATGCGGAATCCGGAACGGCAAGGCAGATATCCCCCGGTCGCGGTGGAACGCGAAAACCGCGCCATGGGGGAGTATCGTCAGCGCGTCGGTCCGCGTCATGTAGGTGAGCACGCTGGCGAGCGAGCCGCCGGAGTAGCGGATCTTGATCCCGCTCACCCCGAGCGACAGCAGGATGGCGTGCAGGTCGGCGTGCAGCGGGCTGTCGGGGGGCGGCGCGATCCAGGGAAAGTCCAGTAGATCCAGGGCTTTGGGATCCGGCTTGGCGAGCAGGGGATGAGTCGCGGCGCAGGCGATGACGTTGCGGCCCGGCAGCAGTTCCTGGAACGTCAGGCCCGAGCCCTCGTCCAGGAGGTCGATCGGGCAGACGGCGAGATCGATGCGGTCGCTTTCCAGCGCCGCCCGCAGGTCGGCCAGGTAACCATAGGACTGGTCGATGCGCACGTCCGGGCACAGGGTCTGGAAATCGGCCGCCATCCCCGAAATCAGCGCGTCCATGAAGAACGGCGTGCCGCCGATGCGCACCACACCGGCTTCGCCTCGCCGGAAATTCACCAATGTTTCCGATGCTTTGCGCGACGCGGCACGCATCGTCTGGCCGTGCTCGGCGAGTGCCCGGCCGAGCGGGGTCGGCTGCAACGGCCGGTGCCCCTTGAGGAACAGAGGTTCTCCCAGCCGCCTTTCCAGCATCGCCAGGGTCCGCGACACGGCGGGCTGCGACAGGCCGAGCAGCGCCGCGCCCTCGGTGACGCTGCCGGCCTGGACCACGGCGGCGAGCTGGATCAGGTGCCGTTCGTCGAGTTTCATAGCGATCTGCTATATAAAATCAAAAAGAAATCATCAATCGATACGCGTCACCCTGCTATCCTTGCCTTCGGACCGTTCGTTGTCCGATCCTTCTGACCAACCGAAACCCACCGCCTGGCCGAATGCCGGCTGCGGGTTCGGCGTCGACCTTATCCCCGGGCGCGCAAGCCGGAGACCTGACGATGATCGCTCCCTTCACCTACACCGGCAATCCGGCCAAAATCGTGTTCGGCCCCGGCCAGCGCGACGGCGTGGCGGGATGGATGGACAAGATCGGCTGCGCCCGCGCGCTGATCCTGTCCACCCCCGCGCAGCGGGCGGAGGCCGAGGCGCTCGCGGGTCGGCTGGGGGACAAGGCCGTCGGCGTCTTTGCCGGCGCCGCCATGCATACCCCTGTGGAGGTGACCGAATCCGCCCTGGAGCAGGTGCGCGCCGTCTCTGCCGACTGTGTGGTAGCCCTCGGCGGCGGCTCGACCACCGGCCTCGGTAAGGCCATCGCCTATCGCACGGATATCCCGCAGATCGTGATCGCAACCACCTATGCCGGATCGGAGGTGACGCCGATCCTCGGCCAGACCGAGAACGGCGTGAAGACCACCGTCCGCGATCCGAGCATCCTGCCGGAAGTGGTCATCTACGATCCGGACCTTACCCTCGGCCTGCCGCTCGCCATGAGCGTGACCAGCGGCCTCAACGCCATGGCCCACGCCGCCGAAGGGCTCTATGCGCAGGACCGCAACCCGGTCTCGACGCTGATGGCGGCCGAGGGCCTGCGCGCCTTCCGCGACGCCCTGCCGGTCATCGTCCGCGATCCGGCCAATGCCGAGGCGCGCGGCGAGGCGCTCTACGGCGCCTGGCTGTGCGGCACCGTGCTCGGCACCGTCGGCATGGCGCTGCACCACAAGATCTGCCACACGCTCGGCGGCAGCTTCGACACCCCGCATGCGGAAACCCATGCGATCCTGCTGCCGCACACGATCGGCTACAACGCCGGTGCCGTACCGGAGCTGCTGGCACCGGTCTCTGCCGTCTTCGGCGGGTCGCCCGGGGCGGCACTGTTCGATTTCGCCGCGTCGATCGGGGCGCCGTCGGCGCTCAGGGACCTTGGCCTGAGCGAGGCCGACCTCGACCGGGCGGCGGATCTGGCCGTGCGCAATCCGTACTGGAATCCGCGCCCGATCGATCGCGAGTCGATCCGCGCGCTGCTGCAGGATGCTTGGGAAGGGCGCCGCCCTGCCGTCTAGGTAATTGATTTTCTTGGGATGAATCGAGGTGGACAGCAGGGGCTGCGCCGCCGGAATCGCGAGGACTGAAGCGCAATGAGCGAGCACGAGACGGGCTATTTCACGGAGGAAACCTCCATCGAGGTCGTCACCGGCCGTAACCGCTCGGCCTCGGACGAGCGCCTGAAGCAGGTCATGGAGGTCGTCACCCGCAAGCTGCACGAGGCGGTCAAGGAGCTCGAGCCGACCCAGGAGGAATGGTTCGAGGCGATCCGCTTCCTGACCGAAACCGGGCACCTGTGCAACGAATGGCGGCAGGAGTTCATCCTGCTGTCGGACGTGCTCGGCGTGTCGATGCTGGTCGACGCCATCAACAACCGCAAGCCGTCGGGCGCCTCGGAAAGCACGGTGCTCGGGCCGTTCCATGTCGCCGACGCGCCGCTGCGCGCAATGGGGGATAACATCTGCCTCGACCAGAAGGGCGAGGACATGCTTGTCCGCGGCCGCATCCTCGACACCGACGGCCGCCCGATCGCCGGCGCGATCCTCGACGTCTGGCAAGCCAACGACGAAGGCTTCTACGACGTCCAGCAGAAGGGCATCCAGCCGGACTTCAATCTGCGCGGTGTGTTCCGCACGGGCGCGGACGGCTGCTACTGGTTCCGTGCGGTGAAGCCGAAGTTCTATTCGATCCCCGACGACGGCACGGTCGGCAAGTTGTTGCGGCGTCTCGGCCGGCATCCGTTCCGGCCGGCGCACCTGCACTACATGATCAAGGCCGACGGCTTCGAGACGCTGATCACGCACATCTTCGATCCGGACGATCCTTACATCGGCTCGGATGCTGTGTTCGGCGTCAAGGCGAGCCTGCTGGCCGCCTTCAAGAGCATTGACGATCCGACCCGTGCCGCCGAACTCGGCTTTGCGGGGCGCTTCTGGGAGGTGGAGCACGACTTCGTGCTGGCGCGGTCGGCCGGGTCCTGAGAGCGTCTGCGGCCGCCGGCGGCCGCACCGGACGGCGTCGGCGTGCCTCCCGGTCCGGGGTGTCCGAAACGAAAAGCGATCGCTCCGCGTCACGGAATGTCTTGGCGGTCAGAGGTCGATTTTGCTTCCCTCGCGGCCTCGGATCTCTCCTTCCTTGAAACGCGGACGGTGCGTCAGGACATGCTCAACCTCGCAATCTTCGGTTCCGGCCGCTGGGCCGAACGGCTCGTCGGCTCGGTCCAGGGCAAAAGCGACAGGGTCGCCTTCAAGGCCGCTGCCAGCCGCACTCCCGATGCGCACCGGGACTTCGGCGAGGAGTTCGGTCTTGCGGTCGTCAGCCGCGACGAGGCCATCGCCGATCCGGCAATCGATGCGGTGGTGATCGCAACGGCCCATTCCGATCATCGCGACCTGGCGGTGAGCGCCGCAGCGGCGGGCAAGCATGTCTTCGTCGAAAAGCCGCTGGCGCTGACCAGCGCCGACGCCAGGGCGATGATCCAGGCCTGCGACAAGGCCGGCGTGGTGATCGCCCACGGCTTCAACCGCCGCTTCGCTCCGGCCTACCAGGACATGCTGAGGCGCCTGTACGGCTCCGAGATCGGCGAGCTGCTGCACCTGGAAGGCCAGTTCTCCGGTCCTTCCGGCTACATGCTCAAGCCCGGCATGTGGCGGGCGGAGCGGGCCGAGTGTCCGGCCGGCGCCATGACGGCGCGCGGCATCCACGCTCTCGACGCCATGATCGCCATGGCCGGCCCGGTGAAGACCGTCTATTGCCACAGCGAGACCCGTGTCCTGCCGGTCGACGTCGACGACGTGACCTCCGCCCTGCTGCGCTTCGCCAGCGGGGCGACCGGCTACATCGCGTCCCACCATGCCACCGGCGAGATCTGGCGGCTCCAGGTCTATGGCTCCAAGGGCTGGATGGAGATGCGCGGCGACGGCGACCTGCTTATCCGCACGCTCGGCAACGAGCCCGAGGCCATTGCCATGGCTCCGCTCGACAAGGAACGGGCGGAACTCGAGGCCTTTGCCGATGCGGTTGCCGGCAGCCGCCCGTATCCGGTCACCAATGCCCAGGCGCTCAACGGCATCGCGGTCATCGAGGCGATGGTCGCTTCGGCGGTCTCTGGCGCGCCGCAATCGATCCGTTAGCCTCCACACACTCCGTCCGACTTGCATGCGCCGGCGCTGCAGGAATAATGGGATTCGTCAGGGTGGCGAGCTTGGAAGGCGCAAACGCGGGCCATGCACATCAACGACCGGCAACTGCGGTATTTCGTGAAAGTTGCCGAGACCGGGAACATGACCCGGGCGGCTGCCCTCCTGCGTGTCGCCCAGCCGGCGCTCGGGATCCAGATCCGTCAGCTCGAAGAATCGCTCGGCGTGCCGCTGTTCGATCGCCATTCCCGCGGCGTGTCGATGACGCCCGCGGGGCAACGGCTCCATGAACGGGCCTGCACCATCCTGCGGCTGATGGAAGAGGCGGAAAGCGAGATACGCAGCTTCGGCGAAAGCCGTCGGGAAACGCTTACCTTCGGCGTCACACCCAGCATCATGCGCCTGGTCGGCAGCGAGATCCTGACCGCCGTGCGCCGCGACCTGCCGGACGTCCATCTGTGTCTGATCGAGGAAACGAGTTCGGTCCTCGAAGGCAGCCTGCAACGCGAGGAGGTCGATCTGGCGCTGACCTACCAGCTGCCGGCCGGCACGCCGCTCAACAACACGCCGCTCCTGGTGGAAGACCTGCTCCTGGTCGCCCATCCCGATCAGGCTCCCGTGAGCGATGTCATGGCCTTCTCCGACGTCCTCGACATGGAACTGGTGCTCGCCCATGGTCGCGACCCGATCCGCATTCTGGTGGAGGAGGCAGCTCGCGAGATGGGCCGGCCGGTCAAGGTAGCCTACGAGGTGCAGTCCCTGCAGGCGACCCAGCGGGTGGTTCTGGAAGGCGCGGCGGCCGGCGTCCTGCCTTATGGCACGGTCGCCCAGGAACTGGCGAGCGGCAAGCTGAAGGCCTGCCGCATCGTCGAGCCGCACCTGCGCCGGACGCTCTATCTGGCCCGCCCGTCCGGGCGCGCGCCCTTTGCCAACGAGGACGGCATCATGAAGCTGATGCGCTCGGTGGTAAAGCAGCTCGCGCTCGACCTGGAAGACCTGGCCGAGCTCTGCGAAACGGGCACCGAGAAGGCCCAGGCCATTTCCGGACGTACACCCTAGATCACGACGCTTTCGAACGTGCTCGGATGGAACAGCTCTTCCGGCTGAACCTGGCGCGGCGACAGTCCCTGCGCATGGTGATGGCGCAGGAAGGTTTCGAGCACGTGGCGGTTGTTGTGGAAGCCGTAGGACCAGTAGTCGGCTCCCATCAGCTTGCGGGCATCGTGCACCTGTTCCTCGACGAAAGGCAGCATGACCTTGGTTGCGGAGGTGTCCGAAAGATGCTCCGCGCATACCGCCTTCGACCGGTTGAGGGCCTTGAACAGGGTGGCGGGCAGCCAGGGATGCGCCTCGACCAGGTCCCGGCGGATGCCGACAATGTGCATGATCGGGAAGATCTTGGTGCGCCTGTAATAGTCCAGTGCGGCCGCGCGCGGGTCGTCGAACACCCAGCCGACCTTGTTGTCGTAGCCGAAGCAGGAGGGAATGCGCGGCCCGATCATGCCGTCGATCTCGCCCTTCAGCAGCAGTCCGGACAGGGTGCTGCCCTCGGGGGCGTCGGTCAGCGTCACGTCCGGGGGCAGGTCGAGCTTGATCTTCTCCGGCCGGCCCGGCTCCTCGATGCCCGCGCGCACCCATTCCACGTCGCTCGGACGCACGCCATACTCGTCCTCCATCAGCGCCCGTGCCCAGACGTTGGCGGTCAGCTGGTATTCCGGCAGGCCGATCCGCTTGCCCTTCAGGTCGGCCGGGCTGGCGATGCCGCGATCCTTGCGGACGTAGATAGAGGTGTGCCGGAAGGCGCGCGAGGGATAGACCGGAATGCCGACATAGGGGCAGTCGTCGAGCGCCGTCTTGACCGTGTAGGAACTGAGCGACAGCTCGCAGATGTCGAAGTCCGCATGGCGGAAGGCGCGGAAGAAGATCTCTTCGGGACACAGCCGCAGGAACACCGGATCGACGCCGTCGATCCTGACGTCGCCGTTGAACATGGGGCGCACCCGGTCGTAGTCGCCGATGGCAATGGACAGACGCAAATCACTCATCAAATGGGCCTCGCTTGGACGGATGGTTGGCTCGGCCGGACGCTGCGCAAGGCGCTCCGGCCATGACTTCACAGATCGGTTCTCGGGGTCATGCCATCCACGGCGCGCATGCGCGCGTTATAGACGGGCAACGTCAGGCCGAGCACCTCGAACCGGGTGAGATACCCCAGCAGGAAGGCGTTGGCGCCGAGCAGGTAGAGCGTGCCGACATCGCCGGCGAGCACCGCCGCGCGCTCCTCTTCGGTCAAGTCGAGACCGGCCACGACCTGCTCCGGGTAATTCTGCATGGCGTAGCGGAAATTCTTGTCGTGCATGAGGTTGTGGCACATGCGGTTGACGGCGTAGATGCTCATGATCACTCCTCCGCTTCCCAGACGCCGAAGGCGTGGCCGCGTATTTCCTGGATATCGATCCAGGACGCCCGATCGTTGGCGACGGCGCCGATCATCGCGATCCAGTTGAGCAGTTCGCCGCCGACATTGCCGGCCGCCAGCATGCGTTCCTCGGACGCCTCATCAAGAAGCGTCTCGATGTCGCCGGTGAGCATCAGCTCGATCACCCGCTTCGCCCAGGGCAGGTCGGGCACGCCGTAGTTCTCGCCCGGGAACATCTTCGGCCCGGCCACGTCGAGCGAGAAGCTGCCGGTGCCGATCACCTCCACGCGGATGTCCTCCGGCCAGGACAGGATCGCCAGGCGTAGCGCCTTGCCGAAGGCATAGGCGCGCCGGGCCGACGGCATCGGCGGCAGGTGGCCGTTCAGGAAGATCGGGATGATCGGCTGCTCGAAGCCCGGCGTCAGGAAATGGAACGGCACGCAGACGGAATGGCCGACCTTGAAGTTGGTGACCAGCGCGGAATCGAAGTCGCGGGCGATCAGTTCGCGATGCAGATGCAGCGCCAGCGTCTTGTGCGAACGGATGACGCGCGGCGGCATCAGGGCGACGTCGTCCACCGGACCGTAGAAGCCGTGATCGACGCCGACCGCGAAGGTCGGATAGGTGTCGAAATAGAACGTGTTGAAATGGTCGGTGTCGATCATCAGGATGACGTCGGGCCGATGCGCCTCCAGATCGGCGCGCACCTTGCCGAAGAACGTGTTGATCTCGCCGTTCGACCCCTCCTGGGCGGCGAACCGCGGAAAATAGGGCGTATGCGGCACACCGATGCCGCCAACGATCCTGGCCATTCTTCCTCCTTCGTGTCCGGACCGTGCCGGACTGTCAGTCGTCGTGTCTCAGCCCGCCTGCGCGGCCATGATTTCCCTGAACACATGGCTGCGCAGGTGCAGGAACTGCGGGTCTTCCTTGGTGGTGATCTGGTCGCGCGCGACCGGCAGCGGCACCGTCAGGATCTCCTGCACCACGGTCGGCGACGAACTCAGCACGACGATGCGGTCGCCCAGATAGACGGACTCGTCGATGTCGTGGGTGACGAACAGGATGGTCATGCCGTAGCGTGCCTTGATCGACAGCATCAGGTCTTCCAGGTTGGCGCGCGTCTGCGCGTCGACCGAGGCGAAGGGCTCGTCCATCAGCAGGATCTCCGGCTGGTAAGCGATGGCCCGCGCGATCGAGGTGCGCTGCTGCATGCCGCCGGACAGCTGCCAGGGATAGCGGTCGATGGCGTGCGTGAGGCCAACGGCTTCAACCGCCTCCTCTACCAGCCGCGTGATCTCGGATTTGGCCAGCCCCTTGTTGCGCAACGGGAACGCCACGTTCTGGCGCACGGTCATCCAGGGAAACAGGGAGCGTGAATAGTCCTGGAACACCAGCGCCATCTGCTTGGGCGGCCGGGTGACCGTCACACCATCGAGGGCCACCCGGCCACCGGTCGGTGGCATCAGGCCGGACAGGCATTTGAGCAGGGTGGTCTTGCCGCAGCCGGATGGCCCGACGATGCAGTTGAACTCGCCCTGGGCGAATTCCACCGTGATGTCCTTGATCGCCTCGACCTGACCGAAGCTCTTGCTTAGCTGTTCGACACGAAGCACACGAACTCTCCACTTGTCAGTGCGCGGCCCGGCGGGCACTGCGGTGCCAGCGCAGCACGCGGTGCTGGATCAGGATCAGCGCCATGTTCAACGCGTAACCGAGGAGGCCGAGCAGGAGGATGCCGGCCCACATGGACGGAATGTCGAACATGCGCTTGGCCTTCCAGATGCCGAAGCCGATGCCGTTGGATGCGGCGACGAACTCGCTGATCACCATCATGATCACGGCCAGCGACAGGCTGGTCCTCAGGCCGGCGAAGATGCTCGGCAGAGCCCCGGGCAGGATGACGTGCACGAGCATGTCACGCCGGCCGATGCCGTACATCCTGGCGGTATCGCGCAGGGTCGGATCGATGCCGGATACCCCGGCGATGGTGTTGAGCAGGATCGGGAAGACGCAGACCAGGGCGATCAGCAGGACCTTGGCGCTGTCGCCGACGCCGAGGACCAGCAGCGTCAGCGGCAGCAGCGCCGGCGGTGGCAAGGCCCGGAAGAACTCCACTAGCGGCGTCACCGCCAGTCGTGTCCGACGCGACAGTCCCAGAACCGTGCCCAGGCTGACTGCGAGGGCTGCCGACAGCGCGAAGCCGGCCAGGGTGCGCCACAGGCTCGGCCAGATGTCGCTCAGGAACCGCGCGCCGATCCAGCCTTCGGCGAATTCTTCCAGGATCTTGCCCAGTGGCGGGAAGAAGAAGTTGTTCTGGCCGCCGGCCCAGAGCGCATAGGCACCGATCAGGAGCGATGGCGTCAGGACTTCCAGCGCAATCAGCAGGATGGAACCGGGGCGCCTCATGCGTGCTCCTTGCGAAAGGAGGGATGCCAGAACAGGAGCTGGGCCTCGATGCGGGCGAGACCGGTGTTCAGTCCCCAGCCGAGCAGGCCTGTGGCCAGGATCAGCGCATAGGCGCGTTCCACGTTGGCGCCCTGGCGGGCCTCCAGGATGATCTTGCCGATGCCGGGAACGCCGATGACGATCTCCATGGTGACGACGATGATCAGGGCCACCGCCGAGCCGATGCGGATGCCCGTCGCGACATAGGGCAGGGCCAACGGCAGCGAGATCAGCACCAGCCGCTGCAGCGGGCGGAAACCGAAGGACCGCGCCGTATCCAGTGCCAGCGGCTCGACGTCGTGCATGCCGTAGACGCTCTGGATCAGGATCGGCCAGAAGGCGGCGAAGGCGGCGAGGAAGATCTTGCTTTCGTAACTGATGCCGATGACCAGAATCACTGCCGGAATCAGGGCCACCGAGGGCACCGGCCGCAGGAACTCGACCACCAGGCGCAGCGCGTAGTAGACCGTTCGCGATGCGCCCATGGCGATGCCGAGCGCAATGCCGAGGACGCCGGCGATGACCAGGCTGACGCCCCAGGTCCACAGCGTGTCCCACAAGGCCAGCCAGAAGCTCGGCAGGACGAACTGCTTCGCGAGCGTGACGAACATGATGGTCGGCGCCGGAAAGAACTGCTGCGGCACGATGTCGGTGCGGGTCACCGCTTCGACGAACAGGATGAAGGAGAGCGTGCCGAGCCACGGCAGGGTCGCGTCGCGGCACAGCCGGCGCCCGATGTCGCTGGCGATCTGCCGTTCCGGCCGGACCGGTGTCACATTTCCGGCGTCGCAACCATCCGCAGTCCTGGTCATTGATCCTCCCCGGCACGGCTCCGTGGCCGCGTGCCTGCTTGTGATGACAGGCAGGCGGGGCGAAACCCACTACAGTTTGCTTAGGGCAGCTCTTCAAATTTCCGCCTGTCTGGACCGGCAGCCGACCTAGGTTTTTTGCAGGCCTGCCCTTCTTCTTAAGTAGTGGGGCGACCGGCGCGACCATGCGATCAATACGCTCATAAGGCGGGAGAAACCGCCGGTTGTCGCATGGGAGGAAACAATGCACGCGCTCATCAAGGGGCTGTCGGCTCAACCCAAGATCAATCGGCGCCAGCTGGCCGCCGGCACCTGCGTCGCCGCCGTGCTGGCGCTTCTGGCCAGCACAGGCGTGCCGGCAACGGCTGCCGAAACCAAGCCGCTGGATCCGAACGATCCGTACAAGGTCACGCTCGGCACCATCCCGATCGCGCCGCTGATTCCGGCCTTCATCGCCATGGAGCAAGGCTGGTTCAAGGAAGAAGGCCTCGATGTCGAACTGAAGCCGGAGCCGGGCGGACAGGATATCGTCACCGCCGTCGTCGCGCAGGAATTCGACTTCGGCTTTTCCAACCAGACATCGCTGCTGATCGCGCGCTCGCGTGGCCTGCCGATCTCGGCCTTCGCCAATGGCGTGGTCGGCTCGCCGGACGTCGCTTCGGCCTGGGACGGACTGATCGTCAGGAACGACAGCCCGATCAAGGAGCCGAAAGACCTGATCGGCAAGACGGTGTCGGTGAACACGCTCAACAATACCCCGCACATGGTGCTCTTGAAGGCGCTTGAGAACGCCGGCATCGAGAACCCGGAGCGCCAGATCACGTTCATCGAGGTGCAGTTCCCCGACGCGGTCGGCGCGGTCAGCCAGGGCCGGGTGGATGCCGCCTGGGTGGTCGAGCCGTTCGTGACCGTCGGGCGGATGTTCGGCGATACCAGGATCGTCATGCATCTCCTGATCGAAACGGCGCCGAGCTTCCTCATGTCGGCCTATTTCACCTCCGACAAGCTGATCGCCGAGCGGCCGGACGTGGTCGCCGCCTTCGCTCGGGCGATCAACAGGGCGATGAAGTATGCCAGCGAGAACCCGCAGGTGGTTCGCGACTCGTTTCCCAAGTTCAACGAGAACGCCAACCCGAAGGTAGCCCAGGCGATGGCGCTCCCCTTCTGGAAGTTCGAGCTTTCAGCGGCAGACTTCGAGATGGGCGCGGAACTGGCCAAGAGGTACGGCTTCATCGACGAGGTCCCTGACTTGGAGGCCTTCGTCAAGATCCCCGAGTGAGACGCCGTCACGGACGGCTGGAAGCCTCAGCGCCGGCAAGTCTCCTTGCCGGACGCATCTGCTGTCAGGGCGCGCCGCTCCGGGTGCGTTCGACGAACCGGTAGGCCTGAGGCAGCACGGCGACGGCAAAGAAGATCCGGTAGAGGTGATGCAGCGTCACGAAGGGGACGCTGAGGTGCAGCGACAGGGCGATCAGGCTCATCTCCGCCAGACCGCCGGGGGCGAAGGCGAGCAGCAGGGCCTCGAAGCGCATGCCGAGCAGGCCGTGCAATCCAAAGGCTGCCAGAACGGCCATCGTCATCATCAGGGCGAAAGCGGCAAGCGCCAGTCCGAGGGCCTGGACGAGATCGCGTGCGGCGATGCCGACGAAGCCGACGCCAAGCGAGGTCCCGACCACCAGCTGGGTGACGGCGATCAGGACGGCCGGCGGCGTTCCGTCGGTCCAGCCGACGAGATGGACGATGGCACCGAACAGGATGGCACCGGAAATGTCGGCGGCTGGCAACCGCAGCCTGCGGGCGAAAAGGGTGCCGCCGATGCCGGCGCCGGCCAGCACGATCACGTCTGAGACACTCAGCGGCGTACGGGGTCCGACGAGGTCGGACTGGACCATGCTGCCGACCACTTGTCCGCCGAACCACCAGAAGACAAGCGGGATGATCAGAACGATGAGCGAGATGCGCAGGAAGTGCTGGATCAGGATCAGGCGCTGGTTGCCGCCCCGCTCGGTGCCAAGCAGCGTCGCCTCGACGAAACCGCCTGGGAAGGAGGCGAAAAATGCGGTCGGCAGGTCGTAGCGGCCGAATTTCAGAAACAGCAGGAAGACGGCCGCATGGACCAGCACGAGAAAGACCGACAGCAGCAGCAGGCTCGACCACCAGTCGGGAATCTGGCGCAGGATCTCCGAGGTGAACGCGTTGCTGATCATCAGGCCGAGGATCGGCAGGAAGATCTGGCGGCTGCTGCGTGGCCAGGACGGCGGCGCGCCGAACAGTTGGCGGCCGGAGAGCGCCAGCAGGCACAGAGACACCTGCGCGCCGATGAGCCAGGGCAGGGGGGCGCCGATCCAGGCCGCAACCGCGCCGCCGGAGGCAGCCACGGCAAGGGTGGCAAGCGGCGTGCGGACGGCGGCGAGGGATGATACTGGCAGCATGCTGGGACCTGGCGGGAGGAGCGGTCAGTCCAGAGCAATATGGATGTTCTTTTCCCGCGTAAAGGCGATCAGTTCGCCGATGCATTCCTCGCGGCCGATGCCGGACTGCTTCACACCTCCGAACGGCGCGCCGAGGAAATGGGCGCCGGACTTGTTGACCCAGACGAAACCGGCATCCGCCCGCGCGGCCAGCCGGTGCGCCGTGGCGAGGTCGCGCGTCCAGATCGAGCAGGTCAGGCCGTATTCGACGGAGTTGGCCTCCTCCAGCATCGTTGCCTCGTCCTGCCAGCGCAGCACGGACAGGACCGGCCCGAAGATCTCCTCCCGGGCGATGGTCATGTTCTGGGTCACGTCGGCGAACACCGTCGGCTCGACGAAGTTGCCGTTCGAAAGCGCCGGGTCGTCCGGGACCTTTCCGCCGCACATCAGGCGGGCACCCTCCTCGATGCCCTTGGCGATGTAGCGCAGGATCTTGTCACGCTGCGTCCGGCTGATCAGCGCGCCCATCGTCGTGTCCATCTGTGTCGGGTCTCCGGGCTTGAACGCACCACATAGCGCGACGACGCGTTCCAGGATCGCGTCATGGACGTCTGCATGCAGAAAGGCCCGGCTGGTCGAGCCGCAGGACTGGCCGCACCAGGCGAAGTTCATGCCGGCGACGATACCGCGCGCCGTCTTTTCGATATCCGCATCGGGGCAGGCGATCAGCGCGTTCTTGCCGCCAAGTTCCAGCATGACGTCCTTGACCGTCGCGCTGGCGCCGGCCATTACGGCCCGTCCGGTCGGGACGCTGCCGATCAGGCCGACCTTGGCGACCTTGGGGTGGCTGGCCAGCACGGCGCCGGCCTCCGGTCCGCCATGGACGACGTTGAGCACACCCGGCGGCAGGATGCCGTCGATCAGTTCCAGGAAGCGCAGAACCGACAAGGGTGCCTGTTCGGCGGGCTTGAGCACCACCGTGTTGCCTGCGGCGAGCGGCGCGGCCATCTTGCCGGCGCAGAACATCAGGGGATGATTGAAGGCGACGATGCGCCCGACCACACCGAGCGGTTCGCGAACGGTCAGGTTGAGCGCGTTCGGCCCCATCGGAATCGTATCGCCCTTCATTTCGGTCACAAGGCCGGCGAAGAAGTC
Organism: Polymorphum gilvum SL003B-26A1; assembly: GCF_000192745.1. Classification (NCBI taxonomy): domain Bacteria; kingdom Pseudomonadati; phylum Pseudomonadota; class Alphaproteobacteria; order Rhodobacterales; family Paracoccaceae; genus Polymorphum; species Polymorphum gilvum. Next base: position 1,199,314 of record NC_015259.1, read on the forward strand.
GAGCTGGCTGGTGGCGATGTCGATGTCCTTCAACATCGCGGCGACCGGATTGCCACTGTCTGCGGCGTCGATCAACGCAAGTTCGTCCTTGTGGGCGCGCATGACGGCGGCGATCTCCCGCAGCCGCCGTCCGCGCTCGAGCGGTGGGGCGTCTCTCCACGCGGGAAAGGCAACTGCTGCGGCCTCGATCGCCGCCGCCATGTCCTCGGCCGCGCCGAAACTCGCCGGGCCGAAACTCTCGCCAGTGGCCGGGCTTGTGCACTCGCATGTCGCGCCGCCGCGTGCGTCGTGCCAGGCGCCGCCGTAGTACAGGGCGCGCCGCTCGGGCAGGATCAGGCTGTGGGTCATGAGGAACTCCTGGAGATCACGATTGGGGTCCGTCTGCCGGGACCGCGCGGCGTCGTTGTGTGTCGCGCCAGCCGCGCCAGGCGATGCGTGCAATGACGAACACGGTCATCGCCACAAAGGCCATGAAGATCGGCCGGCTGAGAAGCGCTTCCGGGCGCCGGCCGAAGAGGACCACGGTCTGCCGCACGGCCTCCTCGAAGGTACCACCGAGGGCGAAACCGATGATGAAAGTGGCGAAGGGGTAGTCCAGCTTGCGCATGAAATAGCCGACCACCGCGAAGATCATCATGACCGCCACGGCGAACATTGTGTTGCCGTTGGAGTAGGCGCCGGCGACGCACAGCACTACGACAACCGGCAGGATGACCGTCTTGGGCACGTTGACGATGAGTGCGAACAGCCGCAGACCGATGTTGCCGACGATGAAATTGGCAAAATTGGCGAGGAACATGGCGGCGAAGATGCCGTAGACCAACTGGCCATGGTCCTTGAAGATCAGCGGCCCCGGATTGACGCCGTGGATAAGGAAGGCGCCGATAAGGATTGCTGCCGACAGGCTGCCGGGGATCCCGAGGGACAGCAGGGGGATTAGGTTGGCGCCGTTGACGGCGCTGTTTGCCGCCTCTGTTGCGGCAATGCCCTCCAGCTTGCCCTTGCCGAATTCCTCTGGTGTCCTCGACGCTCGCTTGGCCGCGCCATAGCCGAGAAAACCGGCAATGATGGCGCCGATGCCGGGCACGGCGCCGACACTGGTTCCGATCAACGCCGAGCGCACCAGCGTGCGCCGGCATTCGAAATATTCCTTGAAACTGACCCGCCGGTCCTCGGCGGGGATGCTCTTGGAGAAGGCCGAGATGCGTTTGGCCGGCGGATTGCGTCCGAGCGTGTAGGCCTCGATCTGGATCAGGATTTCCGACAGCGCCAGCAGGCCGATGGACATCGGGATCAGCGGCACGCCCTCGATCAGGTTGGCATAGCCGAAGGTCAGGCGTGGCTGTGCGGTCTCGATGTCGAGCCCTACGCAGGCGACGAAGGCGCCGAGCAGGGCCGCGATCAGTCCGCGAAGCAGCGAGCGGCCGGCCAGTCCCGCGATGATCGTCAGCGAGAAGGCGAATACGCCGGCCAGTTCGGGCGGTCCCATGCGCAACGCCAGGATGGCAAGAGGCGCGGCAACCGTGAACAGGACGAGGTCGCTGAAGGTGTCGCCGGTGAACGAGGCGTAGAGTGCCATCTTCAGCGCCTTCAGGCCCTTGCCTCTTTGCGCCAGCGGGTAACCGTCAAAGGCGGTTGAGGTTGCTTCCGGCGATCCCGGCGTGTTGAGCAGGATGGCCGAGATCGCTCCGCCGAAGGCGCCGCCCTTGGCGATCGCGATCAGGAAGGCGATGGCGGACAGCGGGCTCATGTAGAAGGTCAGCGGTACCGCCACGGCCAGCGCCATCGGTGCATTCAGGCCGGGAATCGCTCCGACCACGATGCCAATCGCCACCCCTGCGAAGATATAGGCGACGTTGACGACGGTGAGGGCATCCTGAATGCCGGCAAGGATGGTGTCCATCGGCTCGTCTCTCAGGCAGGCAGGTAGATCAGGAAGAGGTAGCGGAAAGCGAGGTAGATCGCGGCGGGTGCGCCGACCGCGAGCAGGGCCAGCTGCCACAGATGCCTGCGCCGTTCGCGCTGCAGCGCACCCATGGCGATCCCCGTCGCCATAACGGCGAGGACACCGGCGGCAATGAAGCTGTGGGCGACCATCACCCAGTAGACGGCGACCAGCATGGTGGCTGCGGCCGTGATGAAGGCGAATTCGGCAAGGCCGAGCGGCGGTTGCCCGCTTTCTGCCTGCGGGGCACGCATCAGGACGGCAAGGAGGCGCAGGACGAGCATCAGCGCGGTCAGGCCGATCAGCAGGCGGGCGATCAGGTTGGGGAAGAAGTCCGGCGGAAGACCGCCGAAAGACATGCTGCCGATCTGATCGGGAATGATCACGGCGTACAGTGCCAGCCCGAGGCCCAGAAGAAACAGACCGGAGAGAATATCGGAGGTGCGCAACCCTTCGTTCCCCTGCAAGACGGAAAAGCCCGGCCCGCCCGGTGTGGCAGGCCGTGCTCTCGTGTCACTTCTTGGCGTCTTCGGCGAGCATCGCCTCGAGGAACGGCATGACCTCTTCCTGCTGCTTGCGCAGATAGGCCAGCGTGTCCTGCGGATTGCGATAGTCCGCGGTGAGGAACATGCGCTCGTGCAACTGCTGCTTTAGGTCGTCGGTCAGCGCCGCCTCGACCGCCTTCGTCAGCCGCTCCAACACGTCGGCGGGCAGGCCCTTGGGAGCGGACAGCATGAAGGTGTCGACGAAGGCGTAGTCATGTCCCAGCTCGCGCAGGGTCGGGATGTTGGAGAACGTCTCGTTGCGTTTGTAGCCAAGCGAGAACAGCGGCTTCAGTTCGCCGGCCTGAACCAGCTGGTGCCAGCCGGAGGCTCCCCAGGTCATGTCGGTATGACCGCCCAGCACCTGCTGGATGCCTGCGCCGCCGCCTTGGGTCGGGATGACGTCGATGTCGATGCCTTCCTTCTGCTCAAGGGCGATGGCCATGAGCCGCGACACGGCGACCTGCGAAGACAGCGTGAGCACGCGCTTGTTGTCGCGGGCGTCCTTGATGAGGTCCTCGTAGCTGTTCCAGGGGGCGTCCTTGCGCACCACCAGCGCGTCCTCCGGATAGGAAACTGTGGCGATGTGGTCGAGATCGTCCATCGTGTAGGGCAGGCTCTTGTTGTAGACCGGGCTCAACACAAAGGCCGCGCTGGCACCCATGCCGATGGAATAGCCGTCGGCCGGCAGGTTCATCAGGCTCGCGGCCATCACCGCGCCGCCGCCGCCGGGCTGCTGCACGGCCACCACCGGCACGCCGAGTTCCTTCTCGAGGTTCTCGATCAGCAAGCGCGCCGTGGTGTCGACAGCGCCGCCGGGGGCGAAGCCGATGTACATCGTGATCGGCTTGTCGGGAAACTCGGCCAGCGCCACGCCGGGCAGGACAAGAGTGGCGGCGAACAGGGCCGCCGTCAGGCTCTTCAGGGAATTCCTCGTCATTTGCATCTCCTCCTTCGGATGATCTGGCTCCGGCTTCTGTCGGCCGGAGCGGAAAGGCCAAGCGGTCTGCCGGTTGCCGGTCAGGCCGCGTCCTCCTGGCCGAACATGTTGGCGTAGCCGTCCTCGATGCGGGCATCGATGAGCACCCGCCCGCCATGGCGGACCTGTTGCGTCGCCGCGCGCAGGGCAGCGACAAGCTCCGCATGGCTGTGCAGCGGACCGATGGTCTCGAAACCCTGGGCCCTCGCCATCGCGCAGATGTCCACTTCCGGGTCGCTCAGCCGCTGACCGATCCACTTGTTCTCGGCCGGCCGTCCGCGGGCGATCGCGACACGCTCCTGATGGCGTTCATCGTTGAAATAGGACGTGTTGTTGGCGACCACGACGAGCAGCGGCAACCTGAGATGGCTCGCGCTCCACAGTGCATTGATGCCCATCAGTGTGTCGCCGTCGCCGAGCACCGCAGTCACGATCCGGCCGCTGTCCTTGAGCGCCAGCGCGGCGCCGACCGCATGGCCGGGGCCGACGCCGACGGCGCCTCCGCCATCCTTGCCAAGGTAGGACAGGGGGTGGGTGAAGTGGCTGGCCGCCGTCGGCCAGCCGAGCGGCAGGCGCACGAAGGTGACGTCGTTCTCGATGGCATGCGCGCGCATGGCTAGGGCGAAATCTCCGAGCGCGATCCGGTCCTCGCTCCCGCCTCGCGGCGACGGCAGCCTGGTCGTCCAGTGCGGCCCATCGAAGCGCCAGTCGGTGCCGATGCCACGCCCGTCTGCGGACCGCTCAAGCAGAGCGGCAACCAGGCTGTCGGGATGGGCGAGAATGTTCTCGTCGACTGCCGCCAGCGCCTGGTGGTCCATGCTCCAGCCGTTCGCCAGCATGCTGTCGAGCGAGCAATGCACCACCCTGCAGCCGATCGGATGCTGGCTCTGCGAGGTGTCGGTGCAACTCCTGAGGTAGCCGGCGAGATCCATCCAGTCGAAGCTGACGATCAGATCGGCTTGCGCGATCAGGCGGCGCTCGGCATCCGTGCGCTGTTCGCCACACGGCGGCAGGACGTGCTGGTGATGGGAGGTCGGGAAAACCGAGGGATTGTGGATGCTGGTCAGTACCGCTGCGCCGGTCGCCTCGGCCAGGTCAATGCGACGCTGCCATTCGGCCAGCCCGCGCGCCATCCGTCCGTACAGGAAAACCGGGCGGCGTGCCTTTGCAAGGGCGCCGACAATGCGGTCGAGCGCGGTCGGTGCGGGGACCGGAAGCGCCGGTGCCGAGAAGCGGCGGGCATCGGGCACGGTCACGGGCCGGTCGAGTGCCTCTTCCTGTGTCGTCACGTCCAGGCAGACGTAGCTCGGACCGAACGGCGCCGTCGTCGTCACCTGATGGGCGCGCAACAGTGCCTCAACGGCAGCCTCGGCCGAAGCCGGCTGGTCGTCCCATTTGACGAACGGCCGGATCAGGGCACCCTGATCGCGGGCCGTGTGCACCCAGTCGATCCAGGGCCGGCGCTTGTGCGCATCCACCGGCCCAGTGGCGCCGACGATGACCATCGGCACCCGGTCGCACCAGGCGTTGTAGATGGCCATCGAAGCGTGCATGAGGCCAACATTGGCATGCAGGGCGACTGCCATCGGCCGGTCGCTCGCCCGGCCGTAGCCGTCAGCGATGGCGACCGCGTGCTCCTCGTGAAGGCAGAGGACCATCTTGGGCCGGGTGTTGCCGAGACAGTTTACCAGCGAGTCATGGAGGCCGCGGAAACTCGATCCCGGCACGAGCGCGATAAAATCGAAATCAAGCTCCCGCAAGGTCTGGGCGACAACGTCGCTGCCCCAGCATCTCGATTGCCTGTCGCCCGCGACCGGTTTTTCCAGATCGTCGAGCCAGTTCGTTGCCGGCTCGGTCCGGCCGTGCACGTCGTCCATGCCTGTCTTGCTCCTCCCGCCCGGCCGTGTTGGTCGCGATCGAACGATGCCGCCGGCTGTGTTGGGGGCAGTCTCGGTCCTGGGCTTGAAAAGCGGAAATGCCTTCTGCTTTCGATTGATGCAAAACGGTTATGGTCATGTTCTTGCTCTGACGTGAACATGATAGAAAGTGCTGACATAAATAGGAAAATTGCCTGGGCCGAATACGCTCGGGATATAGCTGGAGGAACTTCTGCCCAAGTTGCGGAAACTGCGTGCGGCCCTGGCGGTGGCCGAGGCGAACGGCTTTGCCGGTGCGGCGCGGCTGGTGAACATGTCCCAGCCTGCGATCACCCGCGCCGTGCAGTCGCTGGAAGCCGAACTCGGTGCCTCGCTCTTCCATCGCACCTCGCGAACCCTCGGCATGACCGGGGCGGGACGGCTGCTGACGCAGCGGGCGCGCCGCGCGCAGGATTATCTGAAAGCCGCGGAAGCGGAACTGCATGCCTTCGACCGGCAGGCTCCCGAGCGGACGAACATGCTCGCCCAGCATGCAGCGGATCATGAATTCGCTGCCTTGCTCGCAATTGCCGAGTCCGGCTCGATCAGTGCAGCGGCACGAGCGGCGGGGCCGTCCCAGCCGGCCCTGAACAAGTCCCTGCGGACCCTGGAGGAGCGGATCGGGCACACGTTGTTCCACCGGACCAGCAACGGCATGCGCCTGACGCCCGCGGGTGAAATCCTGTTGCGGAGGGTCAAGCTGGCCCGTTCGGAGATCCGGCAGGCCGTCGAGGAAATCCGTTATCTAAGGGGAGAGGCAGGCGGACGGATCCGGATCGGTGCGCTGCCGCTGACCCGCGTGCAACTTGTACCGCTGGCGATCGAAAACCTGCTGGAAACCTTCCCGCTGGCTGAGGTTGCGATCGTCGACGGTACCTACGAGGTGCTGCTGAAGGCTCTGCGCAACGGCGACATCGATATCCTGGCCGGGACGATCCGCCGACCGGCCCCGGTCGAGGGCCTGAACTCGGAGGAACTGTTCCTCGACGACGTCGCCATCGTCGCCTGTGCGGACCACCCGCTCGCCGGGCGCGAACGTGTCGATCTGGCAGATTGCCTCGATCATGGCTGGATCCTGCCGTTCCAGGGCGTGCCGCTGCGTCAGAAATTCGAGGAAACTCTCCGCGACAGAGGCTTGTCGGCCCCGCAGAATGTCATCGAGGCGGATTCGATCGTCGCCGTCCGTTCCCTGTTGATGCGCGGCTCGCGGCTCGCGATCCTGTCGCGCCACCAGGTCCACTATGAGGTCATCTGGGGAGTGCTGAAGATCCTGCCCGTCGACCTGCCGGACGTCATGCGTCCCGTCGGGACGACGGTCCGGGCGGACTTCTCGCCGACGCCGGCGGCGGCGGCACTGCTCGATGCCCTGCGCGCGGCCGCCCTTGTGGTGTCCGCTCAGCCGGCGCGCCTTTCTGCCGGAATACTGTGACTTTGTTACGGTCATGCCGCCCGGCTGGACCAGAAGCTCCACGCCCGTTCGACCGGAGCGCCGCCGTCGTGCCTGGCCGCTGCCTGCACGATCTCGCCGTCACTCAGATAGGATGGCCGGCCGAGACGGAGTGCCGCGGACAGCACCTCGGCGTTGTCGCGCATGCAGACCGCGATGAAGGTTGTCTGGCGAATGCTCGGCCCGACGCACAGTGCGCCATGGCGGGCAAGCAGGCAGGATGGGCGGTCGCCGAGCGCGCGCGCGAGCGAGGCTGCCATGGCCAAGCTGTCGACCAGCAGGCTGGTGTCGCCGAATTCGTCCTGGCTGTCCCACACCGGGCAGTCGCCGCCGGCGACCGCTCCGAGATGGATCACCGGACGCAGCGGCGCCGGCGCCACCGTGAAGGGCAGCACTGCCGGGGCATGGTGATGGACGACCGAACCGACATCCGGCCGTATGGCATAGACAGCTGCATGGATGACGCGTTCCAGATAGGGCTTGGCGTCGCCCTCCAGAACGTTGCCTTCGAGGTCGAAACGCATGATGTCGGCACGCTGGACCTGGCCGGGGCTCAGCGCGCGCGACAGCAGGAACGTGTCCGGTCGGGCCGGATCGCGCGCGCTGATATGACCGAAGGCGTCCAGCACGCCCTCGTTCGCCAGAATCCGGTTGGCCCGAACCAGATCGGCCACCACGTCTTCTTCGCCTGTCGGCATGGTTTAGCCTCCTCCCGTTTGACCGCATGCGCCGAGGCGGCGATGAGAGCCGGACGCCTCGTCGCCGGCAAGTCGGTCTAACGGTTACGCATCAGCCGTGCCGAAAACGCATCGTGGCGGATGACCGCACCGGCGCATCTTATGATGCGCCGTGTTGGTGCGTGCCCGCGCAAACGTTGACCGTACTGACGGGTCGATGGCGGGGGATGACGTCGGGGAGAAGTCGTTGCTCCCCCCGATGCCCGTGCCGTCATGCGTCGGCGGGTCAGCCATGACCCTCGAAGGCATATCCGCTGCCGCCGGCCGTGATGCGGCCAAGCGACGGCGAGGGGAAATGGTAGCCGCCGACAAGGCCGCCCTGCTCGCTCATCCGCTTGAGCATGGCATGGCGGCTTTCACGTGCCGCATCCGCGTTCATGTCGAACTGGACCTGCCAGTCCGGATTGGTGACGAAGAGTGCCGGATAGTGGGCGACATCGCCCAGATAGGTGAAACTGTCGGCTCCTGATCCGAGAGCGAAAGCGGTGTGGCCGGGCGAATGGCCGAAGCAGGCGATGCTGTCGAACAATCCTTCGAGGCGATCGCCCGGCGCGAAGCGCACGATCCTGTCTTCCGGATAGCCGTCCAGAACGCGGCGGACGTTGCGGAATCCGCCCCTTGCGGCCTCGGGCGCGGCTTCCATGCGCTGGGCGTCCAACCAGTGATCGAGTTCCGGCTGGGGGATGTAGATCTTCGCCTGAGGATAGACCAGGGAACCGTCCTTGCGGCGCAGGCCGTTGATATGGTCACCATGCAGGTGGCTCATCAGCACGACGTCGATCGAGGCCGGGTCGAGACCGGCCTTCCGCATGTTTTCGTGCAGGAGACCGGTCCCCGCCGGACCGTTGTCGGCGAAGCCCGCATCGATCAGGTAGTGTCGGCCACCCGTGACTATGACGAAGGGCGTGTAGGGCACCTCGATATGGTCAATGGGCAGGTCCTGGGCGGCCAAGGTCGCCTGGACCGCATCGAGCGGGGCATTGCGCACGAAGGCCGCTTCCAGCGGACGCTTCACCGTGCCGTCGCTGAACGCATAGATGTCGGCCCCGCCGAGGCTGACCTTCGCGAAGCCCTCGTTCGCCCTGCCCGTGGCACCTTGCGCCCAGACGGGGCTGAATACCCAACTCGCTCCCATTCCCACTCCGTAAGTCATCAGGGTTCGACGTGAAATCCGCATGGTTTTCCCTCCCGTGCAGGCTGGCCTGCCGTTGTTGTCGGCGATCGCGCATCCATCCTTCCGTCCGACGGAGCGCGGCGCCATGCTCAGCCTTGGCGGATGGCCGCACAAATTCAAATTGTGGCCCGGACATAAGGTGGCATCGCGCATCCTGTGAGAATCCATAGAGTTCGCGCGGGGCGACGGCCGGCCTGGGCGGGAGCGGCCGCGGTGGCGTCGGCCATCAAAATGTTTTGATGTTTCCCGTCGTATGGTTCACGGTCAGATTTGCCATAGATGCAAAAGGATGTCCGCCGATCCCGGCGGCATCATCTGGCGGTCCCAATCGGAGAAGCGCGTGTCGGTCTGGAAGCAACTTGTACTGACCCTTGTCGTGGTCGTCATCGCTGCGGCGATCTGGACCCGCTTCCATCCTGGTGCGGAGGAACAATTGGCCCGCTGGGGCATCGACTGGCTGCCCTTTACCGCAGCCACATCGGTGCCGGGCGACAACGCCGGCAAAGGTCAGGGCTGGCGGGCACCGGACGGCGTCGTGATCACGACGCCTGTGGTCGAATTGACGATCAACGACCGGCTTTCCGCGATCGGGACCGGCCGCGCCGCCCGGTCGGTCGAGGTAAGGCCCTTTGACAGCGGCCGCATGATCGAGCTTCTCGTCCAGTCGGGCGCGACGGTGAAGGCCGGCGAGGTGATCGCCCGCCTCGATTCCGAGGCCGAAGAGATTGCGGCCGAGCGCGCAGCGATCTCTTTGCGCGATACCGAGGCACGACTGGAACGGATGAAGGTCCTGCGCAGGTCCAACACGGTCAGCGACGTGCAGGTCACCGAGGTCGAACTCGCCGTCGAGAACGCCCGTCTCCAACTGCGCGAGGCGGAACTTGCCCTGTCTCGGCGCTCGGTCGAAACGCCGATCAGCGGCATCGTCGGCATCCTGCCGATCGCCGCCGGCAACTACGTGACGTCGCAGACCGTCATTGCCACGATCGACGATCGCTCCGAGATCCTGGTCGATTTCTGGGTGCCCGAGCGTTACGCGGCCGTGCCGGTCGGTTCGCCTCTGACGGCGACCTCCGTTGCCCGATCCGGCGAGACCTTCCGCGGGGTGGTCAGTGCCGTCGACAACCGCATCGATCCTGACAGCCGGACGCTTCAGGTCCAGGCTCGCATCCCGAACGTGGCCGACAAGCTGCGTGCCGGCATGTCGTTCCAGGTCGCCATGCGGTTTCCCGGCGACCGCTATCCGGCCGTCGATCCGCTCGCCGTCCAGTGGGGCTCCGACGGTGCCTTCGTCTGGGCCGTGCGCGATGGGCGCGCCGAGCGCGTGGCCGTACGCATCATCCAGCGCAACACGGACAGCGTCCTTGTCGAGGCGTCGCTGGCGCCGGGCGATGAGGTGGTCACCGAGGGGCTCCATCTCGTCCGCGAGGGCGCCGAACTGGCCATCGCCGGCCGCAGCGATCTGCCGACCCGGGCGCAGCCGGTCGTGCTTTCGCCCGCTCCGAGTGGCTCTTGAGCAGGACGAGGAACCGATGAACACAGGCCGCTTCCCGGACCTCGGATTGACCGCCCTCTTCGTTCGCCGTCCTGTCCTGGCGTTCGTGTTCAACATGCTGATCGTCGTGGCGGGCCTTGCCGCGATCTTCGGCGTCGAGATCCGCGAACTGCCGGACGTCGACCGACCGGTCATCACGGTGCGCACCGACTATCCCGCCGCGGCGGCCGAAACCATCGACCGAGAGGTCACCGGCATTATCGAGGGGGCCGCCTCGCGGGTTTCCGGTGTCAAGTCGATCTCCTCGACCTCCTCCTTCGGCGAAAGCCGCGTGACGATCGAGTTCTCCGATGGCGTCGACCTGAATGCCGCTGCGTCCGATCTGCGTGATGCGCTCGGGCGGATCACCAACCAGATGCCCGATGGCGCCGATCCTTCGCGCATCATCAAGGCTGACGCCAACTCCCAGGCGGTCGTGCGCCTCGGCCTCACCTCCGACCGGATGTCCGTGGAAGACATGACCGTGCTCGTCGAGGACGAGATCGCCGACACGCTCGCGGCCGTGCCCGGCGTCGCCGACGTCCAGGTCTACGGCGATCGCAAGAAGATCTTCCGGATCGACATCGACCAGGCCAAGATGGCGAGCCTGAACCTGACCGTCGGCGATGTCGCCAATGCGCTGTCGTCGATGGCGTTCGATTCGCCGGCCGGTTCGCTGACCAGCCGCAACCAGGACCTGATCGTCCGCGCGACAGCTGCGCTCGACACGCCCGAAGCCTTCGAGAGCATGATCGTCAACCGCCGGGCGCGGCTCGGCGACTTTGCCTCCGTGACGATGGGGCCGGATCTCGGCCAGTCGCAGTTGCGTGCCAACGGGCAGACTGGCATCGGCCTCGGGATCGTGCGTGCCGCCCAGTCGAACACGCTGGAGATCTCGCAGGGCGTGCGGGCGGTCGCCGCGCGCATCCAGGAGACCCTTCCCGAAGGCATGACCATCGAGGTCACCAGCGACGATGCGACCTTCATCAACGGGGCCATCCACGAGGTTGAGATCGCGCTGGCGATCTCGGTCAGCGTCGTCCTGCTCATCATCTTTGTCTTCCTGTGGGATTGGCGCGCCACCATCATCCCCGGCGTGTCGATGCCCGTCGCGCTGATCGGCACGCTCGCGGCGATCTATCTCGCCGGGTTCTCGATCAATATCCTGACCCTCCTGGCCCTGGTGCTGGCCACCGGCCTTGTCGTCGACGACGCTATCGTCGTGCTCGAGAACATCGTGCGGCGACGCAACGAAGGCATCGGCCCGCGCGCGGCGGCGGTACTCGGCACCGATGAGGTGTTCTTCGCCGTGATTGCGACGACTGCGACGCTGGTCGCGGTGTTCGTGCCGCTGTCGTTCCTGCCCGGCCAGACCGGCGGCCTGTTCCGCGAGTTCGGGTTCGTTCTCGCCATTGCCGTTTTCTTGTCCTCGCTCGTGGCGCTGTCGCTGTGCCCGATGCTCGCCTCGCGTATCCTCAAGGCAGGCACCGGTCAGGGCGGACACGGGCGTGCGACGGGAGCAGTCGGCGGTGCGCTGTCCGGCCTCTACCAACGCCTGCTGCGCGCCTGCCTCGACGCACCGATGGTGGTTGTGGCGGTGTCGCTCCTGTTTGCCGCCGCGGCCGGCACGCTGTTCGGAACGATCAAGTCGGAACTGACGCCGACCGAGGATCGCTCGATGGCCTTCCTGCGCATTTCCGCGCCGCAAGGCGTCAGCCTCGACTATCTGTCCCAGCAGATGCGCGCCATCGAGGCCCTGCTGCAGCCGTTCCGCGACCGCGGCGAGATCACCAGTACCTTTTCCATCGCCGGCTCGGGCGGAACCTCCAACCAGGGTTTCATGGTCATGCGCCTTGCCCCATGGGATGAGCGCAGCCGTTCGCAGCAGGAAATTCTCGACGAGGTGACAAGGCTCGTCCGCGATGTGCCCGGCGTGCGCGCCTTCGCGTTCCAGCCCAACAGCCTCGGTATCCGTGGCGCAGGCTCTGGCCTTCAGTTCGCGGTCGCCGGCAGCGACTACGGCGAGCTCGGCGCGGCGGCGAACCGCATCGTCGCCGAGATGGAACGCGATCCCCGGTTCCGTCAGCCACGGCTGTCGGTCGAAGCGACCCAGCCCCAGCTTTTCGTCTCCATCGACCGGGAGCGGGCGTCCGACCTCGGCATCGATATCAACGGCCTTGGTGCAGCGATGCAGGCCATGCTCGACGGGCGCAAGATCGGTCAGGTGTTCATCGGCGACCGCAGTTTCGATGTGAAGTTCGTCTCGACCACCAATCCGATTAACGACCCGACCGATCTGGAGAACATCTTCATCCGGACCGGCGATGGACGCTTCGTTCCCGTCTCCACCATCGCCAGGCTGACAGAAAGGGCCGTGCCTCCGTCTCTGGCGCGCGAGCAGCAGATGCGCTCCGTCGCGATCACCGCAGGCCTCGCGCCCGACTTCGCCCTCGGCAACGCCTACGATGTGGCGCAGGAGATCGCCGAACCGCTGCTGCCACCCGGGGCACGGATCATCCCGCTCGCCGAGACGGCGACGCTGGGCGAACAGTCGTCGAGCATGGCGCGCACCTTCGGCTTCGCCATCGTCATCATCCTGCTGGTGCTGGCAGCCCAGTTCGAGAGCTTCGTCAGCGCCGTGATCATCATGGCCACGGTCCCGCTCGGGCTTGCCTGTGCGGTGTTCGCCATGCTGATGACCGGCACCACGCTCAACGTCTACAGCCAGATCGGCCTTGTCATGCTGGTTGGTATCATGGCCAAGAACGGCATCCTGATCGTCGAGTTCGCAAACCAGTTGCGCGACCGCGGCCAGACCGTGCGCGAAGCGATAGAGAACGCCGCAAATATCCGGCTCAGGCCGGTGATGATGACCATGATCTGCACCATCGTCGGCGGCGTGCCGCTGATCCTGGCGTCCGGCGCCGGCGCGGAGGCGCGCATCGCGCTCGGTTGGGTCATCGTCGGCGGCCTCGGCCTTGCGACCCTGTCGACGCTTTTCCTCACGCCTGTCGCCTATCTCCTGCTCGGTCGCCTGGTCACGCCGCAGGTCGAGCAGGAGGCGCGACTGAGCCGCGAGATCGAGGCTGCACGCACTCCCAAACCGACCCCGGGAGAATAGGGTCAAAGGCGCGGTCGGCTTGCCAGCCGACCGCGGGCGGTCCGTCGCCCAGGTGCCGGAATGTCCGGCAGGACCGGTCGCGGGCGATGAGCCGGAAGCCCACGCGCAGGCCATCGGACGCCGTCTCGACCGCTCCGATCCGCTCTGCCGGGATTGCCAGCTGTTGCGTGAACATGTAAATTAGATTTACTGATCGTGGGTTTCCGGTCGGATTCCAGTCGACAGCAATCACGGTCCGAAGGACGAGGGAAGTCCCGTTCGCCCTGCCGACTCAACGGTCTAAGGCCGGATAGACTTGGTTCGGGTCATCGACGGCGGCCGGCAGATGCGCCGTGACGCTGTCATCGAGGCGGTGCAGGTGCTGATCGGGTCGGTGACGCAGGGGCGCGGCATGGGGCTGTCTGTCTGCTGGAGCGCGCTTCGGCTGCGACCGGGTAAAGGCTCGAGGCCATGTTGGTGTCACCGCGATCAAGGCCGTGGTGATGAGGCCCGAGTGATGGGCGGAGAGGGTCGCGCTGCGTCTGCCCGTCTGTCCGGCCCTCAGCGCGCCGGGCGGCTGTTCAGCATGCGGATGCGGGCGTGCTCGATGTGGTTGCGCATGGCCCGCTTCGCTTCGGTGGCGGCGCCGGCCTCGATGTGGCGCAGGATTTCCTCGTGCTCGGCCTGGACGGCCTCGACCCGCACGAGGGGCTGGAAGCGGACCAGAAACCGCATCAGCGTGACCGAGCGCGACACGTCATATTCGAGCGATTTCAGGGTGTCGACGATGCGCGGATTGCAGGTCGCCGTGGCTACGGCCTCGTGGAAGGCATAGTCGTGGTAGTGCAGGATCGCACCCTTCTGCAGTGCCTCGTTGAAGCGGTCGAGCGCTCCGCGCATGCGTTCGATGTCGGCGGGGGTGCGACGCCGGGCGGCAAGATAGGCGGCTTCCGGTTCGACGATGAGGCGCAGCTCGATGCCGTCTAGCATCTGGCCGATCCGCTCCAGAACCTCCCGCTCGGCGTCGCTGCCGAGTTGTTCCTGGGTTTCGCCGGCGACGGCGTCCTTGACGTAGGTGCCTGAGCCGCGCACCGAATAGATGAGACCCTCCTCGCGCAGCTTGTCGAGGGCTTCGCGCAGCACCGGGCGCGACACGTCGAATTCCTGCGCCAGCGTGTTTTCCGAGGGCAGCCTGGTTCCGGCCGCGATCATGCCTGTCACGATGGCATGAAAGAGGTTCTCATAGACCTTGTCGGCCAGCCGCTCGGACTTGCTCTGCTGCAGGTCGGCGAAGGCGAACTCCGCCGGCCGCGCTGGGGATGCTGGCTTTTCCATCATCCTGACATATTGGGCAAAGCGCCGTCATGGTCAATCGCGCCGCAGGGTCGGTCGATGTGCTTGCCGGCCCTCGGTTCGAACCGGATGCGATCATCAACCAGGGTCGATCAAGTTGTAAGTCAGGTTGACTGGATAAATGATCGGAGCCAAACTTCGGGCGGTGCTGGAGACACTTGGGAGGAAAAACGCATGACTCACTTTCGCAGAGCGGCGGCGGCGTCCGCCTTTGCCGTCTCAATCGCCATGGCCGGCACGGCCATGGCGCAGACCGTCCTGAACTTCGCGCATTCGACGGCGCAGAATTCCCATTACAGTATGGGTGTGCAGGCCTTCGCCAAGACGCTTTCCGAGCTCAGCGGCGGCAAGTACGAGATCCGCGAGCAGGCTGCCGGTGCGCTCGGGGGCGAGCGGGACGTGATCGAGGGGCTGCAGATCGGCTCGGTCGAACTTACCATCTCCTCGACAGGTCCCCTCGGCAATTTCGTGCCGGAGGCGCTCGTCCTCGACCTGCCGTTCCTGTTCAAGGACTACGCCAACGCCCGTGCCGTGCTCGACGGCGCGATCGGTCAGGAACTCCTCGATAAGATCAACGAGAACAATCTCGTCGGCCTGGCCTGGTCGGAAAACGGCTTCCGTCACATCACCAACTCGAGGCAGCCGATCAACACGCCGGCCGATCTGAACGGTCTGAAGATCCGTACCATGGAGAACCAGGTGCACATGGAGGCCTTCCGAGCTGCCGGCGCGGCGCCGACGCCGATGGCCTTCCCCGAGGTCTTCGCGGCGCTTCAGCAGCGCGTGATCGACGGCCAGGAAAACCCCATCCCGGTCATCACCTCGGCCAAGTTCTGGGAGGTGCAGGACAACCTCACGCTGACCGGACACGTCTACTCGCCGGCCATCATCCTCGCTTCACCAAGCCTTTGGGACGGACTTTCCGACGAAGAGAAGGGGTGGTTCGCTGAGGCTGCCAAGGCGGCGGTCGCCGCCACCCGTGCCAAGGTCGAGGCCGACGAGGCCAATGGCGTGGACCTGCTGCGCCAGAACGGCATGAAGGTGGTCGAGAAGGTCGACCTCGACGCCTTTCGCAAGGCCGTCAGCCCGGCCTACGACACGTTCGTTGCCAAATACGGTGACGACATGTTGAAGAGGATCCAGGCCGCTCAGGAATAGGACCGTCCCATCGGCCCCGGGGCTGCCGCAGCTCTGCGGCAACCCCGGCAGGAGTTCGCCCATGCAGTGGTTTCTTGCTGCGGAGCGCCGGATCACAAGGGTCGCTCTCGAGTGCTCCGTCGCCGCCCTGGCGGTCATCGTCGTCCTCACCTTCTATCAGGTCGTGACGCGCTTCGTGTTCGGGCATCCCTCCGCCTGGTCGGAGGTCGCCGCCCGGTCGGTGATGATGTGGATGGTGTTCATGGGGCTTGCGGCGGCGTTCCGGCAGGGCGTGATGATCGCGGTCGATTTCCTGATCGACGTCGGTCCCAAGCCGCTGCGCAAGGTGCTCCTCGCCGTCATCGCCGTCGCTTCGCTTTGCTTCCTGGCGCTGCTCATCTGGTACGGCACGGGCATGGCCATGCGGGTGCAGCGGCAGAACCTCGCCGGCCTCGAGATCAGCATCGCCTGGGTCTATTCGGCGCTGCCGGTAGGCGCGGCCTTCGCCGTGCCCGGCGTGATCGCTCGCTTTCTGCTCAGTTTCGCCGAACAGGACCAGTCCGGCCCCGGCGAGGCCAGGGACGTGGAGGGGCAGGTATGAACGCAGCGCTGGCATTTTCGCTGCTCGTTCTCTTCGCCGCAGCCGTGCCCATCGGCGTCTCGCTAGTCCTTGCTAGCGCCTTCGGCATCACCCTGTTCTCGAACGTGTCGCTGCTCCTTGCGGTCCAGCGGATTTTCGCCAGCCTCGATTCCTTTCCGCTGCTCGCCGTCCCGCTGTTCATCCTGTCGGGCAACCTGATGGCGGCGGCCGGGATTTCCGAACGGCTGGTGGAACTGGCGAAGTCCATGGTCGGCGGCATCCAGGGCGGTCTTGCCTGCACCTGCGTCGTCACCTGCATGATCTTCGCCTCGGTATCGGGCTCCTCCGTCGCCACGACCTTCGCCATCGGCGTCATCCTCATTCCGGCCATGGTCCGGCACGGCTACCCGGTCGGTACGGCGGCGGCGATCCAGGCATCCTCTGCCGAACTCGGCGTGCTGATCCCGCCGTCGATCCCGCTCATTCTCTACGGCGTGGCGACCGAGACCTCGATCGGCCAGCTGTTTCTCGCCGGCCTCGGCCCCGGCCTGCTGGTCGCCGCCGCGCTGTTCGTCTATCTGCTGATCCTGTGCCGGGTGAAAGGCTACGGCGCTCGGGACGGCGACGAGCGCAAGCCTTTCCTTGCGGCGATCGGCCATTCCCTGTGGGCGCTGCTGATGCCGGTCATCGTGCTCGGCGGCATCTATGGCGGCATCTTCACGCCGACGGAGGCGTCGTCCATTGCCGTTGTCTATGCGCTCGTGGTCGGCGTGTTCGTGTACCGGTCCCTGACGGTCGCGAAGATCTATGCGGCGCTGCGCAATTCGGCGATCTCGAGCACGGTGATCATGATCATCATCGCCGGTGCCGGCCTGTTCTCGTTCCTGGTCACGCGCAGCGGACTGCCGGCGATCATCGCCGAGTGGGTGCGCGACGTCTTTACCGACAAGTACAGCTTCCTCATGGCCGTGAACGTCTTCCTGTTCATCGTCGGCATGTTCATAGAGACATCTGCCGCGATTCTGGTGCTCGCGCCGCTGCTCGCGCCGATCGCGATCAGCTACGGCGTCGATCCCGTGCACTTCGGCCTGGTCATCGTCGTCAACCTGGCGCTGGGCATGTTCACACCGCCGGTCGGCGTCAACCTGTTCGCGGCCTGTGCCGTGGCGGGCATACCGATCCAGAAGATCGTTCCTGCGCTGGTGCCGATGGTGCTCGTCGTCCTCGCCTGCGTGCTATTGGTTACCTATGTGCCGATGATCGCGCTCGGGCCGGTCGAGTTGTTCTACAGGTGAGGGCTGGAGCCGCACCTTTCAGAGGAGTGAAGTCGAGATGAAGCTGAAGGACAAGGTCGCGATCGTCACTGGCGCCGGTGGTGGCTATGGCGAAGGCATTGCCCACTATTTCGCCGAACAGGGGGCCAGGGTGCTTGTCGTCGACATCCGCGCCGAGGCGGCCGAGAAGGTGGCGCAGGACATCGGCGGCGCCGCCAGCGCCTTCACCGCTGATGTAACCAGAAGTGCCGATACCAAGGCGATGATCGACGCGGCGATGACCCGCTACGGTAAACTCGACATTCTTGTCAACAACGCCGGCACGACCCACAAGAACCAGTCGATGCTGCTGATCGACGAAGCGACCTTCGACAGGGTCTACGCGGTCAACGTCAAGTCGATCTATCATGCCGCCATCCACGGCGTTCCGGTCCTGGAGAAGAACGGCGGCGGGGTCATCATCAACATCGCCTCCACTGCCGGCGTGCGCCCGCGTCCGGGCCTGACCTGGTACAACGGCAGCAAGGGTGCGGTCATCGCCATCACCAAATCGATGGCGGCCGAACTCGCCGACCGCAAGATCCGCGTCTGCGGCGTCAATCCGGTGATGGGCGAGACCGGCCTGACCGACCAGTTCCTGCCGGGAGAGGACACACCGGAAACCCGGGCCAAGATCATTGCCGGAATTCCGCTCGGCCGCCTGTCGCGACCGCTCGACATCGCCAAGGCCTGCGGCTTCCTTGCCTCCGACGAAGCGGAGTTCATAACCGGCGTGCTGATCGAAGTCGACGGCGGCCGCTGCATCTAGGTCGGCAGGAACGATCATGACGTCCATTCTCATCATCGGCGGCGGCGGCATGCTGGGCCAGGGCCTCGCACGCGCCCTGGCCGCCAGCGGCAGCCTTGCCGGCAGGACCATCGATCTGCTGACCCTCTTCGACGTGATGACCGCTGCAGCACCGTCGGGTCCGGTGTCCGTCGAGGTGTCGGCGGGCGACCTTGCCGCGGGGGGCGCGGCGGAACGGCTGATCGAAGGCCGCCCGCAGATCATCTACCATCTCGCGGCCGTCGTTTCCGGCGAGGCGGAGCGCGATTTCGACAAGGGCTATCGCGTCAACCTGGACGGAACGCAGATCCTGTTCGAGGCGATCCGCGCGGAACATCTGCGCTCCGGCTATTGCCCCCGGGTCGTGTTCGCCTCGTCGCTTGCGGTCTTCGGCGCGCCGCTGCCGGACGTCATCGGCGACGACCAGGTCCTGACCCCGATGACCAGCTACGGCACCCAGAAGGCCATCGGCGAGTTGCTTCTTGCCGACTACAGCCGGCGCGGCTTCTTCGACGGTATCGGCCTGCGCCTGCCGACCATCTGCATCCGTCCTGGCAAGCCCAACGCGGCCGCGTCCGGCTTCTTCTCCGGCATCCTGCGCGAACCGCTGGCCGGCGAGGAGGCGGTGCTGCCGGTCAATCCCGCCGTGCGCCACTGGTTCGCCAGCCCGCGCGCGGCGGTCGGTTACCTGCTGCACGCGGCGGAACTCGACACGCGAGCTCTGGGCGGTCGGCGCAACCTGACCATGCCCGGCATCTCGGCAACCGTCGCCGACGAGATCGAGGCCCTGCGCCGGGTGGCGGGCGACGAAGCGGTGGCGCTCATCCGCCACGAGCCCGATCCCGCGATTGAGGCGATCATCTCGACCTGGCCTAAGGCCTTCGACACCCGTCGGGCGCTGGACCTGGGCTTCAGGCCCGACGCCTCGTTCACGGCCATCGTCGAGACCTATCTCGAAGACCACGCACAGGACGCGCCGCAATGACGTCCCCCTCCACGGACGGGATCGTCCTGTTCGGCCTCGGTGCCATGGGCCTCGGCATTGCACAGTCGTTGCGCAGGGCCGGGCTTGCGATCCGCGGCGTCGATCGTGATGCGCAGCGCATGGCGGCCTTTGCCGCCGAGGGCGGGGCGATCGCGGCCAGTGCGGCCGATCTTGCGGCGGCGCTGGCCGGAGCCGGCATCGTGGTGACGGTGGTGGTCAATGCTGAGCAGACGGAGGACGTGCTGTTCGGCGCCGACGATATCGCAGGTCGGCTGCGGCCGGGTGCGGTCGTCATCTCCTGCGCCACCGTCGCGCCCGAACGCGCGGTGGAGTTCGAGACGCGCCTTGCGGCCAGGGGCGTCCTCTATCTCGATGCGCCGATTTCGGGCGGCGCGGCCAGGGCGGCGTCCGGCCAGCTGTCGGTCATGGCCTCGGGGACGCCGGAAGCCTTCGCCCGGGCGCGGCCGGCGCTCGACGCCATGGCCGAGACGGTGTTCGATCTCGGCGACCGGGCGGGGCCGGGCTCCGCCATGAAGGTGGTCAACCAGTTGCTGGCGGGCGTCCATATCGTCGCAGCGGCGGAAGCGCTCGCCTTCGGCATCGGCCAGGGCATTCCCGCCGGCCAGATGGTGGATGTGATCTCGCGCTGTGCCGGCACGTCCTGGATGTTCGAGAACCGCGGCCGTTTCATCGCCGACGGCGACTACCGTCCGCATTCGGCGGT
Source organism: Polymorphum gilvum SL003B-26A1 (assembly GCF_000192745.1). Lineage (NCBI taxonomy): Bacteria > Pseudomonadati > Pseudomonadota > Alphaproteobacteria > Rhodobacterales > Paracoccaceae > Polymorphum > Polymorphum gilvum. Next base: position 1,219,567 of record NC_015259.1, read on the forward strand.
CGACATCTTCGTCAAGGATCTCGGCATCGTGCGGGACACGGCCGCCGGGGGCGGCCTGTCGGTGCCGTTGGCCGAGGCGGCGCTCGCCCGCTTCGAGGCCGCGCGGGAGGCGGGGCTCGGGCGCGAGGGCGATGCGGCGGTGGTCAAGATCTATGCCCGCGAAGGCCGCATTCCCCTGCCGGGCGAGCCGGACGAGACCTTCGGGAAGAAGGTCTGACCCATGCTGCTCGGCTGCATCGGCGACGACTTCACCGGCTCCTCGGACCTTGCCAACACGCTGGTCAAGGGGGGCATGACGGTGACGCAATATTGCGGTCTGCCCGTCGCGCCGGCGGCGCCGGACGTGGAGGCCGGCGTGGTCGCCCTCAAGACCCGCAGCCTGCCGGCGGGCGAGGCGGTGCGTCAGTCGCTTGCCGCGCTCGACTGGCTGCAGGCGCAGGGCTGCCGCCAGATCTTCTTCAAGTACTGTTCGACCTTCGATTCCACGCCGGAAGGCAACATCGGCCCGGTCGCCGAAGCCCTGATGCAGAAGCTCGGCGCCGGCCACGCCGTGGTCTGTCCGGCCTTTCCGGCCGCCGGCCGCAGCCTCTACCAGGGCCATCTCTTCGTCGGCGACCGGCTGCTGAACGAGTCCGGCATGGAGGCGCATCCGCTCACGCCGATGACCGATCCCGACATCCGCCGCTGGCTGAGGCTGCAGACGCGGCAGGCGGTCGGCCACGTCGCCCATGCCGACGTGATGCGTGGCGCCGAGGCGATCGCCGAAGCCCTTGCGCGCGAGGCGGCGCGGGGAGCCGGCCTGATCGTCGTCGATGCGGTGAGCGACGGTGACCTTCACGCCATCGGCACGGCCTCGGTAGACTTGCCGCTGGTCACCGGCGGCTCGGGCGTGGCGCTGGGCCTGCCGGAGAACTTCCGCCGCGCCGGGCTGCTGACCGGACGCAGTTGGTCGTTCGAAGGCGTGAGGGGACCGGGCGTGGTGCTGTCGGGCTCCTGCTCGCAGGCGACCCGGCGCCAGGTCGAGATCTACCGCCGCGATTATCCTGCCCTCGAGATCACCGCCGATGCGGTGATGGAGGGCAGGCTGCGGATCGGCGACATCGTCGCGTTCGTGCTGTCGGGCCAGCCGCAGGCACCGCTGGTCTATTCCTCTGCAGACCCGCAGACCGTGCGACGGGCCCAGGAGGCCTACGGCGCCGCAGCACTCGCCGAGGCGATCGAAGCCCTGTTCGCCGATCTGGCGGCGGCGCTTTCAGCGACCGGCATCCAGCGGCTGGTCTCGGCCGGCGGGGAAACCTCCGGCGCGGTGGTGACGGGACTGGGCTGTTCGGCCTTGCGTATCGGGCCGGAGATCGATCCCGGCGTTCCGGCGCTCCGGGTCGAGGATGCGCCTCTGGCGCTGGCGCTGAAGTCCGGAAACTTCGGCGGCGACGACTTCTTCGCCAGGGCCCTTGCCGTGCTGGCCGGCGGGACGGCGGCGGGAGAGCGGGCATGATCGAAGCGCTGCCGCTGTCCGCCAACCTGGGCTTCCTGTGGACCGACCTGAGCCTGCCGGAGGCCGTGCGGGCCGCGCATCGGGCCGGCTTTGCGGCGGTCGAGCTGCATTGGCCCTACGGCGTGCCGGCGGAAGACCTCCGGGCCGCTCTCGAGGCGACCGGGCTTCCGGTGCTCGCCATCAACACGCCGCGGGGCGACGTGGCGGCGGGCGACTTCGGGCTTGCCGCCCTGTCCGACCGCAGGGACGAGGCGCGGGCAGGCCTGCGCCAGGCGCTGGACTATGCGCGCGGGATCGGCGCGGCCAACATCCACGTCATGGCCGGTCGGGCGCAGGGAGCGAGCGCCCGACAGACCTTCGTCGACACCCTGCGCGAGGCGCGCGACCTGGCAGCCCCCCACGGCATCGGCCTGCTGGTGGAGCCGCTCAACAGCCGCGACGTGCCCGGCTACTTCCTGGCCTGCTGCGACATGGCTGCCGACGTCATCGCGGCCTGCGGCGGCGAAGGTATCCGGATCCTGTTCGACTGCTACCACATGCAGATCATGCGCGGTGATCTGCTGCACGAGGTGACCCGGCTGCTGCCGCTGATCGGTCACATCCAGTTCGCCGCCGTGCCCGACCGGCAGGAGCCGGATCACGGCGAGGTCGACTTCGCCTGGCTGCTGCCGGCCCTGCGCGCGGCCGGCTACGCCGGCTTCTTCGGCGCCGAGTACAGGCCGCGCGGCGCCACCGACGCCGGCCTCGCTTGGATGGCCCGCTTCGCCGGCCGCGGGTGAACCTGATTGTGTCGGTGGCGGCGGCATTTACCGACAACGGCGGCAAGTTCTGCGAGACCGAGAAGCACCCTTACGAACTCTACCTCGACCTGAACGGTATCGAGCACCGCCGCACCAAGGTTCGAACGCCCCGGACCAACGGCTTCGTCGAGCGCTTCAACGGCACCGTCCTGGACGAGTTCTTCCGGGTGAAATTGCGCGAGACCTTCTACGGCAGCGTCGACGCGCTTCAGGCCGATCTCGACGCATGGCTCGTCAACTACAACACCGAACGCCTCCATCTGGGCTATCGAAACATGGGAAGACGGCCCATCGAAACCGTCATGTCATTCGTCAGTCAAAAAGCTTAAGCGGACACGTTATCGACGCTCACATCTTCTTGTGAGCGTTTTTCGACATTGGTGATTGATTTTCAATCCTCGGACTGTAAATTCTTTTCGACAGATGTGTGAACGTATGATCGCTTTTCGACGGTCATGAGAGAAAGCCGACATGGAACTCGACATCGGGAAGCCCGCCCATTTTCAGAATCAGCCCGTTCCAGAGGGCACGCGGCTCGCAGGGTGGGCTGCGCTTATCCACGCGCTTGGCGTGAAGGCGCCGGTGAGAAATCCGGCCTGCATCTCCGAACGGCATGTGCGCGGCAATCGCCGGCAGGAGGGCACCTGGGAGGTCTATGACAAACGGTATCAGCCGGACGACACCCTGGATGGGCATCTCGGCTTTGCCCTGCGCCATGAGCCGATCGATCTTCTGGTTCTCAAACGCATCCTCGATGCGCTGCCGGAACAAGACCTCATAGACTTCATCCAGCGGACACCGACCGGCGCAGTGACGCGGCGCGCGTGGTTCTTTTACGAGACCCTGAGCGGCAAGCGGCTCGACATAGACGACGCCCCCACAGTCACCGCCGTCGACGCCCTCGATCCCGAAGCCTATTTCACCGGTCCCCCATCGCTTTCCCTGCGCCATCGTGTGCGCAACAATCTGCTTGGTACGGGCGCGTTCTGCCCGATCATCAGGCGCACAGAAAAACTGGAAGCATTTCTGGCCCTAGATCTTTCCAGGAAGGCGCAGGAGACGATCGGGCGAACGGGCGCACATGTCGTTTCCCGGGCCGCAAGCTTTCTCCTCCTCGCCGACAGCCGCGCCAGCTTCGAGATCGAAGGGGAACGCGCACCAGCCAATCGGCTCGAGCGCTGGGGGCGAGCCGTTCTGGAGGCCGGCAAGCGTCCACTAAACAGAGAAGAGATCTACCGCCTGCACCGCATCCTGATCGGCGACGATCGGTTCACCGAGATCGGATATCGCAGCGAGGGCGTGTTTCTGGGCGAGCGGGACCACAACCATGACCCACTGCCCGAGTTCATCGGAGCCCGCCCTCAGGATGTTCCCGACATCATGACCGGCCTCAATGGCTGCAACAACAGGCTGCGGACCTCGGACGTCGATCCGGTCCTGCAGGCGGCTGCAATCGGGTTCGGGTTTGTTTACGTCCACCCGCTGGCCGACGGCAATGGACGACTGCACCGCTGTCTCATCCACCACGTACTCGCCGAGCGCAAATATACCCCGCCCGGCATGGTGTTTCCTGTCTCGGCTGTTATGCTGGATCGCATCGACGACTACGCCGCGACCCTGAAGCGGCACTCCGGTCCTCTGATGGAGTTCATGGACTGGCGCGCGCTGCCCAACCACAATGTCGAGGTCACCAACGATACGGCGGACCTCTACCGCTATTTCGACTGCACAGAGGAGGCCGAGTTCCTCTTTAGCTGCGTGCAGCGAACCGTCGAGATCGATCTGCCGCGCGAGATAGACTACCTCAAGTGCCGCGATCAGGCGCTGACCGCCATCATGAACCTGGTTGAAATGCCCGACCGCATGGCCCAGGATCTCATCATGCATATCCGCCAGAACGGCGGCTTACTTAGCAAACGCCGCCGCACCGGCGAGTTTGAGAAACTGCGCAACGATGAGGTTCAGGAGATCGAGACAATTGTCGCGGATGCTTTTGAGGGTTTCGACGACAAATACAGTGTAGGATCGCCCTTTTTCGTAGGAAAAAACTAGACATGAACCTGATATTACGGGGTGCCCAATCAGTCGTTATCGAAAATCGATGCGCGATTCAGAAATATAAGGTCAAGGCTGCGATTGTCTGCAGTTCGAACCGAGACGGGACAAACAGCTCTATCCAGGACTCGCCGTCCCAACCAAAACCACAGAATAAGACCAGCGACGCCTTGGCTGGCGTTGTCCGCGAGAGCCAGAAGGGACGCGCCGGAGCGGGTCACAAATGGTAGCGCTTGGCATTGAACCCCCGCTAGAAATTTCCGTTTGAAATCAGCCAGTTGATCCAATCAACATACATTTTGCGAATTAGCCAAGAGAATTAGTTTGCGGATTTTCTTAAAGAAATCAATCGCATAGAAGAATGATTTGGTAGCGGAGGAGGGACTCGAACCCCCGACACGCGGATTATGATTCCGCTGCTCTAACCAACTGAGCTACTCCGCCAGCCGTGCGGCGGCCTCGGGGGCCGCGGGCGTGGGCTGCTTATAAGGAGGCGCGCGGCGCGCTGTCAAGCCTGTCCTTGGGCGCCGGAGCGCGGGCGGTCGGCCGGTGCCGGCCGGCAGTTGCCGTGGCTGCGGGCGGGCTGCGGACAGGCGGCGGGCGCGGGTTTTGCGGGCGGTGTCCGGCGCCGGTCCCGATTGCGGCCTGCGGCCGGTCCGATCGGATCCCGCGCACCGTCCGAAGCGGCTGCGACGGGTCCTGTCCGTGTCCCGAGACCGTCCGGAAACTGTCTTGAGACCGTCCGGCGCGGCGGAGTGGTGCAGGTCGAGGCCGGTTGCCCCACCCTCGGCCTCAGCCGGCGGCAGCGCACGGCGAGACGACCGTGTCGGGGAGCGCGCCGGGGGAGACGGGCACGGCGCGGGCGATCCAGCCGCCGCCGAGCACGCGCGCCTCGGCACCGTCGGCGTCGTAGAAGACGCAGGCCTGGCCCGGCGCGACTCCGGTCTCGCCGTCGGCGAGTTCGACCTCGATCGCGCCGTCGGCGTGGCGGGTCAGCACGGCGGGCACCGGCGGGCGGGTCGAGCGCACCTTGGCGAACAGCGCGACCGGTGCGCCGGGGTCGAGCGGTTCGGCGCCGAGCCAGTTGAGGTCACGCAGCGAAAGCCGGCGGGTCGCCAGCGCATCCCTGGGCCCGACGACGACCCGGCGCGCGGCGGCGTCGAGGCGCACGACATAGAGCGGTTCGCCGGCCGCGATGCCGAGGCCGCGACGCTGGCCGACGGTGTAGTGGATGATGCCGTCGTGGCGGCCGAGCACGCGGCCGTCGACATGGACGATGTCGCCCGGCTCGGCGGCGTCGGGGCGCAGGCGGGCGATGACGTCGGCATAGCGGCCCTTCGGCACGAAGCAGATGTCCTGGCTGTCCTGCTTGTCGGCGACGGCGAGGCCGAACCGGCGCGCCAGCGCGCGCACCTCGGCTTTCGGCCGGCCGCCGAGCGGGAAGCGCAGGAAGTCGAGCTGCTCCTGGGTGGTGGCGAACAGGAAGTAGCTCTGGTCGCGGTCGAGGTCGGCCGGGCGGTAGAGGGCGCGGCGGTTGCCGGCCGGCGCGGAGCGCACGTAGTGGCCGGTTGCCAGCACGTCGGCGCCGAGCGTCCTGGCCGTCTCCAGCAGGTCGGAGAACTTGACCGTCTGGTTGCAGGCGACGCAGGGGATCGGCGTCTCGCCGGCCATGTAGCTCTCGGCGAAGCGGTCGATCACCGCCTCCTTGAAGCGGCGCTCGTAGTCGAGCACGTAATGCGGGATGCCGAGCCGCTCGGCGACCCGGCGCGCGTCGTGGATGTCCTGGCCGGCGCAGCAGGCGCCGGCGCGTTGCACGGCGGCGCCGTGGTCGTAGAGTTGCAGCGTGACGCCGACGACGTCGTAGCCTTCCTGCTTCATCAGGCCGGCGACGACGGAGGAATCGACGCCGCCCGACATGGCGACGACCACGCGCGTGTCCTGAGGACGGCGGGGCAGGTCGAGACTGTTCAGCATGCGGTCAGCCTTGCCGCGTCCGGGGGAGGCCGGAGCGCGAAATTAAAGGGCCGGCCCGCCGCGCCGGCCGTTTCGTCGCGGCGCACCAGGCGCGCGTCGACGCGGAAGGACGCCGGGCGGGGATCGGCCGGTCAGTGAAAGGTGCCGCACTATACAGGGCTTCGCCCGCAAAGCCAAATGCGGCGGGCAAGCTTTGCCGGTCGGGCATATTCTGCCGGGATGCCGGTGCTGCAGCTTGTGGATCCTGACCTACAAGTCCTTGAGAGGAATAGATAAAAGATCTGGTGCGGGTTGGCGCGCAGGTTGCTTTGGTATCCGGCGAAGGCTCTGCCGCGACGGGCGGAGTGTGTCATGAGGGTGGTCGTGCAGGCGTTTCAGCTACGGGCGGATCTGATCGGTGGTTCTGGCGGCGGGCCGGGTCTCGGTGGTGCCGACGGCGTGCGCGCCGGCGTGGCCGAGGGCGGTGGTCCCTTTGGGGCGTTGCTCGGTGCAGTCTCTGGCGTGGACGGCAGCGCGGGTGCCGCGGGCGGCGGTCCTGGAGGCGTGAGGCCTGCCGGGTCCGTGCCCGCAGGCGGGCTGCTGTCTGCTGTGGCGGTGCTGTCGTCGCCTGTGGGTGCCGATGTCGATGTCCTTGCGGTCGCCGGCGCGACGGCGGACGGGCCGGCGGTTCCGGCGGCCGACGGCGCGGCGCAGGCCCTGGTCGCTGCGGGCGAGATCTGGCAGGTGTTCGCGCCGATGCCTGGATCCGGCGCCGGGGCCGCGGCCGATCCGGAGGCGTCCGGGCCGGACGACGCCGATCGGGATGGGGCGGGTGCGGTCGAGACGGGCGTCGTTGACGTCGACGGGGTCGCTGCCCTGGTCCAGTCCTTTCCGGAAGGGTTTGCCGGTGCCGTCCCTTCGGGCGGTCTGGCTGCGGATGCGCCGGCCGGGCCTGGTGCGGATCTCGATGTGGCCTCTGCCCCGTTCGATCCGCACTCCGGCTCGCGCTCGGGTCCGGCGGGTGCTCCGCCGGCGCCGCTCGGTCCGGCCGCCGGCGTGATGCCCGGTTCTGCCGGGGCCGGGCAGTCGCCAGGAGATGCTGCTCCCCTGTCCGGATCCGGGGTGCTCCCTGCCGCCGCGCAGGCGACTCCGGCCGGCGCGGGCGGCGAGGCGCCGTTGCCCACCGGTGTCGCCGCCGGGGAGATTGCGGTCGCTCTGCGGCCTGCTGGCGCCGATGCCATGGGTGCAGGGCCGGTCGCGGCCTCCAGCGATGGACCCGATCCGCTCGGGCTCGCCGCCGCTTCCACATCGGGCGGGGTTGGTCTTGCCGCTTCCGCTCCTGCTGATCCGGCTGTGTTGCCGTCCGTCGCCCGGACCCTGACCGCATCCGCCGGTCAGGGTGCCGAGGCGGGTGCATTGCCGCAGGTCCCGCTCGCCGACGGGGCGGCCAAGGCTGTCGATCCGCGCGCTGCTTCTCCGTTGCCTGGCGCGGCGGGGAGCGCCGCCGCCGTGGTGCCGGGTGGGGTGGCAGAGGGGAGTGCCGCCACAGCCGCTCCGGCGCAGACATCAACCGTTGGTCTCCAGGGGCACCCCCAGGCGACGGAGGTCGATGAGGAGCGTGCGGGCAGCGCGACGCCGGGACAAGCTTCAGCAGGACTCCGGCAGGAGTCCGGCGCACTTCCGGCTGCAAGCCGGCGGGAGGTCGGAGGGTTTGACGGTGCCGTCGTTGCGGACGGGCGGGTCGGCGAGGGCGGCGGCGATGGCGCCGCGACCGGCCGCGATGTCCGCTCCGACCGGCCGGGCGAGGCAAGCGTCCGGACGCAGGGCGGCGAAAACGGCCCGACTGCGCCGGCCGCGGCGCGCGCCCTTGCGGCTGCGGAACTGGCCGCCGTCGCCTCGGATGCTGCCCAGGACGGCGGCGATGGCGCCGAACTGCAGCCGCTTTCCCTGGATGCGCGCGGTTCCGCGCGCGCCGATGCCATGAGCCTCGGTCGCGCCAGCGCGCAAGGGCCGTCGGCCCAGGCCCAGGCTGCCGCGGCGCAGATCGCCGGTCAGATCGTTCATCATCTGCGCAACGGCCAAAGCCGGTTCCAGATGCGGCTCGATCCGCCGGAACTCGGCCGGGTCGAGGTGCATATGCGGGTGTCGTCCGAGGGCGTCGTGCAGGCGCATCTGGTCGTCGAGCGCTCCGAAACGCTCGACCTGTTCCTGCGCGACCAGCGCGGACTGGAGCGTGCGCTGGAGCAGGCAGGTCTGCGTACCGATAGCGGGTCTGTGCAGTTTTCCCTGCGAGATCAGGGTGGTAGCCAGTTCACCTTTGCCGATCAGGGGCGCGAGGGTCAGGCGCGGTCGGACAGCAGCGGCGATGAAACGGCCGAGACTTCGGATCCAGGCGACATCGAACAGGTCGTCCAGCTCTACCGGACGGGCGGCCGATCCGGCCTGGATATCAGGGTTTAACCTCCGGGCCCGAGGCCCGGCACAGTCGCCGACGACGACGGTCGGCGTTCAGGAGTGAAGCTCATGGCAGAGGTCGGCTCGACCACTTCGGCATCGGCAACGACATCGTCCTCATCGAAGAGCCGGGAGACGCTGCTCGGCAGCTACGACCTGTTCCTGACGCTGCTGACTACGCAGATCAAGAACCAGGATCCGCTCGATCCGCTCGATACGGCGCAGTTCACGAACCAGCTCGTCCAGTATTCCTCGGTCGAACAGTCGATCCTCACCAACACCTATCTCGAACAGCTGATGGCCAGCGTCAAAAGCGGCCAGGCCTCGGGCTATGTCAGCTATCTCGGGGCCGAGGTCACGGCGAGTGGCGACACGGCCATGCTCGAGTCGGGATCGGCGTCGTGGGCCTACAAGGTTTCGGAAGATGCGACAGGCTTCGTCAAGATCCGCAATTCCGACGGCGCAGTCGTCTACGAGGGCGAGGTCGACCTAGCGGCTGGAAGCGGAACCTACACCTGGGACGGCAAGACCAGCACGGGCGGCACGGCAGCCGACGGGGCCTATACGATCTCGTTCTCTGTCTTCGACGGCGCTGGAAAGGCGGAAACCGTGACGACCAAGGTCAGCGGAATCGTCGACAAGGTCGACATATCGAGCGGCGAAGCCTTCCTGAAGATAGGTGCGGTGAGGGTTCCCGTCAGTTCCGTCACCTCCGTTGCCAGGGTCGGCTGAGCCGGTCCTGCCTCATCGCGGTCGTTCCTGCCGACGCCGTTCGGGCCCCTACGATTTCCGGCGGACAGGCCATCTGGCATGGTGAAGAATATGCTAAAGGGCCGGTTTTCGTCCGGTCCGCGTTCGGTCGGAGTTTCTTAAATATCGTTCAAGTTTTTGCGTTTTCATAGTTAATGGATGGTGTATCCCTGCTTAGGTAAATTTTAAACCCCGCCGTGTACTCTCAATCTAAACCTGGTCATGGTTAGTGTGAGAGTACAATGACCGAGCAAGTTCGTTCGCGTGTAAAGTATGTCATCGGGCCCGACGGCAGCCCGTTAACGATTGCCGATCTGCCGCCGCCGAGCACCAAGCGCTGGGTGATCCGCAGAAAGGCTGAAGTCGTCGCGGCCGTAAGGGGCGGACTGCTCTCGCTGGAGGAGGCGTGCCACCGGTACACCCTGACGGTCGAGGAATTCCTGTCGTGGCAAAGCTCGATCGAGCGACACGGACTTGCGGGTCTGAGGGCGACTCGGATCCAGCAATACCGGAACTAGCTGGATAAGCCTGATCCGAACCGCCAATCGGCGATGACGAAATCCGTCCAGCCCGGCCTCGTGCCGGGCTTTTTCGTTCCCCGCCTCAGCTCGCCCCGATTGGTTGCGTTGCCAAAGAGTTAACGCCGATCGGCAGTTTTTTGCCTTTTGCAACGCGGATTGATCAGGAAAAATGGCGGAAAACCGCCAAAACGCCGCAATGGCGCGAAACTCGTTAATAACTTGTTTACCTTCTGGCGGGCAAATTTTGCCTATCGGACTATGGCGCACTGCCCGGGAAGGGTAGGTGATTCCATCGGTCGGACTGTGGGCAAAGTGAGCGCGGGCGGATAGCCGTGAACGGATTGGTCGAATTCATCAGGACTTTGGGTCCAACGCGCGTGGCGGCAATGGGGGCCGTTGCTGCGATTCTGATCGGTGTGTTTGCGTTCATTATCTTCCGTGTGACTGCGCCGCAGATGACGCAGCTCTATTCGGACCTCACCCTCGAGGACTCCAGCGCGATCGTCAACCAGCTGGAATCGCTCGGTATTCCGTTCGAGCTCAAGCGCGACGGCGCGACCATCATGATCCCCAAGGAGCAGGTGGCGCGCGTCCGTATGCGGCTTGCTGAGGAAGGCCTGCCGACCGGCGGATCGATCGGCTACGAGATCTTCGACCGCAGCGACACGCTGGGTGCCACGAGTTTCGTCCAGAACATCAATCATCTGCGTGCGATGGAAGGCGAACTGGCACGAACCATCCGGTCTCTCGACCGGATCGTTTCGGCCCGGGTCCATCTCGTCATCCCCGAACGCCAGCTGTTCCAGCGCGATCGCCGTCCGCCGTCCGCGTCGATTGCGATCAAGACCCGCGGATCCCTTGGTCAGAACGAGATCCGGGCGATCCAGCACCTCGTCGCAGCCGCTGTCGACGGGCTCGGTCCGGAGCGGGTTTCGATTGTCGACGACACCGGTCGCTTGCTGGCGACCGGATCGGACGAGAGCGCGGAAGGCATCGTTGCATCGTCGCTTCAGGAGCGAACCTTCGAGATCGAGCAACGGCTGAAGAACCAGATCGAGGAAATCCTGAACAGCGTGGTCGGGCCCGGCAGGGCCCGGGTTCGCGTTGCTGCGGAAGTGGACTTCAACCGGATCACCGAGACATCGGAGAAGTTCGATCCGGAAGGACAGGTCGTGCGGTCGACACAGTCCAAGGAGGAATCGTCGACCAGCATCTCCCGCCAGGCCGGCGTCACGGTCGGCAACCAGATTCCGAACGCCGAAGCAGACGCCGGGGAGGGTGGCGATCGCGAAGGTTCGAATCTGGCCGAGGAGATCGTCAACTTCGAGATTTCCAAGTCGGTCAGGACGGAAGTTGTCGAGGCTGGGCGCATCAAGCGGCTGTCGGTCGCGGTCCTCGTCGATGGCGTCTATTCGCCCAACGAGAGCGGGGAGGTCCAATACGCGCCGCGCACTCAGGAGGTGCTCGACCGCATCGCCGTCCTGGTCCGATCGGCCGTCGGCTTCGACGCTGCCCGCGGCGACGTCGTCGAGGTGGTGAACCTGCGCTTCGCCCAGGCTCCCGAGCCGGATTTCGACAGCGCCTCCGCCGGCCTGTTCGAGTTCACGCGCGACGACGTCCTGCGCTTTGCCGAACTCGGCGTCCTGCTGCTGATCTCGCTGCTGCTGCTGCTGTTCGTGGTGCGGCCGCTGCTGCGCCGGATCGTGACGCCGGAGGAAAAGGCGCCGCAGGAACTCGTAATCGCGCCGGACGGCACGCTGGTCGCGGAAGTCGAGGTTCCGGCAGAGGCGAAGGAAGAGGACGACGAGGTCGTCATCGAGTGGCTGGAGGAAGCCAAGGCGCAGGGCGCACTGCAGGCGTCCTCGATCGCCAAGGTCGGCGCCATGATCGACGACTACCCCACGGAAGCGGTGACCATCGTACGCGGATGGCTGGAGGAGGCGGCGTAAGCCATGGCGCAGTCAATGCAGAAACAGCTGACCGTCAGCGAGGACGGCACCGAACGCGAACTGCGCGGCGCCGAACGGGCCGCGGTTCTGCTGCTCGCGCTCGGCGAGGAACATGGAAAGAAGATCTGGGCGCGTCTCGACGAGATCGAGGTCCGGCAGATCTCCGCGGCCATGGCCAAGCTCGGGCCGGTGACGCCGAACATGCTGCAGGACCTGTTCGCGGACTTCGTGCGCAAGCTCAGTTCGCGCGGCGCGCTGACCGGCAACGTCGACGTCACGGAACGCCTGCTCGCCTCGTTCCTGCCGCATGACAGGGTCTCCATCATCATGGAGGAGATCCGCGGGCCGGCCGGTCGCAACATGTGGGAGAAGCTTTCCAACGTCCAGGAGAACGTCCTCGCCAACTACCTCAAGAACGAATATCCGCAAACGGTCGCCGTGGTCCTGTCCAAGATCAACTCGGATCATGCCGCCCGGGTGCTGTCCATCCTGCCGGAGGATCTGGCGCTCGAGGTGGTCAGCCGCATGCTGCGGATGGAGGCGGTCCAGAAGGAGGTTCTGGAGAAGGTCGAACAGACGCTGCGCGTCGAGTTCATGTCGAACCTGACCAACACCAGCCGGCGCGACAGCCACGAGATGATGGCGGACATCTTCAACAATTTCGACCGCCAGACGGAAGCGCGGTTTCTGGCTGCCCTGGAGGAGGAAAACCGGGAGTCGGCCGAACGCATCAAGACGCTGATGTTCACCTTCGACGACCTGATGAAGCTGGATGCGGCGAGCTGCCAGACCCTGCTGCGCAATGTCGAGAAGGACCGCCTGGCGGTCGCGCTCAAGGGCTCGAACGAGGCGGTGCGCGAGTTCTTCTTCAGCAACATGTCGAGCCGGGCGGCGAAACTTCTGCAGGACGACATGGAAGCGCTCGGACCGGTGCGCCTGCGCGATGTCGACGATGCCCAGTCCGGCATGGTGGCGACTGCGAAGGACCTTGCCGCCAAGGGCGAAATCATGATCTCGAAGTCGAAGGGCGACGACGAGATCATCTACTGACGTGAAGTGGAGCTGTGGCCATTCGCATGGGACGCCTAACGACCCCGTCCAAATTTCTTTTCGACACCGACTTCAACGAGCCGGCGGCGCCGGTTGTCGAAGAACCGTCGGCGCCGGAAGTTCCCATGCTGGCGGTGGACGAACACGAAAGACTGCTGGAGGCAGCGCGCGCCGAAGCGTACGAGCGGGGTCGCAAGGCGGGTGTCGAAGAAGCCAGGTCCCTGCAAGAAACCCGGTTTGCTGAGGAGACGTCCAATCTGGTAGGGGCAGTGGAGCACCTGATCGGACAGTTGGGCGAGATCCGCGACCGGCAGGAAAAGGACGCCATTGCGTTCTCGTTCCTGGTGGCGCGGCGCTTGTGCGCACACCTGATCGCGCGCAATCCACTGGCAGAAACGGTCGCCTTGGTGTCGGAATGTCTGGGTCCCTTGAGACAGGCGCCGCATGTCGTCATCCGGGTCGCGGAACGCGATGTCGAGGCCTTGAAGGCGAAGACCGATCCGCTTGTCTATGAAAAGGGCTTCGAAGGCCGGCTGGTCATCCTCGGAGAGCCGGACATCGAGCGCGGCGATTGCCGCATCGAATGGGCGGACGGCGGCATCCTGCGCGACCGCAAAGCGGTCGAACGGCAGATCGACCAGGTCATCCGCAACTATTTTCAGGCCAAGGCCGGCGCCAGGGCGCGGCACGCGGTCGCAGAAGCCGTTGAAGCCAAGGATACTCAGGCATGAGCAACGAGATCGAGAACAGCATTCCGCTTGATGAACTGGAGAGTCCGGGGCGTCGGTCGGACGACGGCGAGGAAGGCGTGCACGTCCAGTCGGCGGCCGACCTGGAAGCGGTCTTCGACGTTCCCGTCCGCATCTCGGCGGTGCTCGGTCATTCCCGGATGCACGTCTCGGACCTGCTGAAACTTGCTGCCGGTACGGTCCTGGAACTGGACCGGAAAGTCGGCGAGGCGATCGATATCTACGTGAACGATCGTCTGGTGGCCCGCGGCGAAGTCGTCCTCGTGGAGGACAAGCTCGGGGTCACCATGACGGAAATCATCAAGACCGACCGCTGACCGCAGCGGGCAGGAGACAACGATGCGATTGCTGATTGTTGGAACGCTCGGCGGCCAGCTGACGGCAGCTTCGAAGATTGCCATGCAGCGCGGCGCCACCGTGACCCATGCGGACGATGCTGAAGCGGCCTTGAGGGTGCTGCGCTCCGGTCGCGGCGCGGACCTTCTGATGGTCGACGTCAAGCTGGATATCGCGGGGCTGCTCGACAAGCTGTCAGGCGAACGCATTCACGTTCCGGTCGTGGCCTGCGGCACCGAGACCGACGCCAAGGCCGCTGTGGCTGCCATTCGCGCCGGGGCGAAGGAATACATACCGCTGCCGCCGGATCCCGAGATGATCGCCGCTGTGCTGGCTGCCGTCTCGCAGGAACGCGGCGACCTCATCTATCGCGACGAGGCGATGGCGGTGGTCGTCAAGCTCGCCGAGCAGGTTGCGCCCTCGGACGCTTCGATCCTGATCACCGGCGAATCCGGCACGGGTAAGGAGGTGATCGCCAGGCACGTCCATCGCTGTTCGTCGCGCTCGGGCAAGCCCTTCATCTCGATCAACTGCGCTGCCATCCCCGAGCATCTGCTCGAATCGGAACTCTTCGGCCACGAAAAGGGCGCGTTCACGGGCGCTGTGGCGCGCCGTATCGGCAAGTTCGAGGAAGCCGACGGCGGCACGCTTCTGCTCGACGAAATCTCGGAAATGGATGTTCGACTGCAGGCGAAGTTGCTGCGCGCGATCCAGGAGCGCGTGATCGACAGGGTCGGCGGCGCCCGGCCCGTTCCGGTCGACATCCGCATTATCGCGACGTCCAACCGCGACCTGGCGGAGAGCGTGAGACAGGGCTCGTTCCGAGAGGACCTGTTGTTCCGCCTCAACGTGGTCAATCTGAAACTGCCGGCCCTTCGTCAGCGACCGGCGGACATTCTCGAACTGGCCGACTATTTCGCGCGTCACTATGCGCAGGCGAATGGCGTGCCGTCGCGCCCGATCAGCGCCGATGCGCGCAGGGCCCTGCTGACCAATCCGTGGCCCGGGAACGTCCGTGAGCTGGAAAACACCATCCACCGTGCCGTGTTGTTGGCGACCGGCGACGAGATTGGTGTCGATGCGATCAGAATGCCGGACGGAAGCCCGCTTTCCGTCGTGCAAGGGCCCGCCGAGCGGGCCGTGCAGGCCGCCGAGGCCGTGTCACGCTCGCTTGTCGGGCGAACGGTCGCGGACGTGGAGCGCGATCTCATCCTCGATACGCTGGATCACTGCCTGGGCAACAGGACCCATGCGGCAAAGATCCTGGGCATTTCCATCCGCACCCTGCGCAACAAGCTCAACCAGTACACCGACGAGGGCATCGCGGTACCGGGGCCGGGCGAAGTGCGTCCGGCGATCTGATGGGCGAGACAGACGAACTGAAGGTCGGCGATGAGTGACGCCTCGGCAGGAGAAGGCAAGGCTCTGAAGGAGACGTCCCAGGCAGGAGGGGCGCCGGGAGCCGTGAGCCGCGTCCCGTCTCTGGGGGAGGTGTGGACCACGCTGAACCGGGGCGACATCGGCCTGGCGCTCGCCGTGATGGTGATTCTTATCCTGCTCATCCTGCCGATGCCGGCGATGATGCTGGATCTGTTCCTCGCCATTTCGATCGTGTTCTCCGTGCTGGTCCTGATGACCGGGCTTTTCATCCAGCAGCCCCTCGAATTCTCGTCCTTTCCGACGGTCCTTCTGATCGCGACGATGCTTCGGCTGGCCCTCAACCTTGCCTCCACGAGGCTGATCCTCGCCAACGGCCACGAAGGCACCGGCGCTGCCGGCCAGGTGATCCAGTCGTTCGGCAATTTCGTCATGGGCGGCAATTTCGTGATCGGCGTGATCGTTTTTGCGATCCTGGTGATCGTCAACTTCATCGTCATCACGAAAGGCTCGGGTCGTATCGCGGAAGTGGCTGCCCGTTTCACCCTTGATGCCATGCCTGGCAAGCAGATGGCGATCGACGCGGATCTCTCAGCCGGACTGATCGACGAGACCGAGGCGCGCAGACGGCGCAAGACCCTGGAAGATGAATCGTCCTTCTTCGGCGCGATGGACGGTGCTTCCAAATTCGTTCGCGGCGACGCGATCGCGGGCTTGCTGATCACGTTCATCAACATCATCGGCGGCATCGTCATCGGTGTCGCGCAGATGGGCCTGAGCTTCTCGGATGCGGCCAATAACTACACCCTGCTGACGGTCGGCGACGGGCTCGTCTCGCAGATTCCGGCCCTGATCGTTTCGACGGCGGCGGGTCTCCTCGTGTCCAAGGCCGGTGTCCAGGGCGCCGCGGACAAGGCGCTTGCGGCGCAGTTCACCGGCTATCCGAAGGCGCTCGGCATGTCGTCCTTCGTCATGGTGATCCTGTCGTTCCTGCCCGGCATGCCGATGCTGCCGTTCCTCGCGCTGGCCGGCTTGTCCGGCTGGCTGGCGTTCAAGAGCAGCGATACCAAGAAACAAACAGCGATGAAAATTGCCGAAGCCAAGGCGATCGAGACCGCGCCCAAGCCTGCCCCGGAGCCGCCGATCACCGATGCGCTGAAAATGGACGAGCTTCGAATCGAACTCGGTTATGCCCTGCTGCCGCTGATCAACGGGCGCGATCCTGGCAGCAGCGACCAGCTGACCGATCAGATCAAGGCCCTGCGTCGTCAGATCGCCGGCGAGATGGGCGTGATCATGCCGCCGGTCCGCATCCTCGACAACATCCAGCTTGCCGCCAACGATTACGTCCTGAAGGTCAAGGAAGTGGATGCCGGCAAGGGGACACTTTACCCGAACCGGTTCATGGTGATGGATCCCTCGGGCGGCCAGGTGAAGTTGCCCGGCACCCATACGACGGAGCCGACCTTCGGTCTGCCAGCCACCTGGATCGAGGCGCAGTTCCGCGAGGACGCATCCTTGCGGGGCTACACGGTGGTCGATCCTGCCACGGTGCTGTCGACCCACCTGACGGAAACCATCAAGACCAACATCGCCGAACTCCTGACTTATGCCGACGTCCAGAAGCTGCTGAAGGAACTCAAGGGCGAGCAGGCGAAGCTCGTCGACGACCTCATTCCGTCCCAGATCACCGTGTCCGGCGTCCAAAGGGTGCTGCAGGCGCTGTTGTCCGAGCGCGTCTCGATCCGAGATCTGGGCACCATCCTGGAAGGGATCGCCGAGGCGGCCGGCTTCACGCGCAACACCAACAGCATCGCGGAACACGTTCGCGCCCGCCTGGCGCGCCAGCTCTGCGCTGCAAACCAGGCACCCGGTGGCTATCTGCCGCTCATCGCGCTCAGCCCGAAATGGGAACAGGCATTCCTGGAATCGATCATCGGCGAAGGCGACGACAGGCAGTTGGCCATGCAGCCATCCAAGTTGCAGGAATTCGTCGGGCTGGTGCGCGACAGTTTCGAGAAGGCGGCCCAGCAAGGCGAGGTGCCCGTGCTGCTGACATCGCCACAGTCCCGCCCGTTCGTGCGCTCGATCGTGGAACGCTTCCGCGCCCATACCACCGTCATGAGCCAGAGCGAGGTACACCCGCGCGCGAAGCTCAAGACCATCGGGTCGATCTGATAAAATGGATCGACGTTCAGACGAGGATGTTCAGCCGCGCCATCGCGGACGCGGTGCTCGAATAAGATCCCCTGATCGCATCGGCCGTCTTTTGTTGGCTCACGATCACGCCGGTCGTGAACACCGAATTGGACAATTCGTTGCGCAGGACCTGCGTTTTCTGGATAGCCCGCTTGCGTACGGTCGACCAAGCGTCGTTGTATTCCTTCAACGAAGGCCGCTCGTTGCGTTTCGCGTAGTTGTTTCCGACCGCTGCCATAGGTCCAAGGTGGCCAAATATGGTTAACGGAAGCTTAACGGGCGCTGAGGGTCGGCGTCGCTGCCCGCCGAACCAGAATCGAACCGGCCCTTGCAAGGGGCCAAGACTCCTGCGCCTTGGCCTGGAGATGGCATGACAATTCTCAATCTCGACGGCTATACCGACCTGCCGGACGGCAAGATCGCCGTCATCGTGACGTTCCTCGACATGGAGAGGCCTGCGGCGCTGCCGTCCTTGAGCGCGGCTGCGATCCTCGAGCGGTGGCACGCACCGGATCCGGAGGCCTACAGGGCGCTTTACCGGAGCGTCGGGGAGGACTGGCTCTGGTTTTCGAGGCTGCTCCTGTCGGACCGCGCCTTGGGCGATCTTCTCGGGGAACCGACCCGGCAGGTTCATGTGCCCCGGCTGAATGGCGCCGCCGTGGGCGTGCTCGAACTCGATTTCCAGGATGAGGAAAACGTCGAACTCGCCTTTTTCGGGCTTGTTCGCGACGCGATCGGCAAGGGGATCGGACGCTGGCTGATGGCCGAGGCGCTGCGCCTCGCCTGGTCCAGGCCCCAGACCCGACGCTTGTGGGTTCACACCTGCACCGGCGACAGTCCTGCGGCGCTCGGCTTCTACCGGTCGTTCGGCTTCCGGCCCTATCGCAGGGCGATCGAGGTGGTCGACGATCCGCGGCTTGCCGGGATCCTGCCCAAGGGTGCGGCCCCGCATGTTCCGGTGATCGAGCCGCGGGACTGAGTCTCGGCGCTCATGCGCCGGCGACGCGTTCGGGGAAAGCGGCCGCGAGCGCGGCCCTGGTCGGTTCGACGATGCCCCGTTCCGTGATCAGGCCGGTGACGAGGCGCGCCGGCGTGACGTCGAATGCCGGATTGGCGACGTTCGAGCCGGCGGCAACGATTTCCACCGTATGAACCTCCCCCGCGCCGGTGCGGCCGGTGATGTGGCTGACTTCCGAGCCCGACCGTTCCTCGATCGGGATGTCGACCAGGCCGTCGGAGATCGTGAAGTCGATGGTCGGCGAGGGCAGGGCGACATAGAACGGCACGCCGCAGTCCCTTGCGGCAAGGGCTTTCAGGTAGGTTCCGATCTTGTTGCAGACGTCGCCGTTGGCGGTGGTCCGGTCGGTGCCGACGATCACCACGTCGACCTCGCCATGCTGCATCAGGTGGCCGCCGGCGTTGTCGGCGATCACGGTGTGGGGGACCCCGTGATGGCCGAGCTCCCAGGCCGTCAGGAAGGCACCCTGGTTGCGCGGACGCGTTTCGTCGACCCAGACATGGACGGGAATGCCGCTGTCGTGGGCCATGTAGACGGGAGCCGTCGCGGTTCCCCAGTCGACCGTCGCAAGCCATCCGGCATTGCAGTGGGTCAGCACGTTGACCGGCGCGTTCGGGCCCTTAGTTTCCGCGATCCGGCGGATGATCTCAAGGCCGTGCATGCCGATCGCCATGTTGATGGCGACGTCTTCGTCGCAGATCCGGGCGGCAACCTGCCAGGCCTTTTCCGACCTCAGGTCCGGATGCAAGGGGAGAACGGCGCGGCGCATCACATCGAGCGCCCAGCGGAGGTTGACCGCGGTGGGGCGAGTCGCGAGCAGGGCCGCGCAGGCGTCATCCAGCGCCTGTTCCGACGGATCGGCATCCATGGCGAAACAGACGCCGTAGGCGGCCGTGGCGCCGATCAGCGGAGCGCCGCGGACCTGCATCGTCTTGATGGCGCGGGCGACATCCGCGACGGACCTGAGTTCGACGATCTCGAAGGCATGGGGAAAGCGCGTCTGGTCGATGATCTCGACGGTCCGTCCGGTCTTTGTCGGCCATATCGTCCTGTAGGATTTGCCATTGACCTTCATGCCGAGTGCTCCCTGGTCGGATCCCGTGCGTCCGCGCGGATCTGGCGGCGGCGTGTGCAGGTGTTCGATCAGGTTTCAAATAGCCCATGCGGGGCGCGGCCGCCAGCCGTCGACGGTTTGGCTGGTGTTGCGGGGGCATATGCCTTAAGAAATGTTAACCAAACGGACGAGTTTGCCGGTGGAAGAATGGTCCCTTGGGCCACCAGAGGTTTCCGGCCTCGGACCAAATTGGTAATAATTCATTCATGCTTTCGGACAACGTCAGGTTTAGGACTTCGGATGGCTGAGATGCAGGACAATGTGGTTCCGCACACGCGGGTTCGCACGCTTCGCGAAGCGATCCGCAAGGTTCGGCTCGGCGAGGTCGAACGTTCCGACGTCATCGTAGAGTTGCAGGAAACCGAACGCGCCCGACTGGAGCTTCTGGCCGAGGAACTGAAGGACGTCTTCAAGGAAGTGCCTGAAGACGACGACCAGTTCTCGTTCCAGATCCTCCCCGGTTCGACGCCGCGGCTGTGGATCGACGTCACCAGCCACATTGCCGTCGCCGGCGATCGCAGAACCTACCGCTTTCTGAAGGACACGCGGCTTGGGCGGGTGGTCATCCTCGAGACGGCCGAACTCGACGACATGGCCGATTGCGTGACCGAATACATCGCCGAGCGAATCCTCGAGCGGGAACGCGCGCTGGAGGGGGACTGGCTGAACACGCGGCTGCGGGCAGCCGTCGCACTGGAAGGCATCCCCAAGAGCAAAGTGGGCGACGCAAGCGCCTGGGGGCCGGTCCTGGTGGCGTTCCTGGTCGGCATCCTGGCTGGAATTGCCGGGCTTGTCGCCTACGCCTGGTTCGCCAACCCGCTGGCTTGAGACTTCAGCGAGGCACGGGGATTGCCAGCTCGCAATCGGCGATCGTTTCGATCGCCCTTCCGGGCGCCGTAAAGCCGCGTTCGGTCAAGTGGCAGGACCAGCCGCCGGAATCCCGGGGTGCTATGTCGAACAGGTTGTAGCGGGCGCCGGGCTTGCGGCCTCCCGGGGCATTGGTCGCCGACGGCACGCCGATGACCGGGATCGGGCCGTCCGGACCCTTGAGGGTCTCGCGGCTGTCGACATGGGTGTGTCCGTGCAGGACCAGTTCCGCGCCGGCCTTCCTGATCGCCGCGCGCACGCGGGACGCATCCTGCAGGCGCTTGTGCCACGCCGTCGCCTTGCGGAACGGCGGATGATGGATCATCACCACCCGAAACAGGCCCTCCGCGCCGAGCCGGGCCAGGGCTTCTTCCAGGCGCCTCGCCTGGGCGATGCCGATCTTTCCGGTCGCCAGCCAGGGGGCACTTGCCCGCGCCGTCGACACGCCGACGATGGCGATGCCGTCCCGCTTCCGAACGAACGGAAACTGCACCTGGTGACCATGCGGCTCAAGTGCTGGCCGGGCATCGCCGGTCATGTAGGGGCGCCACGCCTCCAGGGCGCTTTTCAGCGCGCCGGGGACATAGGCGTCGTGGTTGCCGGGAACGAGGGACAGGTCGTCAGGGGCGGACAGCGACTCGAGCCAGGCGCGCGCGGCCTCGATCTCGAGCGGCAGGGCGATGTTCACCAGATCGCCCGTGAGGGCGACGTGGTCAGGCGCGGCGGCCCTCATGTCGTCCAGCAGCCGGACGAGAAAGTCGCCGCTCATCGCGCGGGCGCGGTTCCGGCGCCAGTTGACGTAGCCGAGGATCCGCTTGGACAGCAGTTGGGACAGTCTCGGGTCCGGAAGCGGGCCGAGATGCGGATCGGAGAAATGGGCCAGTCTGAACATGTCGGCCGCATCTTCCGATCCATGACGTCGCCGTCAAGCGAAAACGGACCGTCGTCGTTGGGGATCCGCCGCCGGACGGGCCGGCCTCAGTTGTAGGAGAAGGTCGACAGGGCTGCCCGGATCCGCGGATTGCTGAGGTCGATCGCCGGCTTCCAATGGAAACGGCGCGTGCGGCGCAGGCTGGTGAAGAACGCGGTCAACATGGTATTGTCTCGTTTATTCCGGCGTCCTGCACAGGCTATGCACAGGATGGCGCCTCAATTTTGCACAGTGTGCGCGCAAAGTAGACATTTCCGGAAGGATGACCAGTGCCAGCAAGACGGGGCTGACCTGCGCGTTGCGCATAGGTCTGCCCCTGCAACGCCTTGTCGATCGCCGATGAATGCGCATATTGACGACATGCTGAGACTGCTCTCGATCCTGCCTCCGTCGTGGACCCGCTCGATCGTCCACGCCGCATCCCTGGCGCGAAATCCTCACACCTTGGGTGTGCGGGCGCTCGTGCAGGACAGGGAGGAGCGGATCCTTCTGGTCCGGCATCGCTACCTGCCCGGCTGGTATCTTCCGGGCGGGGGCGTGGATGTCGGTGAAACGATGGCAGAAGCGGTGCAGCGCGAACTGGCCGAGGAAACAGGCGTGCAAACCCTCAGTCCGCCGGAACTGGTTTCTGTCTATCACAACCGTGAGACCACACGCCGCGATCACGTCGCGCTGTTCCGGATCCCGACCTGGGAGCAGCACGATCCCCTGCCGATCCCGAATGCGGAGATCGCGGAAATCGGGTTCTTCCCGATCGCTTCGCCCCCGGCCGAGGCGACCGCGGCAACCGTTCGCCGCCTCGATGAATTGCGGGGACGCGCCGCCGTCAGTCCTCACTGGTAGGGATGCGGTTGCCGGTTCAGGCTGCCAGCCGCGCCCGATCATGGGGCTGCGAATAGTCGATGATCGGGCCTTGCGGGACGATGCCGGTCGGATTTATGGTTCGGTGAGAGCCGTAGTAGTGCCGCTTGACATGCTCCAGATCGACCGTGCCGGCCACTCCGGGCACCTGGTAGAGGTCGCGAACATAGCTCGACAACGCCGGATAGTCGGAAAGGCGTCTGAGATTGCACTTGAAATGCCCGACATAGACGGGATCGAAGCGGACCAGCGTCGTGAACAGGCGCCAGTCGGCCTCGGTGATGCGGTCGCCGACGAGATAACGCTGGTGGGACAGCCGTTCTTCCAATCGGTCGAGCGTTTCGAAAAGCGCTGAGACGGCCTCGTCATAGGCCGGCTGCCCGGTCGCGAAGCCGGCCTTGTAGACGCCATTGTTCACATTTTCATAAACGGTCTCGTTGATCTCGTCGATGTCCGGGCGCAGGGCGACCGGATAGTAGTCCTCCTTCGAGCCGGTGAGGTGATCGAAGGCCGAATTGAACATGCGGATGATTTCCGAGGATTCGTTGCTGACGATCGTTCCCGTCTTCTTGTCCCAGAGGATGGGAACGGTCGCGCGACCGCTGTAGCCTGGATCGGCGGCCGTGTAGATTTGCCAGACATGGCTGGCGCCGTTGACCGGTTCAGGGGTGGAGAAGGTCCAGCCGTTTTCCAGCATCAGGGGGTCGACGGCGGACACATCGATGGCGGTCTCGAGGCGCTTCAGCGTCCTGAAAATGAGTGTGCGGTGCGCCCAGGGGCAGGCAAGCGAAACGTAGAGGTGGTACCGGCCGCGTTCGGCCTTGAAGCCGCCGGTTCCGGTCGGTCCGGGAGAGCCGTCCGCCGTGATCCAGTTCCGGAATGACGAGTCCTGGCGGACGAATCGTCCGCCGGTCTTCTTTGTATCGTACCACGTGTCCTTCCAGACGCCGTCGACCAGCAGTCCCATGTCGCTCTCCTCTCTTGCTTACTCCTTATCTGGTCCGCAGACACCGCGACGCAACCGGTTGAATGCACCGTTCGTTCATGGTGAACGGTTTCGGAAAGCACTTGGTTGCCGTGCCGTGACAGTGATTTTTGTGGACCTGCGACCACGGCGCGTGGTATCGGCGTCGACGCTGCCGCTAAGGGCATGCGTGAGCGGATTGACGATCGTGTTCGGATGTTTTGACCAGCGACGACGACGGTGCCGACGGGACATTGCCCCGTCCGTGTTGTCGCGCCGTGGTTTCGCCATCTGACCCGCAACCCGTTCCGAGGTCAGGCCGAAGGCACAGGCGCCGATCCGTCGACGTCTGCCAGGAACCTGCTCGCCATGAAACCGATCAACTGGTTTGTCCGCCTCGAAGTGCCGGCCGATGATGCCGCCGTCGAAAATCTTCAATCCGTAGCCTTCGGTCCGGGCCGTTTTGCCCGCACCGCCTTCCGCATTCGCGAAGGCATTCCGCACGATCCGGCACTCAGTTTCGTCGGCCTTGCCGGAGACGAGGTCGTCGGGTCCGTGCGGTTGACGCCGATCCGCATCGGCGAAACGCCGGCCATGCTTCTCGGGCCGCTGACGGTTGCGCCAGAGTTCAAGAACCGCGGCCTCGGCAAGCTGCTGTTGCGGACCGCCCTCGACGCCGCCAGCCGGCAAGGTGAGACGGCGGTGCTTCTCGTCGGCGATCCGCCCTACTATGGGCCGCTGGGCTTCCTGCCGGTGTCGTTCGGGCGGATCACCCTTCCCGGTCCTGTCGATCCGGCGCGGCTGCTGATTGCGACGCTCAACGGCGCTGATGTCCCGAGCGGACCCGTGCGCGGCGGGCGTTGAGCGCCGGGCGTCACCGGCCTTCCCGGTACCAGACGAGGGAGAGTGCGCCGAGCAGCAGTGCCAGGCCGAAAAGCCCGATGAACAGCGGATAGCGGTCTATGCCTTTCAGGATGCTGGCCTCGGTGGTGCGCAGGCCGATCCAGCCGTTGCCGGAAAAGTCCGCGGCGCGCTTGAGAGGGACGATCCGCGGCACCGAGAGGTCGCCGCCGACGTCGCGCAGGCGCGTCGCGCTGCCGCCGGTGGCCGCGGTCACAGGCGCAAGGCGCTCGGTCGTCGAGAGCACGTCCGCGAACTCCCGCGGGTTCTGGGGACCGACGTGAATGAGCGTGGTGCGCGACCCATCGGTGACCGTGTAGAGGCCCAGTTCCGTCGTCGGCATGCTCGCCCGCCACAGGCCCGGCTCGCTTTCGGAGAAGGTCAGGCGAGTGTCGCGACCGCTCGGTGCGGTCACGGTCGCGTCGGTGACCTCTGCCTCGAGCGTTTGCCGTTCGACCACGAGCTCCGAGCCACGCATCGACAGACGCAGCGCTTCCTCCTCGAGATCGGGTTCCTTCATCAGCCAGTGGGCGAGGCGGCGCAGGAGCGGGACATGGGGACCGCCTCCTTCGAAGCCGCGCGCCCAAAGCCAGACATGATCGGACAGCAGCAATGCGACGCGGCCCTCCTCCTCACGGTTGAGGACGAGCAGCGGCGATTGGTCGGGCCCGGTCATGAGGACTTCGCCAGCGGTCACTTCGGCGTCCACGGCGCGGAACCAGCGGCTCCAGTCCGGCGGGTCCGACCGGCCGCCGGGCAGGCCCCTGGTAACGGGATGACGATCGCCGAGATCCGAGATCTGCGCATGGAAGGGACGTTCGATGACCCGGCCGGTCGGGCGGGCAGGCAGAATAGGGGCCAAGGGCGTGCGGTAGAGGCTGCCGCCTTCGGCATAGTCCGGCCCACCGGCGATCAATACCGCGCCGCCTTCGCGCACGTAGCGGGCTATGTTGTCGAAATAAAGCATCGGCAGCACGCCGCGGCGCTCGTAACGGTCGAAGATGATGAGGTCGAACTCGTCGATCTTGACCGAAAACAGCTCCCGGGTCGGAAAGGCGATCAGGGACAGTTCGCTGATCGGCGTGCCATCCTGCTTTTCCGGCGGGCGCAGGATGGTGAAGTGAACCAGATCGACCGACGCGTCCGACTTGAGCAGGTTCCGCCAGGTGCGTTCGCCGGCGTGCGGCGAGCCAGAAACCAGCAGGACCCGCAGGTTCTCCCGGATGCCGTCGATGGTGACGACCACGCGGTTGTTCACGGTGGTGAGTTCGCCGGCAAGCGATTCGGCCTCGAACTCGAAGATGTTGTTGCCGCCGTGGGCGATGTCGACCGGGATATCGATCGTCTGTCCGGGGGAGACGAACCGTTGGGAGACGGTTTCGCCATCGCGCCGGACGTCGATGCGGACCAGATCTGTTTCGCCCTGGGCCGCACCGCTGTCGGCGAGGCGGAGAGTAACGACCTGTTCGGATCCGACGAGGCCGAAGCGCGGTGCACGTTGAAGCGCCAGCCGGCGGTCGAACTCGTCCGCCGTCCCCGTCACTAGGGCGTGTACGGGTGCGTTGAACCCGAGAGCCGATGCGTTCGCCGGAACGTCGTGAACCTGGCCGTCGGTGATTAGGACCGCTCCGCCGATCCTGTCCGGGGAGACGTCCGACAGGCCGTCCGAAAGCGCGCCGAAGAGTGCGGTTCCGTCCGATCCGGTAGAACTCTGAGCTTCGATGACGCGCAGTTCAAATCCCGGCAGGGCGGCGATGCGTTCCTTCAAGGTTTCGGCTGCGGCTGCGGCGGTCGTCGTGCGGTCCGCCAGCGTTTGGCTCTGGCTCTTGTCGACGACCAGGGCAACGACGCTCGACAGGGGTTCGCGGTCTTCGCGCTCGACCGCAGGGTTCGCGAGCGCCAGAAGGACGAGCGCCATGGCGAGCGCGCGCAACAGCCAGCCGCGCATGCGCATGACCCCGCCGAGAGCCGACAGCACCAGGGCGACGGCTGCACCAGCCAGCAGAACGGCAAGCGGCACCAGGGGGGAAAAGGAGACGGACCAGATCATAGGGCGTCCTCCCTCATTGGCCGAGCCTTTCCAGGAGAGCCGGAACGTGGACCTGATCGGCCTTGTAGTTGCCGGTGAGGCTGTACATCACGATGTTCACGCCGGCCCGGAACGCGTAGTCGCGCTGCACCGGGTCGTTGGGCACCGTCGGATAGAGGTAGGCGCCGTTTGCGTCGACGGCCCATGCGGCGGCGAAGTCGTTCCCGGTGATCATGATCGGCGTCACGCCATCGCCGGCCCTGACGGGGCGTCCGCCCTGCCCGCCGAGCTCTTCGCTTGCCTCCACCCAAAGCGGACTGGTGTCGTACCGGCCGGGAAAGGTCTCTAGCAGATAGAAAGCCTTGGTCAGCACGTGGTCCGGCGGCACGGGTTCCAGCGGCGGCACATCGAGGCCTTCGAGGATCTCGCGCAGCTTGAGCGTCGCCGGTGTGCTGCCGAACCCGGTTGTCGTCGCGGTGATGTGATCGCGGGTGTCGAACAAGATGGTGCCGCCGTTGCGCATGAAGGCGTCGATGCGGGCCATGGACCGGGCGTCCGGCTTGGCGGCGGCCGGATCGATCGGCCAGTAGAGAAGCGAGAAGAAGGCCAGTTCGTCGACCGACAGGTCGACGCCGATCGGATCTCCGGGTTCGAGGGCGGTACGGTCGGCGAGGAAACGGCTCAGTCCCGAAAGGCCCGTCCTGCTTGCGTCGTCGATCTCCGGATTGCCGGTCAGCACGAACGCGAGGCGCGTTTCCAGCGTTGCCTCGAGAGCGCGCATGTCATCCGATGTTTCCTGGGCGCGGCTTTCGTTCGCCAGGAGCAAGGCTGACAGCGTGACGACCACACCTGCGGCGGCGGCGCGGCGAAGGCGCAGGCGGCTGACGAGACCGGCAAGCAGGATGATCGCCACCGCATCCGCGATCAGCAGCAGGAAAGCGAGCCCGAACAGGCCGGCTCGCAGGTCGACGGGCACGCTGGTCGCGTAGGGGCGCAGGTCCACATTGCCGGCCATCGTCTGCGGGCCGAGGGCTGCAAGCGTTGCATCGACGCGCAGCAGATTGAGGGCCCGGAAGCCGTCGTCGGATCCATACAGCCCCGGAGGCGACCTTCGACTGGCCAGGGTTTCCGAAAAGGCCTGCGCCGGGATTGGCGTCACGTCTGCGGGTGGCGGCCCGAAGCGGCCGTATCCGTCGAGCAGGCGAAGGGGTGGCAGCAGGTTCTGCTCCTCGACTCCGCCTTCGAGCAGCCCTCCGGTTTCGGCCTGTTGCGTTCCGGACAGGGCGACGATCCGGCGCAGCAGGTCCACGAACGTCCCCGACAGCGGCAGGTTCGACCATGTCGTGTCGGCGGTGACGTGGAAGAACACAACCATTCCCCGGCCCCGTCCGGCCGCGGTAACGAGCGGCGTTCCATCCGCGAGCGCCGCCCACGTCCGGTCAGTCAGGTCGGCCGTCGGTTCGGCGAGCACCTGCCTGTTGACAACGACGTCACCGGGGATCGGCTGCCCGGCAAACGGCGAGGTTGCCGAAAACGCCGCGAGGCGTTGCGGCTCTTCCCAGGACAGGCTGCCGCCGAGCGAGCGGTCGCCCGCGCGCAGGCCGACCGGCAACAGGTCATCGGTTCCCCCGGCCGTCCGCGGACCCGCGAAGCGGACCAGAAGGCCGCCGTCGCGGATCCATCGGTCGAGGTCCTGCGCAACCGGGTCGGGCAGCCGCCCGACGTCGGCCAGCATGACCACCGACACGCCCTCTTCCAGCAACTGCGGGACCGATAGCGACAGGTCCGGTTGCCTCGGGATGCGAAGGTCGGCGAACGGCGAAAGGGCCCTTTGAAGATAGTAGATCGGCGACAGCAGCGGCTGGGCGAGATCGGCCGCCGCGCCTGATATCAGGCCGACGGTCCTGCGGCGCCAGCTGTCATCCACGAGCTGCAAGGCGCCAGCGGCGGTCTCGCCGACGATTTCCACCCGCGCTATATCGTTTCTCAGTTCGGTCGGCAGGTCGAACGTCAGGTCGACGGTCTTGTCCGAGGGCCCAAATTCAGCCGTCCGCTCGCTGATCGTCAGGCCCTTGAGGTCGAGGGCGCGCGCGGTCACGGTGCGTGGGCCGTCCTCGTCGCCGCGGATCGCTGTGACGGTCAGGGCGTCGCCGGTGTTCGCGAGACCTTTGAGGCCCAGGGGCGTCTGAAGTCCCGTGAACACCGTCAGAGGCGTGTCGCCAAGCGTTTCGGCGAGATCCCTCTGGAAGGCGCCGCCCGAACCGTCCTGCAAACCGTCGGTCAGCCAGATCGCCATTGCCGGCGGTACTTCTCGCGCGGATTTGCGCAGGGCCAGGGTGAGGGCATTTCGTTCCCTGTCCCAGGGGCGGGGCTGCAGGGCGCGCAACCTTTCAAGGGCGATATCGGCCGCGACGGGGTCGAGCGGCTGACCGACACCGTCTGCGGTCGCGACCAGAGCGACGGGGTTTCCCTCGCTTGCCGCACGCGCAAGGATGCGCTCGGCCGCCGCCATCTGCACGTCCCATCCCTTCGCGGAGGTCCAGCCGTTGTCGACGAGCAGCCACAGCGGTCCCGGCCTCCACGCGGTTTCTTCCGTAGGTCGCCAGATCGGGCCGGCAAGGGCAAGAATGAGGATGGCGGCGAGCAGAAGCCTCAGAAGCGTCAGCCACCAGGGACTGCGCTGGGGCGTTTCCTCGCGCTTCTCGATGTCGAGGAGCAGACGCGTCGGCGGAAACGTGATCTCGCGCGGCCGCGGCGGGGTCAGGCGCAGCAGGAGCCAGATGACCGGAAGCAGCAGCAGGGCCGACAGGATCATCGGCGAGGCAAAGGCGAGCGGCAGGCCCAGCATGGCTATTCGCCTCCCCGCAGGAGGGCCGCCGGAGCGCCGGACAGTCGGCTGTGCAGGAGCAGCAGCGGTTCGGAGGCCGGCCGATCCGTGTGATGGAGGATGTAGGTCCAACCGGCGCGCGCGGCGATATCCTTGAGCCCGGCCTTCTGGGCCTCCAGACGGTCCTTGTAGGCCTCGCGCCAGCCTTCGGCCCGGCCTGTGGTCAAGCGGATGCCGTGTTCCGGGTCGCGGAACTCGACCCGGCCGTCGAACGGGAATGTTTCCTCGATCGGATCCAGAACCTGCACCAGATGTCCCCTTGCGCCGGTCCCGGCGACGCGGCCGACCCAGGCGGCGATCTGATCGATCGGATCCAGGAAGTCCGCAATGAGGACGACATCGGAAAAGCGTCGGACCGCCGAGGTGTCCGGCAAGGCGACCGGCCCGGCGAGATGGGTAAGGGCGTCGGCGATCCGTTCGGCGGCGTTGCGATCGGCGAAAGGACGGGTCAGACCGGGTAGACCGATCCGTTCTCCCGTGTTGGCCAGCATGTCGGCGACGGCCAGCAGCAGCACGAGGGCGCGGTCACGCTTGGTGACCTGAGCCAGACGGGAGCGGAACGCCATGGATGCCGTCAGGTCTGCCCACAGCCAGATGGTATGGGCGGCTTCCCATTCCCGCTCGCGCACGTACAGGTGATCGTCGCGGGCCGAGCGGCGCCAGTCGATCCGTTTCGCCGGTTCTCCCATGACGAAGGGCCGGAACTGCCAGAAGCTCTCGCCCGGACCTGATCGCCGCCGGCCGTGCCATCCGGACACGACGGAATTTCCGACCTGCCGGGCCTCGGCAAGCAGGTCCGGCAGTGCCTCCGCAACGGTGCGGGCCTGTCCCAGAATTCCTGGCCAGGTCTCCGTGTCGATGGTCGGGCCGGATTGTTCCGTTGCCATTTGCCTCTCTTGGTCTAACCGATCCGCGCCTTGACCCTGGCGATCACGTCACGGATCGAATGGCCGTCGGCCCGCGCTGAGAAGGTCAGGGCCATGCGGTGCTGCAGGACCGGCTCGGCAAGGGCCAGAACGTCGTCGATCGACGGGGACAACCGCCCTTCGACAAGGGCTCGCGCGCGCACGGTCAGCATCAGCGCCTGGCTCGCCCGGGGGCCGGGACCCCAGGCGATCAGGCGCGTGATGTCGTCGTCTCCGCCGCTCTCCGCCGGACGGGCGGAGCGGACCAGGCGGAGGATGGCCTCGACGACGGATTCTCCGACCGGCATGCGCCGGACCAGTTGCTGGAAGGCCTGCAACTCCTCGGGCTGGATGACGGTCCGGGGCTTTGCTTCCGATGCTCCGGTCGTCTCCAGCAGGATCCGCCGCTCGGCTTCCAGGTCCGGATAGTGAACGTCGATCTGCATCAGGAACCGGTCGAGTTGGGCTTCCGGCAGCGGATAGGTGCCTTCCTGCTCGAGCGGATTCTGCGTCGCCAGGACGTGGAACGGCCGCGGCAGGTCATGCGGGTGGCCGGCAACCGTGACGTGGTATTCCTGCATGGCCTGAAGCAGGGCCGACTGGGTGCGCGGGCTGGCGCGGTTGATCTCGTCGGCCATCAGCAGTTGGGAAAAGACCGGTCCGGGAATGAAACGGAACGCGCGGCTGCCGTCGGCGGCCTGCTCCATGACCTCTGCGCCGAGGATGTCGGAGGGCATGAGGTCGGGCGTGAACTGGATCCGACGTGCGTTGAGGCCGAGGACCGTGCCGAGCGTGTCGACCAGCTTCGTCTTGGCCAGGCCGGGAACGCCGACCAGCAGGCCGTGTCCCCCGGACAGGATGGTGACCAGCGTTCGCTCGACCACGTCTTCCTGGCCGAAGATGACGCGGGCGATGTCCGTACGGGCCTGATTGATCTTCTCGACGGCCGCTTCCGCGTCCTGGACGATCCGTGCCGGGTCTAGCTCGGGGCTGGGGCTCATTGCGCTCATGGTCGACCTTTGCTGTTTCAACCCTGGTTCCACGCCGGTATTCCAACAAGCGGTCCCGCCGGACGCGCTTCGCTGTCGGGACGGGTGTGCTGCGTCAGGTGCGATCCGCGAAGTTTGACACCATATCCCGTCGAAGTTTGACACCATATCCCGTCAGAGATAAGCCGCTATTTATCGCGATCGGAGCGCCTGCACCCCATACGGCCACCGTTCCCGGCTCGGATCACAGGCCGTCAGCGCGGCGGAATCATGGCAGGCCACCGGAACAGGACGCAGGCAATGTCGGAAAAGCCGCTCGACACCATCACGGACCTGTCGCCCGCCCTGGCGGCTCTGATCGCCCGCGCCGGCACGAACGGGCGGACCAAGCCTCCGGTCGACAGGTGGAATCCGCCCTTTTGCGGCGACCTGGACATGCGCATCGCCTCGGACGGCAGCTGGCACTACATGGGCTCAGAAATCAGGCGCGAGGCGCTCGTCCGCCTGTTCGCATCGGTCCTGCGTTGCGATGCGGACGGTCGTCACTATCTCGTGACCCCTGTGGAAAAGGTCGGCATCCGGGTGGACGACGCGCCATTCGTCGGCGTCGAACTCCATCGCGAGGGACGCGGCGACTTGCAGGTCCTGACGGTGCGCACCAATGTCGGCGACGTGGTTCGGATCGGGGGCGAGCATCCGCTGCGGTTTGACCGCGATCCTGAAAACGATGGCCTGAAACCCTATATCCTGGTTCGTGGCCGGCTCGAGGCACGGCTCAACCGGCCGTTGCTCTATGAACTGGCAGAGGATTTTGTCGACCATGATGTCGATGGCATAGTGCGGACAGGGGTCTGGAGCGGCGGCGTGTTTTTCCCGGTCGAGCCGTTGCCCCCGGACGACGAGAGGAACGGCAAGGATTCGTGACGATCATCGAAGACAACGCTTCAACCTGCGAGAGGGCGGCATTCTCCGTCGCGGATTTCCGCGAACGGGCATCCCGGCGCATTCCCGTGCATCCGCCCCGCGATACGGGTGACCATATTCTCAATCCCGACCTTGGGCCCTATGCGACATGGTCCGGACCACCGCGCGACGCTGCCGTTCTAATCCCTATCGTCGACCGGGGCGACCGGGCGACGGTCCTGTTGACGCTCCGGACGGACCACCTGCAGGCCCATGCCGGCCAGGTGGCGTTTCCGGGCGGCAAGATCGATCCGCAGGATGCCGGCCCGGAGGCCGCGGCGATCCGGGAAACCTTCGAGGAAGTCGGTATCGAGGCCTCGGCGGTGGAAACCGTCGGCCGGCTGTGTCCCTATCTCACCGGGTCCGGCTATCGGGTCGTGCCCGTCATCGGCATCCTGGATCCCGCGATCCGGCCTCGCCCGAATCCGAACGAGGTTGCCGACGTGTTCGAGGTTCCGCTCGATTTCCTGATGAATCCGGCCAATCACCTGCGCCAGAGCCGCGAATGGCAGGGGAAGCAGCGGTATTTCTATGCCATGCCGTTCCAGAACCGCTTCATCTGGGGCGTGACCGCAGGCATCGTCCGGTCGCTCTATGAGACGGTGTACGGCTGATGGTCCGCGTTATTTTCACCCACCTCGTCCTGTTCCTGCTGCCTTTCGCGTTCTACGCGCTCTGGCTCTGGGTGTCGAAAAAGGAGCAGACCTCCGAAAACTGGCGCAAGGGGCCGATTGCCTGGCTGGTCATCGTCGGCGCGGTGCTGGTCAGCATCAGCCTCGGCCTGATGGCCTCGTTCGACAAGTCGCCGGAAGGGCTGGAGTACAGGCCGGCCGAGATACGCGACGGCGTGTTCGTTCCCGGCCGGTTCGAATAGGCCGCCATGCGCTCCCTGTCCGATGCCCCCTGGCTGAC